>JAZUCI010000072.1:0-1449 GCA_045639045.1 Christensenellaceae bacterium
AAAGCGGTATGCGATGAACATATTTTCCGTTTTACCAACGTAAGTTCCGTTCACGTATACGTCGCTATACGTATCAACGCCTTGCAAATTCAAATAGATTTTATCGTATTCGAAGAATTCAGGGCCAATATCAGCGAAAACACGGTATTCAAAATCTTCCCTAAGAATCCATTTACTGTCTTCATAATGCATTTTAATATAAGGATCTTTGATAATCCCGTTATTATAATGGTCAACAGTAACGTCACCGGGAACGGATGCGGGGTATTCTTGCGATTTTCCAACTTGCTTGAACGTCCAATCTTTATTTAACAATAATTTTAGCATAACATCACCACAATTAGACGTTAAATATGATTAGCCTTTTACGTCAAGTTTTATCGTAACGGTAACATCCATGGTAGCAGCCTTATAGTTAGCGGTTTCAGCAACGCTTACCGTAATAACTTCGGTACCAATGTTTTTAACCGTTTTACCAATGGTAACTGCAGCGCCGTTGGATGCAGATGCAACGGGAGAAACTTCCGCATTGCAGTAGAAGAAAGTTTGTTCTGCCTCTGCAATAATTTGAACGTCTGCTTTCGCAATCGTCATGGTAACGTTAATCGAAAGATCTTCGTACCCTTCTTTAGAAATCATTGCGGAAACGTTGTAGGTGCCAGCGTTTACTTGTACGTTGTTCGTATAAGTTACGGTTGCGCCTTCGGGAATGTTGGTTAAATACAAGCAATGTTCTTTACCGTCATAGGTAGAAGCAAAGTTTGCATCTAAATTCGTTCCAACCCAAGAAATTGCATCTTGTTCATCTTGGGTAAAGGTTTTTAATTCTTCATCACCACCACCGATGTTGCCGCCACCTTGGCCAACGATGGTAACTTTTACCCACTTACCACTTGCCGATTTGTAGTTTTCACTTTCGGGAAGACCAACATAAACGTAATAAATACCAGCATTGGTAAGAGTTCCGTTTGCAGGAGAGAAGGTTATTTTTTCATTTAATTCGGTAATAACAGAACCACCTTTTGCCGTTAATACGGAAGCGGAAATCGTTTTGGGTTGTCCGTCGTAGTTAAAGCTTTGGGAGGTATCAACATCCAAATACGGAGTAGCTTTATTGATGGTTAAAGTAGCCGTTTGTACCAACGCCTTGTAACCGGGCTTCATGAAACGCGCGGTAACTTTATAAGTACCTGCTTCGGTATAGGTAGGCATGGTTTCCGTTTGGTTACCATCGTTATCGGTGAACAGAACGCTAACGTCGTCAGGCTTCGTCATCGTGAAGGATTGAGGGGTTCCATCATAAGTTTTAGTACCGCCAAGGAAGGTGGGACCGCTTAATTGTTGGAACAAGCTACCGTCGTACGTGGTGTGTAAACCGGTTTCTAAAAGTTTGAATTCGCTAATCGTCCAAGTGGTATTCCAACCGCTGGAAGCCTTAACGTTATCGTG
>JAZUCI010000073.1:0-12386 GCA_045639045.1 Christensenellaceae bacterium
CCATAAGCGCAATATCCCCCACCGCGCAAAGGTTTTTGCCCACGCCCTTCCCGGGGTATAAGCCGCCCGTTTTTAGTTTGATTAGCCCGATTTCTTCCACGTTGCCCACGCACGCGTCCACCGCAATTACGGGGGCGGCGGGGTGCAGTTTTTTTACCGCTTGGGTGATAAGGGGCAATTCCTTTGCGGTTACGGGATGGGCAAGTTCCCCGTAGATATAAACGGGCAAACGGTAAAACTCCTTTAAAAAACTGCCTATCATGGGGGAAAGGCTATCCCCGATTACCGCGTCGCTGCCAATACACACGATAACGGGCAGTTTGCCTTGCAGTAAGCGGGATAAATCGCGCGATATTCCCGCCGCGCAACAAGATGAATTTACGTTGTAATTGTATTCCATTTTGGCAAAATCTCCCTTTTGGATTTCTTGCCCAATTTTTGCCCGTTTTTTCCCTTTTTATACTTGTAAGAAGGGGCGGTTTTCTTATCCTTCCGCGCGGGGATGGGGCGGTTTGAAAGGAACGGTTATTCTTCTAACTCTACGTCGCAAATCAATCCTTCGCGAAGGGCGAATATCACGCGCGCCACCCCGCCGTTTTTACGGAATAACAGCACTTCCCCCTCTTCCCAAGGAAGGGCAAAGATGAATTCCCCCAAAAACGCGTATAAATCGGGGATACGCCCGTGCAAAGTTCGGCTTAAAAAATCTTCGGGATGCGCGCGCAAAAAAAGTTCTTCCGCAAACAAAACGGGGGTTAGTTCGTGGGGCAAGGTTACGGGGTTTTCCCACCGCGTGGGGCGGGCGGAATAGGATAGCGTTTCCCCCGTTTTTAGGCTGCGCTTCGTAACCGTTTCGTGACGGCGATGGGTGGGAAAAACGCGCGTTACCGTAAAGGTTTTTTCTTCCACGCAAAGTTTTTGCCCTTTGCCGTAAAAAATAAGTTCGTTTTGGGGGGAAAATAGGGCGAACGCGCGCCCCGAAAGGGGGTTTTGCTCCCCTTCTTCCCCGCAAAACGTATATAGCGCGTACCCCCTTTCGGTTTGGGTTTTTTGCATACGCGGAAAATTCCCCAAAGGGGGGAACCGTTTGCCCCGCACCCACCGTTCCTCCCCTTGGCACGCGGGTTTTACGTACAAAAAAACAAACCCTTCCCCCCGCCACGTTTTAAGGTGGGGGGAAGAACAAAGAAAGCCTTCCTCCGCCACGAACGGGTACGTTTGCCCCGAAATAAGGCAGGTGATTTGCAAGGTTTCCCCACGGCGCAAGGATAGGCGGGTAAGATAGCCGTTTTTTTGGGGTAACGCGCCCCCACGGGTTAGGAGCAAAGTGTTTTCGGCGTTCAACAAAATAAGTTCCATAAAAAAGCATATGTGAAAGGGTATATTTTCTTTCCCTTTTGGAAATAAAAAACCTAACGAAAAAAAGGAGATCCCACCATGAACGTTGAAAAAGAAAAAACGCAAAAAAAGATAAAGGCGTTGGCAGATTTCGTTGCCCGCGGCAAAAAGGAAGGCAAAAATTTAAGCGAGTTGTTTAGCGAATACGCCAAAAAAACGGGCAAAGCCAAGGGCAGTATTCGTAATTTGTATTACGAAATGGTGGCAAAAACCCAAAAAAATCCCCACCTAAAAGCCCGCCTTTGGGGGGAAGAAGATTTTTCCGTACAAAAAAAGCAAACCTTTACGGGCGCGGAAGAAGAAGGGCTGCTGCTTCGCCTTTTCACCCTAAAAAGAAAGGGCGTTTCGGTGCGCGCTGCCCTTTCCCTGTTAGCCGAAGGCAACCCCACCCTTGCCCTACGCTACCAAAACAAATACCGCAATTTGCTTACCAAAAACCCAAGTTTAGTGCTACGCGCGGTGGAACGGGTAAAGGGGGAAACGGGCTACTGCTTTAACCCCTACGAACGGAAGGAAAAAGCGGAAAATCTTCCCGTGAAACAACCGAAAGAAAGCGCGTTGGCAAAAAAATTAAATCGCCTAAAAAGGGAAAACGCCCGCCTAAAAGAACAATTATTCCTTGCCGAAAGCAAGGTTACCCAAACCGCGTTAGCCCTTTCCCCCACCGCTACGAACGTCCCCACCCTTTCCCCCACTCAAACAAAAAAACAAGCGTGATTTCACGCTTGTTTTTTTACTTTTTTAGATTCTCCGATTAGCCCGTCAAAGGGGGTAGGCGAAGAATGACGGAAACGCATATCCTTGGCTCCACCCGACGGGGGAGCTTTCGGCAAAGCCGACTGAGGGAGAAAAGCGCGCAGTTTATAATTCGCCGACAAAAGGCGGATTAGAAGCAAGCAAGACAAGGAAGTCCGAGCCGTTTGGGGCGGAAGTATACTTATCGTATTCGACGATCCAAAGGGCGATGGCTGACACCGTATTGCGACGGTTATAATTCGCCGACCTTAGTAAAGGCAACGGCGGTGCGACAAGGCAAATACACGAAAAAGCCTAGGCCGTACTCCGTTTCCACCGCTTCGTATTCGTAGGAGGTATCCACGCGGTTATATCCGCCAAATTCTTCCGCATCCGAATTTAGCGCCACGCGGTACTTGCCCTTCCCCGTTTCCGCGCAAGAAATAAAGGTTTTTTCTTGCGAAATATAGGGATGCATATTAAAGGCGAACAACTGCCCGTTGCGTTCAAAAATTAGCACCTTTTTGGCGTTATCCAGCCAAATACTTTGCGCCTTTTTCCCGCTTAAAAGGGCGGTTTTCTTTACAAAATCTATCATAGCGCGGTCAAAATTATTTAACCACTCGTATTTCAAAAAGCCTTTTTCCACCAAGGACCATTGCCGCCTTGCGTGGTGGAAGGACCACCCGTTCCCCTCTCTGGGGAAGTCAATCCATTCGGGGTGGCCGAATTCGTTGCCCATAAAGTTTAAGTATCCGTCCCGCGCCAAGCTTAGGGTAATAAAGCGGATTAGCTTATGCATATCCACCGCGGTATCCATGGTGGGCGAGTGGTAATCCTTGCACATCCCCGTGTACATTTCGGCATCCGCTAAGCGGAACATCACCGTTTTATCCCCTACCATCGCTTGGTCGTGCGATTCGGCGTAACCCACCGCTTTTTCCTTATCTCTGCCCCCCGTAAGCTCGTTCCACAAATAGAACACGTCCCAATCTTCCATGCGGACTTCCTTTAACAGTTTAATCCACATATCGGGAACGCCCATCGAAAGGCGATAGTCAAAGCCCATCCCCGCGCTTTCCAAGGGAAGGCAGGTACCGGGCATACCGCTCATGTCCTCCGCAACCGTGATGGCTTTGGGGTTTAGCGCGTGAATTAGGCGGTTGGCAAGCATTAGGTAAACGCGCGCGTCCACGTTGGTGTTCAGCGAAAAATACTGCGCGTAAGAAGTAAACGCCACGCCTAAGCCGTGGTTTTCGTACAGCATAGAAGTAACCCCGTCAAAACGGAAGCCGTCAAAGTGGAATTCTTCCACCCAATATTTTAAGTTGGATAGCAAGAATTGTAACACTTCAATTCTGCCGTAGTTAAACAGACAGGTTTCCCACGCGGGGTGAAATCCGCGTTCGCCCGTTAAAAAGTATTGCCCGTCCGCGCCGTCTTGCATATTTAACCCTTCCCCCACGTTGGGGCAAGCGTGGCTGTGCACCACGTCAAGCAGCACCGTAATGCCCATACTATGCGCCTTGTTGATTAAATATTTTAGATCCTCCGGCTCCCCAAACCAATGCGCGGGCGCGAAAAAGTTGGTTACTTGGTAACCAAAGGAAGCGTAGTAGGGGTGCTGTTGCACCGCCATCAGCTGCACGGTGTTATACCCCGCTTGCTTAATCCACGGCAAGGTAATATCCGCAAATTCGCGGTAGGTGCCTATGCCGTATTTTTCTTGCGACATACCGATATGCGCTTCGTAAATCAAGGGCGCTTTGGGGCGCTTTTTCTTATGGAATTTTTCATCCGTCCAAGGATAGGGGGTTTCGGGCGCCCAAATTCTACCGCACAGTTTCCCCGTGCCTTTATCCTGCTCGGTATAACGGATATACGCGGGGATGCGTTCAAACCCTTGCCCGTTTTTTACCACCCACAGTTTTACGTACTGCCCGTGGCAAAGGGCGTTTTCCCCCGCAAGGGAAATAGACCAAATGCCGTTTTCCCCCTTGGCTAAGGGGTGCGAACCGTGATTCCACCCGTTAAAATCCCCAATTAAATATACCGCGTCCGCTTCGGGTAGCCATTCGCGGAACACCCATCCGCCTTTTTCGCGGTGAAAACCGAAATATAGGTGCGCGTTTACCGCGTCCGTCAAATTTTCGCCTTGCGTAAGTTCAGCGTACTTTCCGTTATAGCGCGAAAGATGCATTTGAATATCGGGTAGGTAGGGCGTTAACTGTTTATCAATGCGTTGCAGTTTTTTTATCGCCCGTTTTTCGTCCAACATCTCTCTTTCCCCCTTTTTCTTCTTTTTTGGGTTTGGCTTCCGCGCGTTTGCGCGGTTTTTATTCAGTATAGCACACGTGAAAGAAAAAAACAAGGGGGGAAAATAAATTTCCCCCCCCAAACTTTTTTAGATTTGAAGCCTTTTATATTCCTTTTCGCTTAAACGGTATGCTCCACCGTTACGATGGGGCAATACGTTTCATTTTCGGCGCGCACGAAGTCTTCCACCCTGCTACGCAGTTCTTCCTTGGTAAACGCGTGGTCAAAGGGAACGGCTACGTCAAACAGTACGTTGGTGCGCTTTTCCCCAAACACCATGCGGAAATCGTGCACCGTAAAGCGTTCGTCCAAACCGCGCGCAAAGGCTTCCACCTTGGCTTTTAATTCGTTTACGCGCTCGTCGTCCGTTACGATGGGATCCAAATGCCCCGTTAAAATTACGTTGGTTTCCAAGGCAAATTCGCGTTCGATGGCATCCACCAGTTCGTGCGAAGTAAGTACGTCCACGCTGGCATCCACTTCCACGTGTACGCTGGCGAAAAACTTGTTGGGGCCGTAGCAATATACGCTTAAATCGTGCACGCCCAAAACCCCTTCGTGCTTTAACACCCGCGCTTTAATTTCTGCAAGCGTTTCTTCTTCGGGCGAACGGCCGATTAGGTTGGAAAAGGTTTCCTTTAACACGCCAATCCCCGCCCAAGCGATGAACAGCGAAACCAAAACCCCCGCGTAGCCGTCCAGCTGAACGCCCGTCCATTTGCCGATAAGCAAACAAACAAGCACCACCG
This sequence comes from Christensenellaceae bacterium, assembly GCA_045639045.1. Lineage (GTDB taxonomy): Bacteria > Bacillota > Clostridia > Christensenellales > Borkfalkiaceae > SIG402. The sequence continues at coordinate 5,199 of JAZUCI010000073.1, forward strand.
AAGTGGAGATACAGTCGGATAAACTATCCACCGCCGAAGCGCGCAAAATGGTGGAATTTAACCGCTTTGCCACCCTGCTGTAATATAGGTAAAGACCGCATTTTGCCAAAATGGAAGCGCCCAAAACGGCAACCGCCCATACCGAAAAATCCGTTACGGTTCCGCCAAAAATTTTGCCCACCGATTCCTTTACCGTTTCAAAGGCAACCAAAAGGATGGCAAACGCCACGATTAGCGAACAAACGTACTCCGTACGTTCGTGCCCAAAGGGATGCTCCTTATCCGCAGGCTTTGCGGAAAGGCGAAAGGACACCAAGGATACCGCGCTGCTGCCCGAATCGGTTAAGTTGTTTAGCCCGTCGGCAAGCACCGAAACGAAGCCGAAAATTAACCCAACGGCTATTTTACCCGCCGCCAAAAATACGTTTACGATGATACCGATCAGCGCGGTAAAACTACCCGCCGCGCTACGGTTTTTCGTTTGATTTTCTTGCATTTTATTTCTCCCTGCCCAGCGCGGTAACAAAACCCCGGCTGAAAAGCGTTTACAGTATAGCATATGCGCGCAAAAAATGCAACTGCATACGTAAAATCCCCTTATTTTTCGCGCGCGCTACCCACACGCCCCTTCCCACCCGCGCAAAAAAGCAACAATTGCATATTTTTCAGCAACATAGGTACTGTTATTTTTTTGAAAAATTTTGTATTCTTATATTAATAACTTTTTAGTTTGCTTTTCATGAAGGAGATTATTATGTTTTTAGACCAAATGAAAAACCCTGCTTTTTGGGAAAAGGTAAAAACGGAGGACACGTACGAAGGGTTCCGCGCCGCCTTAAAAAACACCTTTGATAAGGTTGCCATGGCGCCCATTACCGAAGTTCCGTTTACGGTTGCGGCAGACTTTTTCCTTTCGGGGGACCGCGTAAAGGGGGAAGCCATTTATTTTAAGCGCCGCCAAGCGCTTACCGCTTCGGGCTTGCTTTCCTTAATTTACCCCGAAGAAAAGAAGTATTTTGAACGTTTGCAAGATTTCATCTTTGCCATTTGCAACGAATATAGTTGGGAAATCCCCGCGCATATTCCCAATATGACGGAGTACATCCCCGACGACATTGACTTGTTTGCTTCCGAAACGGGCTTTTACCTTTCCGAAATTTACAGGGTGTTTGAAGACCGCTTAGACCCCCTGATAAAGACGCGCATTAAAATGGAAGTGGAACGCCGTATTATTCAGCCTTTCTGTAATTACGATAGAAATTTTGCTTGGATTGGCTTTCACTCTAACTGGGCGGCGGTTTGCGGCGCAAGCGTTGCGGCGGCGTTTATGTACCTGTTCCCCGAACGCTTTGACGAAGCCCGCCCCCGAATTAACAAAGCCATAGACAATTTCCTGTTATCCTACCGCGAAAGCGGATATTGCTACGAAGGGCTTAGCTACTGGGAATACGGCTTTGGCTTCTTCGTTTGCTACGCGCAAATGCTGTACGATTTTACGGGCGGTAAGGAAAACTTATTCGACCTTCCCAAGGTAAAGGCGATTTCTTCCTTCCCCCAAAAAATGTTTTTATCGGGGGATGCGTTGGTTTCCTTCTCGGATGCAAATATGAACGGCATGATTAACCGTGGGCTTTGCCACTATCTTGCGGCAAAATACCCGGATACGGTGGTGCCCGTTCCCCAACAAAACCGCAACGAAGTAGACTTTACGGGGCGCTGGGGCTTGTTTGTGCGCGATTTGGTATGGTTTAACCCTGCGGTAGAACGCATAGAAGAAACCTTTACCGATTATAGCGAGGACGCGCAGTGGCTGGTGTACCGCACCCCCAGTTTCGGCTTTGCCGCAAAGGGCGGTTGCAACTGGGAAGCGCACAACCATAACGATACGGGCAGCTTTATTTTCGCCGTGAACGGCAAGCAGGTTTTGGCGGACGTAGGCGCGGGCGAATACACCCGTTTATACTTCCAAGACCCGTGGCGTTACGATTATTTTAATCCTTCTTCCCGTTCGCACAACGTTCCCATTTTGTTTGGCAACTACCAAAAAACGGGGGGCAAATACCGCGCAAACGGCACGGTTTGGGATGGAAAAACCTTCTCCTACGATTTTGCTTCGGCGTACGATATTCCCGAAGTAATTTCCCTAAAACGCACCTTAATCCCCGATAGTAACGGGGTTAGCCTGACGGATGAAATTACATATGCGGAAGGCGTTACCCCCAAAAAGGGAGATTATATTGAACGCTTCGTATTTACCGAACAACCCGTGGTAACGGGCAACACGGTTACCGTGGGGGGCGCGGTTATCACCTTTACGGGCGCGGATGCACCCACCCTTTCCACCGAACTCGTTCCCGGGCACAACAACGTGGGCGCAAGCTGGACCGCGCATATATTGGACTTCCCCGTAACCGGTAACGCGTTTACCTTACGCGTGGAACCCCAAAAGAAATAATTGCATTTACGATATACGGGGGGAACGCGTTCCCCCCAAGGAATAAACAACCACTGCTTTTAAGGGGATTTTTCCCACCGTTCTAACACGAATCAAGGAGATTTTTCTTATGTTAATGGACAAACTAAAAGATCCCAAATTTTGGGAAAAGGTAAGAAACAGCGAAGTTTACGCGGATACCGTACGCACCATCGTGGATATGTACGAAGAAAGCACCGCGAAGGGCATTGAAGAACTACCCTTTACCGCGGCGGCGGATTTTGCTATTTCGGGGGACCGCAAAACGGGGGAAGAAATTTATTTTAGGCGTAGACGCGCCCTTGCTTCTTCCGCCCTTTTAACGATGATTTATCCTGATGAAAAGGCGTATTTTAACACCTTGCAGGACTATATTTTTGCGGTGTGCAACGAATACACGTGGGAAGTTCCCGCGCATATTCCCAATATGATTGACTATAACCCCGACGACATTGATTTATTCGCGGCGGAAACGGGATATTGTTTATCCGAAATTTACACCATTTTAGAAGATCGGTTAGATCCCCTGATTAAAACGCGGATTAAAATGGAAGTGGAACGCAGAATTATTCTTCCCTTTTCTAATTACGATAGAAAGTTTGCGTGGATTGGGTATCACAGCAACTGGGCGGCGGTTTGCGGCAGCGGTGTTGCGGCGGCGTTTATGTACCTATTCCCCGAACGTTTTGTAGAAGTAAAACCCCGCATTGAAGAAGCGATTAACAACTTCCTATTATCCTACCGCGAAAGCGGATACTGCTACGAAGGCGTTTCCTACTGGGAATACGGCTTTGGCTTCTTCGTTTCGTACGCGCAAATGCTGTACGATTTTACGGGCGGTAAGGAAAACTTATTCGATAGCGAAAAGGTAAAAGCCATTTCCTCCTTCCCCCAAAAGGTTTTCCTTTCGGGGAATGCCCTAGTAAGCTTTTCGGACGGGTGGATGAACGGCAAAGTTTCGCGCGGTATTTGCCATTATTTGGCGAAAAAATACCCTAGCGCGGTTTTCCCCGCCCCGCAGGATGCCGCCTGCCCCATAGACCCTTGCGGCAGATGGTGCATTGCCATCCGCGGCCTTGCGTGGCTGGACCCCACCACCGAAGTGGTGCAAGAAACCCTTACCGATTACAGCTTGGATGCCCAGTGGCTAATTTTCCGCACCCCCGCATACGGCTTCTGCGCCAAGGGCGGATGCAACTGGGAAGCGCACAACCATAACGACGTGGGAAGTTTCGTAATCGCCACGGGCGGCAAGCAAGTGTTTGCGGATATCGGCGCGGGCGAATATACCCGTCAATATTTCCAAGATCAATTCCGTTACGAATACTTTAACCCCTCCTCCCGTTCGCATAGCGTTCCCATTTTATTCGGCAACTACCAAAAGGTGGGTAGAACGCACCGCGCGGAAGGAACGGTTTACGATGGAAAAACCCTTTCCTTTGATTTTGCTTCGGCTTACGAAATCCCCGAAGTGGTTAGCCTGAAACGCGCCTTAACCCCCACGGTGGAAGGGGTAACTTTGATGGATGAAATTACCTACGCGGAAGGGATAACCCCCAAAGCGGGTGATTACGTGGAACGCTTCGTACTAACCGAAAAGCCCGTCCTTACCCCTAGCGGCTTTACGGTAGGGGGGCTTTCCGCCACCTACACGGGCGCAATTGCCCCCACGATAACCGAACACAATTTCCCCCTTCGCACCGAAACGGGTGAAATGCCTTTAAGCACGGTGTATTCGTTAGACCTTATGGTTACGGAAAAGATTTTTACCCTTTCCGTATCCCCCCAAAAGAAGTAACCCTTTGTAATTGACGCAGGATTAGGAGGCTTTTATGCTATTAGAAAAAATGAAGGACGTCCGTTTTTGGCAAAAAGTAAAAACAGATGAAGCGTACGCGCCCTTACTTGCCGAACTGCACCGCCTTTTCGCGGAAATGGAAGGCGCGCCCATTTTGGAACTTCCCTACACGGTAATGATGGAATTCCTTCGTTCGGGGGACCGCAAAAAGGGAGAAGCCTTTTTTAGCGAGCGCCGTAAAATGCTGGTGGTTTCTGCCATTTTAAGCATGATTTACCCCGAAGAACAAAAGTATTTACAGCGGACGGAGGACAGTTTATTTGCCATTTGTAACGAATATACGTGGGTTATCCCCGCGCATATTCCCGATTTGAACGCGTATATCCCCGACTTTATTGATTTAACCGCTGCGGAAACGGGCTTTACCCTTGCGGAAATTTACACGGCGCTTGAAGAACGGTTATCCCCCCTAATTAAAACGCGCGTTAAGATGGAGGTGGAACGCCGTATCGTAATTCCCTTTTGCAATCAATCGCACAATTTTTACTGGATTAACTTTCACAGTAACTGGGCGGCGGTTTGCGCGGGTAGCGTGGGGGCGGCGTTTATGTATTTGTTCCCCGAACGCTTCCCCGAAGTAAAGCCCATAATTGATAAAGCCATGGCTAACTTCCTTCTTTCCTACCGCGAAAGCGGATACTGTTACGAAGGGATTAGCTATTGGGAATACGGCTTTGGCTTCTTCGTTTCGTACGCGCAGTTGTTATACGATTTTACGGGCGGTAAGGAAAATTTATTCGATAGCGAAAAGGTAAAGGCGATTGCCACCTTCCCCCAAAAAACGTTTTTATCGGGAAATTCCTTAATCAGTTTTTCGGACGGCGTGATGGAAGGCACCCTTTCCCTTGGCATTTGGCATTTTTTGGCGGATACGTATCCGGATGCGGTGTTCCCCCTTCCCCAGCCTTGCATTTCCCCAAGCCTTGCAGGGGGCAGATGGCATTTGGCAATTCGCGATTTCCTTTGGCTAAACCCCAAAGCGGAAAAAGAACAACCCCTTTTAACCGATTACAGTTTGGACGCCGAGTGGCTGGTATACCGCACCCCCGATTTCGGCTTTGCCGCAAAAGGCGGTACGAACTGGGAAGCGCACAACCATAACGACGTAGCAAGCTTTGTGTTTGCGGTTTGCGGCAAGCAGGTATTCGCGGATTTGGGCGCGGGCGAATATACCCGTCAGTATTTCCAAGAAGAATACCGCTATAAGTATTTTAACCCTTGCTCCCGTTCGCACAACGTTCCCATTTTGTTTGGCAACTACCAAAAAACGGGTGGAAAGTACCGCGCAAACGGTACGGTGTACGATGGCAAAACCCTTTCCTTTGACTTTGCTTCTGCCTACGATATTCCCGAGGTAAAAGGGTTACGGCGCACCTTTGCCCCCGACACAAACGGGGTAACGGTAACGGATGAAATTACCTACGCGGAAGGCGTAACCCCCCAAAAGGGAGATTATATAGAACGCTTCGTAACCCTGGAAAAACCCGAAATTCAAGGAAACCAAATTACCGTTGGCGGCGCTATCGCCACCTTTACGGGGGCGGATGCGCCCACCGTTAGCACCGAACTTGCCACCGTTCTTCGCGCGCCAAACCGCACGGTGTACGTGTTGGATTTTGCGGTAACGGGCGAAAAATTCACCCTTCGCATAGAGCCAAAAACCAAGTAAGTAGCGAATTTTTGTTATTTTTTAGCATTTTTTTATCATTTTTCGCATCAAAAACGCTTATTTTTTTACCGCCTATCTTGACAAACGCAAGAAAAGGTGGTATACTTTTGCACATAACACCTTTGCTATAAGCAAAACAAGGAGAAAAACACTATGAAACGGAGATTGATTCAGTTAGGGCTTGCCACTTTGTGCGCGGTTTGCGCGGCAATTAGCGTGTTCACCTTAACTTTGGGCGTTCATAACGCCAAAGCGTGGGTTGCTTACACCGTTGGTAAAAGCTTTAACAAAGAAGGCTATTACCACATGGAAAACAAGTTCAACCTTTCGGGGGCGGACGATTTTACCATTGACGCGGAAGTTTGGATTCCTTCCGAACACTACGGCTGGCGAAACGGCGTTCTTTTTAGCGATTACTTAAACGACGGCACTACCGTTCGCGGTTCGTATTTAGAATTCACCGCGCACGGGGAAATTTTGGTTTCCATTGAAAACGGGCCCGAATTCAAGTTTGCTACCAAGTACATCACCACCCATTACGATCCCACCTATTTTGGCGGAGCAAACGATCCGAAATCCGCGCATTTTACCTTCGTAATTGATATGGAGGACGTAAAGGGTTCTAACACCACCACCTATTCGCTGTATATGAACGGTCAGCATTTGGAAACGGTGGATGAAGACAGCCCCTTAATGCTTAGAAAGGGCGCGCACTTAAACCAAGGCGAACTATCTAACTGGGATACCGTTTGCATTGGTGGCGACCGCCGTATCAACAACTCTATGGCGCTTACGGGTAGGGTGCAAAACGTTGCTATGTACAAGGACGTAAGAACGCCCGAAGAAATTGCGGCTTCGGCTTCCGCTTCCACCTTCTCGGTAGATACCACGGATACGAACCTTCTTGCCGCGTACGATATGACGGGTTCTTCCTTTGCAAAGGACTTATCGAATAACGGCAACGATTTGGTATATCAACCCATCATCGGCACAACCTTTAATGCCGATTATCCCTTGCAACAAAAGAATAAAATCGTGCCCCGTACCATGGAAACGTGGATTTACGTTCCCACCTCCAACTCTTCCTACGTAGGAACCATTTTCGGTAACTATTCGGACGAAGGATCTTCGGTGGCAAGCCTTTCTTTGGAAATTTACTATAACGGTATGCCCCGTTTCTACTACAAA
>JAZUCI010000074.1:0-16970 GCA_045639045.1 Christensenellaceae bacterium
GGCGTTTGGTGGTCTACGGCGGGCACTAATTTCCGCTTTTGCCAGGAAGGCATAAGCCGTTCAAATTCCTGCCGCATGGCGGCTTCACCCTTACTCATACACGTTTTATCAAAATGCCCGATAAAGAACATTTCGGGGTGCTTTTCAATATACTTGGATACGTCCACCCCGGCGCGGCGTTCTAAGGGAAGCATCCCTTCCGCCCCTACCGAGCCGTACCAATCTACCGCATCCGTAATATCCCCGTCGCTATCAATTACCACGGGTACGTCCATTTGCTTAAGAATGGGAATTAGTTCCTTATAATAGGGCGCAAGGAATTCGTCGAACAAATTCTTCCCTATCATGGGGCCGCTGTTATAGCTCATATCCTCCGCAAAGGTCATAAAGTCAAAGCGGTGGGTATTCCCAATAAATTCAAACACCTTTTTTAGCCATTCGGTATTATCACGGCAAATTTCGTGCATTAATTCGGGCTCATCGTAAAACGCGTAAAGATGGTCTTCTATCCCAAACAGTTCGCGGGGCATCCAGAAAAAGCCCTCTACCGTAAACCAATGCACGGTATCCCCGTCGCTTTCCCCCGTTTTTTTCAACCAATTAAAATATTCTTTATCGTAGAACTGCGTGGGATCGCGATACAAGGTGTGCTTAATTTTTTGATAGTCCGCCGCCGACTTAATAATGCCGTGCCCGTGTTGGGGCGCGTGCGGAGTTTGGGGGGTGCGCCAAGTAAAGTACGTTTGCAAGCATCCGTCCATACCAAAATAACGTTGAACGCCAAGGGCGTCTAAATTTTTATCCAGCCCTTCGCCATGCCAACGGCGGATGGTTTGATCCCACCACGGCGCCCATTCTAACATAGGTAAACGGTCTACGCTTTCCCCTTTTATGAAACGGCGAAAGCGTTCGCCTGCGGTTAATTCCTTTTTATCCATACCAACACCCCTTACAGTTTAATTTTTTTAATTTCTTCCGCGTAATATTTTACCAGTTCAAATTTAGAACCGGGCATAATGCGGTGATCGGGGCAAGGAATAAATCCGCCCAGTTTGACAAGCTGCGCCATGCGGGCAATTTCCTTATCCACCGCTGCCTTATCCTTGCGGAAGGCAGTTTTATCCATCGCGCCTACCCCAAGCATACCTTTTCCGTATTTTTCACGCGCGGGGGCAAACTGATCCCCCCAAGTGCCAACTTCTATGGGGAACATGGTGTTTACGCCGTTTTCAAACCAAACGGGAAGTAGCGCCTTGGTTACCCCGTCACAGTCCAGGGAAATTACGTCAATGCCGTAATCGCGCACTAGTTCGTTCCTCTTTTTGTAGTGTTTCGCGCACAGTTCTTCAAACATCACAGGGGAAAGCAAGGGGCCGTTCGTGAAGCAAATATCTTCCCAATAATGCGCAAAATCAAAGCCCGAATAAATTTTTAGCGCCTCCTCCGCACTTTTGAATTGCAATTCGGCATACGTATCCACAAGTTCCACTAATAAATCGTAATCGTCGCACATCAAATAGCTCATACCCACAACGGATAGCATATTGCGGATATCCCCAAACACGCTGCCAAGATGAAGACCTAAGGGCAGTTCGCGCGTTGCGTCCTCTTCCTTCATCCTTTCCAGGGCTTTGCGATCCACGCGGTCCTCCGACCATTGCAGCTTGGGAAGGTACAGCTTTTCGTACGATTCCCTGTCCTTAAGCTGATAGTCGTCCTCCGCAGGAATAGAGCGGGCACCGGGCTTAACCCGTTCAATCAGCCCTTCGGGATTTTGCACGCGCAAGAATCCATCGGGAAGCTCCTCAATCACCTTATGCTCAAAGCGGGGATTTAAACCAAAATTTGCGCCGCAACGCACGGTATTCCAGTTGAAATCCCAACCGATAATTTTATCTAATTCCTTATCCTTTTCGGTTCCATCCCAGCATCCAACCGAAAGGTCCTTGGGGATATGCCCTTGCTCCGCCCATTCTTCTAGCAGCTCTTCCCAATAGCCGAAGTGAACGGCGGGCATACGGTCCGCTTTACCGTAGTGTAAAATTTGTTTAACGCGCTCTCTGTTATTCATAAAAAACTCCTTAATACAAAATTAGGGAAAAATAAGTTACGGTGTTTTGCCCGTTTACGTAATTTATGTTTACGTCCTTAGATAGTTGTACCACGCTGATACCGCACGCTTCCATAGAGGTTTTAGCCTTATCGGGAAAGCGGCATGGCGCTGTGGGATAGGTACAGGTTTTACATACGTTACAAGCGCCTGCGCCCAAAAATAAGAACTTTTGCCCTTGCAAGGCGGCAATTAGTTCCCCTTCTATTTGCGCGTGCTTTTCACGGGCTTCCCCCATGCCCTCGATATCAAAACTATCTTCTAATCCGTGCTTGGTGGTAAAAACGAAGGCGTTTTCGTACGCCGTGCATTTTTCTTTTAGGGCGGAAAGTTCCCCCACGGCGGGTGGGCACGTCCACGTTTTGCCGTACATACCGCAGTAGTTTTGCTTGCACGCGGCAACGACCTCCTCTTGAAAAGCGAGCTCTTCACTTTTGAAAAACGCGGATTGCCATATTTTGCCGTTTAACGTTTTCTTTATAATTTCTTCAATGTGACTCATAATGGAAAAAACATATGCTCCATAAAAGCTTCGGTGAAATCCGCGCGGGTAGAAAGGGATACCACTTCCGCTTTTTTTGCCAGTTCGCACGCGTTTTCGCGCGCTTTTTGGGAAAGCAAACAAGCCTTTGCCCCCAACCCCGCGGTATTGCCCGCGCTAACCGTTTTTTCGCGCATGCTTTCGGGGAATAACCCCACCTTTACCGCGCTATCTTGATTTAAGTAAAAGCCCATACCGCCGCAAACGAAAAGGCGGTCTACTTGCCCCGTGCCCGCCACCTTTAGCAGCGTTTCTATCCCGGCGCGCACCGCGCTTTTGGCAAGTTGAAAGGCGCGCACGTCCTTATCGGTAAGCGAAACGTTAGGGGCGAAAGCAAAGCTTTCTTCTTCCGTTTGAAAAGCGCCCGTTTCGTCAATCACGCCTTGATCTAACAGGTAAGCAACTCCGTCCACCAGTCCCGAACCGCAAATGCCTTGGGGGGGAACGTTCCCCACCGTGGTTAGGGAAAGGCTTCCGTTTACCTGCTTGATTTGCGAAATTGCGCCGTTCACCCCACCCATACCGCAAGAAATCCCCGCGCCTTCAAAGGCAGGGCCCGCGGCAACCGAGGTAGCGTACAGTTTGCCTTGGTGGGATAATAACATTTCCCCGTTCGTACCCAAATCCACAAGTAAATGCGTGCCATTATCGGTAAGACGGGTTGCGATTGCACCGCACGTGATATCCGCGCCCACGAAGGGGGAAATAGAGGGAAGCAAAAGCACTTCTTCCGCGCGGTAGCCAAGTTCCGCGCCGTAGGTACGGCTTTCTAAAAACGCGGGGGTAAAGGGGTATTTGCCAAAGGAAGCAATCTCCTCCCCCGCAAAAATATGTAACATTACGGTGTTGCCCGTAACCGCTAAACGCTTTACGGGCTTTTGAAATTCTTTTGTGAACGCGGCAATAACGTCGTTGATACGCGTTTTTAACACTTGGGTAAGTTCGTTCACCCCGTGGTTCGTTGCGTATTCCACGCGCGAGATCACGTCCGCGCCAAACGCGCTTTGGGGGTTAAGGCAGGAAACCTTTTGTAAGGTTTCGCCCAGTTGCATATCCACAAAGTAAAACGCTAAGGTGGTGGTGCCGATATCCAAGGCAAGGCCAACCCCCCGTTCCCCATCCGTTTTTACGGCGGCATCCGTAATTAGCCCCGTACCCGAAAGGGTGGGAAGCACCACGCGCATCCCCGCTTTTGCCAAAGTTTTACACGAAGAAACGGCGGTAACCTTTTCCCCATCCAACAAATACACCTTGCACTTGTTACAGGTTCCGTTACCGCCACAGTTTGCGGAAAGTTCGTATCCGTTTTTACGAAGAAGGGCAAGCAAAGTTTCCCCTTGTGTAAAGGGGATTTCCCGCTCGCTTCCATCGTAAATTACACGAAGCGTTTCCATAGTATTAAATTTTAAGCGAAGAACGCCCTTGCCGTTTCGGCAGCAGAAGCTGCGTCGGGCGTGTATGCGTCCGCACCGATTTCCTTAGCGAAATCCGCAGTTACGGGCGCGCCGCCAACCATAATTTTTACTTGATCGCGAAGACCTGCTTCGGTAATCGCGTCAACAACTTCCTTTTGATAACCCATGGTGGTGGTTAAAAGTGCGGAAAGGCAAACTACGTTCGCGTTATTTTCCTTAATTGCCGCAACGATTTTATCCTTGTCACAGTCTACGCCAAGGTCGATAACGTTAAGCCCCGTGCCTTCAATCATCATCTTAACCAAGTTTTTGCCGATATCGTGCAGGTCGCCCTTTACCGTACAAATAACCGCGGTGCCAACGGGTTCAACGCCCGAATCCGCCAAAGCGGGGCGCAAAATGGTAAGCGCGGAATTCATTGCGCGCGCTGCAATCAAAACTTCGGGTACGAATACTTCGTTGCGCTTGAATTTATCCCCAACGATACCCATACCTACGATTAAGGATTGTTCTAAAATATCTTTAGCGGGCACGCCAGCTGCCAATTCTTCTTGCACCATTGCCGCTAAATCCCTTGCTTTACCGCGCTGTAAAAGTGCGGACATTTCATCAAATCTTGCCATCCGTTTTTCTCCTTGCCACATAACGGGCATACGAATTTTTTTGCCTTTTCGGCTTCTTACTCTATTGTACCATATCCATAGAAAAAGACAAGTGATTTTTGCAAAATTCTTTTAATTTTTTTTATAAAAACCGTTGATTTTTTTCCTTAAATAAGGTATGATAAACAAAATGAAATAATAGGAGTTTTTTATGAACCCCCAAAACATGAAAACTTGGCTAAAAAACCTAAATTTCGTGGGGCAAAAACGCAGTATGCCCCTGCTTTCCTTCCCTTCGGTTTCCCTTTTGAACTGCACGGTTGGGGAAATTACGCATAGCGCGGAATTACAGGCAAAGGGCATGAAAGCGGTTGCCGAAGCCATTCCTTCGCTTGCATCCGTAAGCTTTATGGATTTATCCGTAGAAGCGGAAGCGTTCGGCGCGGAAATTTCGGTTAGCGACGAAGAAGTGCCTTCGGTTATCAGTACCGTGGTTACGGATATGGAAAGCGCGGAAAGTTTGCGCGTGCCTACCGTGGGCGAAAAGCGTACGGGCATTTACGTAGACGCGGTAAAGCAAGCAAAACAACTGATTTGCGACCGCCCCGTTTTTGCAGGTATCATCGGCCCGTTCTCGCTTACGGGAAGGCTTTGCGACGTAACCGAAACGCTTGTGTACTGCTATACCGACCCCGACCTACTGCACGTGGTTTTAGAAAAAGCCACCGCGTTTTTAGTGGAATACGCCAAAGCGTATAAGGAAGCCGGCGCGCAAGGGGTGGTAATGGCGGAACCTTTGGCGGGCTTACTTTCCCCCGATTTAGCCGAAGAATTTTCCGAAAAATACGTAAAAGCAATCGTTGATGCGGTGCAAGACGAAAACTTTTTGGTGGTTTACCACAACTGCGGCAATTCCGCCGTGCAAATTGCGGATTCCATTTTACGTACGGGTTGCGCCGCTTACCACTTTGGCAACGCCATAAATATGGAAGATATGATGCAAAAATTCCCTGCCGATACGGTTGCCATGGGAAACATCGACCCCGCCGGCGAATTTAAAAACGGCACCCCCGAATCCATGAAAAAAGCGGTGTTTGCCCTTTTGGACGCGTGCGGAAAATAGCCCAACTTCGTTATTTCTTCGGGTTGCGATATTCCCCCCGACGCGAAATGGGAAAACATCCGCGCGTACTTTAACGCCATTGAAGAATATTACGAATAATCATCGCCTTACGGCAAAAGAAACCCGCCCCGACTTCGGGGCGGTTATTTTTATTGATTTTATAAAATGGAAAGGTTTTTGTGGAAGGCTTTTCTAAATTCCAACGAAGAGGCAACCGCATCGTGAATTTCCAGGCTTGCATCCGCCTTTTCCATAATTTCGGTTTTCATAATTACCGAATCGCCAAGTACGTCGCAATTCACACCCGTAACAACGCCCCCTTCGCTGCGATCCAAACTTTCCGCAATGCGAAGGATAACGCCCAGTTTACGGATTGCATCTACGTCCTCCTCCGTAACCAAGGTGCGGTAGCGCGCCAATTCTTGCGCGTTGATTTCCCCATCCTTATGCGCGCCGATAACGAACGCCGCCAACACCATTTCGCGGTGGGTTACGCCGTAAAGGTTTGCGTTCATGGTAACGTACATACTGTGCTTGTGGTGATTATAGAACTTCACCCTTCTGCCCGTATCGTGCAAGGTTGCGGCTATGCGCAAAATTTTCAAATACTGGCGGGGGAATTTATGCAGTACGCGCAGTTGCTTGAACAGTTGCACCGAAAGGTTTACCACGTGATCTACGTGCGCTTCGTTCATGCCGTACGCGGAAATTACGGTTTTTAAGCTATGCCCCATTACGTCCGCAATGGGTTTTTCCAAGGTGGAAGGCATGGTAAGGTTAAATAAGATACCTTCCCTAAGCCCGCTACCCGAAATAACCACGTTTTCAAAGCCCGTGTAGCGGATAAAGGACTTCATTGCAGCCATAGCCGCGGGCAAAATATCCGCACGTGCCGAGGAAATCCCCTTAATTTTCTTTTTCTTATCCAAATCCAAAACGCGAACCAAGCCGTAAACGTTATCAAAATCCGCCGCACTTAAATTGTAGTTATGGATGGTATCCAAAGGATACTTTTTCACCATTTTCGCAATACGGCATACGTTACGGAAGGAACCGCCCACCCCAATAAACTGCGTTTCGGGATCCAATTCCTTCAGCCATTCGATTTTAGAAAGCTGTTCGGTAAAGAATTCTTCCACCTTTTCGGTTTGCTGTTCGGGGGTTAAGCCTTCCACCGCAAACAAGTCGGTTAAGGTAACCGCGCCAAAGGGCAGGGTTTCGTGCGCAAGCACGTTTCTTCTGTTATAGTACACCAATTTGGTACTGCCGCCGCCGATTTCCAAAATCAAGCCCTTGGGAATATCCATGGAGTTAATAACCCCTTGGTAAACGTAGTGCGCTTCTTCTTCCGCAGAAAGTACCCTTAATTTAATGCCGCAGGTGGCAACCACTTCGTCCAAAAAGCTTCTTTGGTTTTTGGCGCGACGAACCGCCGCGGTTGCAAACGCGATAATTTTTTCAATTTGATAGGAATCGCAAAGTTTGCGGAACATTTTGATCGTTTTTATGGTTTCCGCGATGCGCGCGGGCTTTAAGAACCCGTCCCGTTCCATATCCTGACCTAAACGAACGCTTTCCTTCAGTTCGTCGATCACGACAAAACGGTTATCGTCCAACACTTCAACGATAACTAGTCTAGATGAATTTGAGCCTAAATCAATAATACCGATTCTTTCCACTTTGTCACTCTACCTTGGTGTTTATTCAAAAATCAAACACATTATATCACACAATTTTCGGTTTGTATAGGGGGTTTTAGAAAATTTTTTCCATTTTTTATATTTTTCTATATAGAAAAGCCCGCAAAAAAGGAAAATTTTACAAATTCCTACCGCCCTTCCCCTGCAAAAAAGATGAAAACGGGGGTGTAACCATAGGTTACTCCCCCGAACGAAGAAACGCTTTTTCGTTTTTTCGCATTACTTTAAGGCTTTTCCAAAATCCGCCATCATTTCGCTGATTTTTATTTGTTGGGGGCATACCCCTTCGCACGAGCGGCAACCGATACAAGCGGAAGGGCGCTTGCTTTCCTTTAACGCGTTAACGGCGCTGGGCGCGATAAACCCGCCACCCGAATACGCGTGTTCGTTGTACAGTTCGATAATCCAAGGAATATCCAATCCTTGGGGGCAATGGTCGGTACAGTATCTGCACGAAGTGCAAGCCAGCGTTTTTTTGGAGGTCATATCCTTACCGAAGTCAAGCAGCAGTTGCAGTTCTTCTTCCGTTAGGGGCTGTTCGGTTTGGAAGGTTTGAATATTTTGGCTGGTTTGTTCAAAGTTGGACATCCCCGATAAGGTAACCGCCACCCCGGGGATGGTTTGCAAAAAGCGGAACGCCCATTCGGTGGGGGTACGTTCGGGGTAAAGCGTGCGCAGTTTTTCTTCGTATTTAGGCGCTAGGCTACATAAACTGCCCCCGCGCAAGGGTTCCATAACCCAAATGGGGATACGTAATTCGTTTAGCATTTCCACCTTGGCTTTTGCATTTTGAAAATGGTAATCAATCCAGTTTAACTGAATTTGGCAAAATTCCATATCCTTGCCGTACGCATCCAAAAAGCGGCGCATAGTGGTTAAATTGCCGTGCGTGGAAAAGCCCAAGTGGCGAATTCTACCCTTTTTCTTTTGTTCTAAAAGGTAAGAAAAGGTATCGTATGCGGGGTTTAGATAACTTTCGATATTTTCTTCGTTTACGTTGTGAATTAAATAAAAATCGAAGTATTCTACCTTGCATTTTTCCAGCTGCTTTTCAAAAATTTCTTGCGTTTTCCCAAAATTGCTTAAATCGTACCCCGGGAATTTGCTGGCTAAATAAAAACTTTCGCGTGGATATGAGGAAAGCACTTCCCCCATGGCGCGTTCGGAATTGCCCGCGTGGTAACCCCAAGCGGTATCGTAGTAGTTTACCCCTTGCGCCATAGCGTACGCTACCATTTCCTTGGTGGCGGGGATATCAATATCGTTGTAATCTTCCTTGTGGGGCAAACGCATGCACCCCATACCTAATGCGGAAAGTTGCATTCCTTGAAAGTTTTTGTATATCATAAAATTCCTCCTTCATCGTTTAGGGAAATCCCCATTTCTTGCATTTTATTTCGAATTGCCGCGTACGCCGTTTGGGGGTCGTCCATCCCCAAAACCGCCTGTTCAAAGGGGCAAATGCCATCCCCCGCGCGGTTGATAATATTGGGCGCGAGCGTTTCGTACGTAATTTCCACCCCGCGCGAAGTTAAAAGCGCCAAGGCGGGCTGACTGATTACCTTTGCGTATAAACGGCGAATTTTCAAAAGCACGTAAATTAGCGCGGTTGCCTTACCCACCACCTTATCCGCGGCAAAACACCCCGCAGGGATTTGCCCGCTTTCCAAAAACCGTACCAATGGTTTTACACCACGGGCGTACGAAGTAAAGGTTTGCGCTCCGTCCGAAATTACGCAAGTATAATTTTCCTTTTCCAAAAGGTTTTTTACATTTTCTAACGTCATTTTATCCTTCGTTTTCATTTGATAGATTTGGCTTTTTCGCGCGCCGCACGCCAACCGTTACCGCAGGTACGATAAGCAGTTGCAACGCGATGCCGGGAAGGGAGTACAGAAAAACCCCCGTAATAAAAGTACGCATCACGAACGCGTTCGCTTGCAGTTCCATAAGAATTGCTTGCGAAAGGCAGCGAACTACCCTGCCCAAAAGCATAGCGGGAAGCATACTGCAATATACCGCGCAAAGGGAGTTTTTCTTAATACGGGCGTAAATGAAACCCGCAACACCCCCGTAAATTGCCATTTCCAGCGCCACCGCAATGGCGACGGGATACAATACGGGAACGCCGAAGATTAGGGAGCGTATCAAGGGCAGAATAAGCCCCACGCCAAGCGCGTATAAAGGGCCGCAAAAAAAGGCGCAGAAAAACACAGGGATATGCATAGGAAGAAGCATTTGCCCAACCACGGGTAATTGCCCCGTTAGCATGGGAAGAACGAACCCCATTGCCATAAACAGCCCGGCGCGGATTAAATTTTTCACCGAACGCTTATCCATAAGGTTAAAACACGAACAACCTTTGGGGATTTACGGTAACGAACACGACGCCTTGTTCTTGCGGTTCTACCCCCGAAAGCAGGGTGAAACGCGTTACTCTACCTTCAACTTCTTCGTCCTTTAAGGAAAAATCCAAGTAGTAGCGGTAGTTTTCCCCTATTTTTTCCGTGTAATCCACACGGCAGGGAATCCCCGTTTGGGTAATGCGCGCAAAATCTTCAAAAGCAAGAACGCGCGCTTCGCCCTCCCCTTCCACGGGAAATAGGGTTGCGTCCCCCACGGTTAAAAAGCCGTTTTCCCTTGTCGCGTACAAAATATTTACGTTTTCCGCCGCAAAGGTGGCGGAAAGAATGGTGGGGGGGCAGGCAAGTAGCTGCTCCCTTTTGCCGAAAAAGGTAAGTTTTCCTTGTTCCATTACGCCCAGCGTGGAAAACAAATTCGCTTGCGCCACGCTTTCGGTAAACAGAACGAACAAAATTCCTTGCGCTTTGCAAACCGAAAGGCAGTCCCTTAAAAAGGCTAACTCCTCTTCCCCATCTTCCCGTACGGGGAAATCCGCGAAAATGACCGCGGGGCGGCGAGCAATCAACCGCGCGAAGGCAATTTTTTGCGCTTGTACGCCCTTATATTTTTTGGCTTTGGTATGGTAAATTTCTTCTAAACCTAAAAGTTTTGCGGTACGGAGCGCCTTTTCGTTCGCCTCCGCATCCTTTCTTAACGTAAGGCCGTAGGCAATATTTTTACCCACGCTACCGCGGAACAGTTTGGCTTTGCCAAACAGCACGCCCACGTTGCGCGTTTCGGGGGGAATACGGGTAATATCTTCCCCGTTCAAGAGAATTTCCCCTTCCGCATCGCCGTAGCCCGCAAGCGCCAAGCACAAAGGGGTTTTGCCCGCGTGTTTTCCACCGCAAATGCAAAAAGCATCCCCCGTAAAAGAAAAGGAAACGCTTTTTAAAAGCCCTTCCCCCATGGATGAAACGCTTAAGTTGTTCACCGAAAGGGTAGGCATTATTTACATCCGCTGCACGTAGCGCAGTTGTGCGTGCAAGTTTTCTTTTTGGCTTCGGTATACACTTTCCCCTGATAATCGCGCACCGTTTCCCCACCGCAATCGGGGCAAGGGGGATTGGGCGCTTCCGCGCGGGTTAACTCTTCAAACTTTTTACCGCAAAGGGGGCAACGGTACTGTAATAACGGCATAAAAACACCTTCGTTCGTTTTTTTCCATTATACAACATTTCAGGGTATTTTGCAAGCGGTTAAGAAAAAAATATCTTTCGCAAGATTATCCTTACCTTATATCACCGCAGTTCCTTCAATAAAGGAGCGCAAAAGCCCCTGCCCACCCGCCGTTTTTTCTGCCACCGAATACAGTTTTTCGGTAGTGGCGATTTTAAGATAATTTTGCTTGTAAAAGGTGGAAAGGGTTTTGTAAAAGCGCGCATCCCCCACCGCCACGCGGTAGTTTTCCCACAGCAAAATCCCCTTGTTGTACGCCAAGTTTACGTATTCGTATTCAGAAAGAAAGTTGGGTAAGGGGCGGCGCATAGAAGTATCCGTTTGGCGCACCAACTGCGAATATACGTCGCAATACAATCCGTAGGCGGTGGTGGCGGAATTGACCAAATCCTTGCGGCAAAGCCCGTATTCGGGGTGCGCGTCCAAAAAAGTAAGGGTGGAATATTCGGCTAAACTTTCATCCAAAAATCCTTCTTCAATTTGGTTTACGCCAACGCCACCGTACCACCATTGGTGCGCCACTTCGTGCGCGATAATGCGGGGAATTTCCTCCCTTGGCGCAAAAGAAGAAAGGTAGGTTAAGGCGGAATATTCCATACCCCCTTCAATAAAATCCGCTTGCGCCACGGTTAGACGGGAATAGGGGTATTTCCCAACCGTTTTCCTATAATGCGCCAAACTTTGTTTTGCCACGGTAAGATGGCGATTGGCTTCGCTATCCCCCAAATGGTAGTAACTGATTTCTACGCCTTCCGCCTTATCATTTAGCACCTCAAACTCCTTGGATAGCACCAAAGCAAAATCCCTTGCGCCCTTTAAAGTGTAAGCGTAGGTAACGCTTTCCCCTTGCGTTTGGGAAGAAGTCAAAGTTCCCCCCGAAGCAACAACGTAATCGCTTGGCGCGGTAAAGCGCACGCGGTAATCGGCGATTTCGCTATAAAACGGATCCCCCCTATCGTAGTAGGGGCATTCGTAAAACCCGCCCTTTTCATACACGCAAAGGGTGGGCAAAAAATTACCCAAATTTACCGTTTTATCCCCGTAGCCAAGGCGGTGATTTACGTTGGCAAGGGTTACCTTTCCCACGATGCGAACCTTACACGTTTTCCCCTTTTTTAGGGCGGGAAGGCGCACGGTAAGCAAGGTTTCGTCCACCCCCGAAAGAAGGTAGGTGGTTTGCTTGCCGTTTACCTCGGTTTTTTCTACCGTAAAACCCCCGTAACTTACACCGTTAGGGTAAGCCGAAGCCGTTTTTTGCGCCGAAACGGGGCTATACGCCGCGCCCTTGCGATACGCGTTTGCAAACACGTTAAAGCATACGTGGTCCAATTCCCCTTCGGCAGGATTACGGAAGGTAACTTGCATATCCAAATCCACGCTCATATCCCCTTCGTTAAACTTTGCGGTAACTTCGTATTCGTTCGCCTTTTTTTGGGGGGAACGCCCCACGGTGGCATACGCGCCCAAAACACAAAGAAGGGAAAAACATAGCGCCAACAAAAGGCGTAGGGACATAACCTTTTTTTTCATAAAAAACAACCCCCAAGTAATACAGTATATTCTACCGTATGCTTGGGGGAAAATCTTTATGACGGGGATTATTTTTCCTGCGTTTGCAAATATTTTTCGGGGTTTACGTACAAACCGTTTTCCTTTACGGTTAAATGCACGTGGGGGCCTTCCTTAAATTCGTCGTAAGCGGAATCGCTAATTTTGCCGATCACTTGCCCCTTTTCCACTTTATCGCCCACCGCAACCGAAACGTCTTCGGCAAGCGAGCCGTAACCTACGGATAAAGTATCGTTAATTTTGATTACGACAACCGTACCCGAAGCAATATCACGGGTAACGCTTTCCACCGTGCCGCCGTAAACTGCCAAACAGTCCTGCCCTTCCGCGCCGATAAAATCCATACCCATATGTCCGTACCAATACCCCAGCGTTTGGCTAAAACACAGTTCGTCCTCCGAAAAAGTCATACCCACGGTTGCGTTTTCCACGGGGGAATCAAACACGATAACCGTAACCACGGGGGAAGTGGAAGGCGTAACGGTGGGGGTAGTAGAAGGGTTTAGCGAAGGGATTACGCTTGCGCTAACCGAAGGTTTTACGGACGCGCCGGGCTTGGGCTTTTCCGCCTGACTGCCACCTTTGGGATTCGTACCCACAACCACCGCGGTAGTAACCACCAAAGCAAGGCACAGCAAGCCCAGCGCTATTAAGTATCCGCGTTTTTTCATAAATTGTAAAAAACTTTCTTTTCTTTGTCCGTTCATTATTCCTTTGACCTCCTAAACGGTTTTCTACGGCAATCATTTCCCCTGAAACGGGGTTTTATACGCCGAAAATACATTTTTTCAAAAACCTCCGTAAAACACGGGGGTGGCAACCGCGATATACCCCTTGCCCACCGCAATTTGTAAATTGACCTTACCGAAAGGCAGAGTTTCGCATTTCCCCAAGCCCTTTGCGTACGCGTGGTATAAGGTAACGCCTTCCGCCCGTTCGCTTGCTATCACTTCCCCGCCGAACAGGGCAAGCAGATCCTCCACGCTAACCGCCCCCGGAATAAAGGAAAGCGCGCGCCCCTTTATTTGCCCCGTGGGAAAGGGCAATTTTGCGCTTTGCAAGGTAATGCGGTGCGCCCCGTCCGTAACCGTGGCGGTGTTTGCCTGCGGCTTTAGAAGAAGCATTTTTATAGGCGCAAAGGAAAAAGCAAGCGAAAAAACCAAAACGCAAACGTAGAAACATAACCCCGCGTTTTTACCGAAATTCCATCCTTTACCCATAAAAAAAATCCCCCTTCGCGCTCTTGCGAAAGGAGATTTCCCTTTTTTTCGTTTTTTATACTTCTTTATTCAAAAAACAGCCGAAATTTCTTATAGATATTCCACGATACCGTTTAAAGAATCCAACGCTAAATCCACCGTCATACCGCATTTTTCGTAATCTTCACGGGTGGCTTCCCCCGAATATACCAAAAGGGAGAAAAATCCGTTTTTTACCCCAAAGGCGATATCCGTGTGCAAGCGATCCCCCGCCATAAGCAGTTCTTCCTTTTTTAATCCTAAAAAGCGCGCTACCGCTTTTCCCATCGCTTCGTAAGGCTTTCCGCAGATTACCGAAGGGCGGCGGCCGGTTGCAAGGTATATCATTTCCAGCATACTGCCTACGTCCGGAATAGAAAAACCTTCCGCAGGGCAAACCAAATCGGGATGGGTGGCGATAAATTCCGCGCCGCCCTGAATTAAATCGGTTAACTTACACAGTTTTTCGTAAGTTAAGGTGGTATCAAAGGCAAGCACCGCGATATCCGCTTTCCCTTCGGTTAAGGGTACGCCCGCTTTTTTCCACTCCTCCTTTAACGCGTCCGTACCCACAAGGTACACGCTTTTATTCGGATGATTTTCGCTTAAATATTCCACGGTTGCCATGCCCGAAGTAAAAATATCGTCCGCTTCGTCGTAAATATCCAACTTACGCAACTTTTCACGGTAGGTTTCCGCGCTTTTGGAAGAATTGTTGGTTAAAAACACGATTCTTCTGCCGCTTTTGCGAATAGCGGCAAGGGTATTTTTCATATCCCCAATCAGTTTACTGCCCAAATATACGGTGCCGTCCATATCTAACAGAAAGCACTTTACTTTGCTTAATTTTTCACGAAAATCCGCCATGGTTACTCCGTTTCTTTGGCAATTTTTTTGCCCACTTCTTCAAATACGCGAAGGCGATCGCCAAAGGCGGGCAAACGGTGTTCGGTACGGGGGCCGTAGAACGCGTCCATCGGATCAATCCCCGCCAAATACGCGTTGCCCATTAGCGCGTAGAAGCATTTTTCTTGCAAGGGCGTCATCATACCCGTGTAGAGTACGTCCCGCGCGGAGTGAATATTGTTGCCGTCTATCCCCATCAAACCTTCCGCAAGCAAACGGTCTTCCAAATACGCCAAGGAGGAAGATAATTCGGCAGCCTTATAAGCAACGCCGTGAATACTTAATTGCTTTAAGGTGGCAATCAGTTCGTTGATATATTTTTCGCCCCCTTCTACTACGTCCTTTTCGTTTAAGGGGTAGAAAACCAAACCGCCCGCAGCAAGCGTTGCGCCCGTAAACTGATGAATTTTACTGGTGTATTTTTCGTCGTCCACCTTCAACTTTTTAGTTAAGATGAAGCACAAATCGTATTCGTAGTTAATATTGCTTGTGGAAAGCAACAGTTTTTCTTCGCGCGAACTTAAACTGATTTTTTGCACTTTGGTAAGGTAATCCACAAGCGCCGCGCCCGTACCCGCCATTTTGATAATGCGTTTTGCCAAAGCAAGCATCACGTGGCTGCGCGTAACCGAACCGCCTTCCACCGCCTTCGTGCTTTCTAACACGTCGTCTTCGTAAGAAATTACGCCAAGGCCACGGAATTGACTGTTGATTTGCGCCAAAATTTTACGGTTGCATTCCTCCCTTTCCCCACGGTACGTAGTAAGGAATTTATCCATTTTTCCGTACGCGTTTTCGGGGATACCAAAGGCCGCAAGGTATACGAAATGCTTATAATCCCTGCTAAACACGTTGCAAAGCTTACGGTAGGGTTTGGGCAAAAGGGTGATATAGCCCACGCCAACGGCGCCGCCCACACCGAAAATACGGCAAGCAGCCAAAAATTCTTCCCCGCCGGCAAGCGTACCCGTATCTACGAGCCCCGCGCAGGAAATCCCGTTATTATACGCCATATACGCCGCCATAGAAGGGGTATACGGAGAAAAGGAATAGGCGGAGTGGATAAAACCGCAACACGCGCGCAGCGACTTGCGTTTCCCCTCCTTTTTAATCAACTTCCCAAGTTTTACCGCGCTAGCTAAACGCTTCTTCTTTTTGGGATCGTTCAGTTTTAAAATATAATCGTCCCGTATCATATTTTTTCTCCTTATTCGGTTATTTGTAGTTTACACTTTTTTCGCCCCTTTGTCAAGCCAAGGAAAAGAAAAAACCGCCCTTTCCCGCCGAAAAACCGTTAGAAAAGAAAAAAGCAAAGCAAACCCTATCCTTCTTACCCCCTTGCTTACGCGAAAACGGCAGGCGCAAAACGCGTCTGCCGTTTTTACTATGTAAAAATAGATGGGGGTACGGTTTAAGGTTCGCCCACGGGATTTGCGCCGGGGTATAGGGGCAGCTCGAAAAAGCCCGCGCATACTTCTTGCGAATATTCTTGGCAAGGGGGCAGGGCGCAATAGCCGTAGCTGGGGATTAACAGTTCCACGTCCATAACCACCTTTAAAATTACGGTTACGCAAGCGGAAATGCTGAAAGTTAGCCCTTCTACGTACTCCCCTTCGGGGGAAACGACCGAAAGGACTGCCTCTACCGTATACGGGATAATGGAAGGCGCGGGAACGAACAAAATTACGTCCTCCGAAACCGTTACGTTGGCAAGCCCACGCCCTTCTACGCCGTTCGCATCCACGTATAAAATTTCGATGGGCGCGGTTACGTCCGCTTGCACGCGCGCGCAGCGGGGGCGATCGGGCAAGGGATCGATGGCAAGGTTGGATACGGTTGCCGCGGAATTTAGCGTTCTACCGCTAACGAACGTTAAGGGATACGCAGGGTTTGCGGGAACGGGGTTTTCCACCGTTACGGTAAGCCCTTCTTCTTGCATTTGTTTCATGCACGCGTCGAACACTTTTTTCACTTGCACGCACACTTTTTCGCAAAGCCCTGCTACGGGATTCCCTTTTATCGGTCCGGGGCAGCGCTCCGATTGAAAATTACTAAAAAACGACATTTCTTTCACCTCCGAGCAGGTTCTCCTGTTTTTGGGAACGCTCTTTATTCCATTATATGCAAAGGAGAAAGGAAAGTACACAAACCGCGCGCTTTGGGCAAAAGAAAACCCCCGCTTCG
>JAZUCI010000075.1:0-4006 GCA_045639045.1 Christensenellaceae bacterium
AAGTACGGATACTTCACGGCTGGGCAAAGTGAATTCGTAGGGGTTGGGGGAAATTTCCCGCCAGTTTTCCACGATTGCGCGGGGGGTGAAGGGGGTATAGCCTTCCGCTTTTCTTTCAATCGCAAGGAATTGCGAAGAAAGCACCGTTCCCTTTTCCGCTTTTACGGGGAAGGTTGCGGTAAACTTACCATCGTTATCCGTTCCCACGGTAGCAAGTAAGGTTAAATCGGTAATATCATCCGTAATTACGTGGGGGAAGGTGCGGTATACTTCTACCGCCGCGTTGGGGTTGCCTTGCCCTTGCAAGGTGATAATTCCCTTTTCCATATCCGCTACGCAGGAAGTAATTTTACCTGCAAACGGACGGATTACGTCTTCCTGTTCCCAAGAAATTTTGCGGATGGATAGGTCGGTTTTTTCGTCAAATACCAACTTGTATTCGGTTAAACGGCCTTTCGCGGTGGGAATATCCGAAATATTGAGATATAAGGTAGTCCAATCCTTGATATCCGTGAAGGCAAAGGTTTTGGACTTATCTTCGCTAAAATCGGGGCTTTCTTCGGTTGCCCAGTAAAGGGTGGCGCTAAAAGTTCCGCTTACCGTTTTCGCGTTTAGATACAAGGTGTTTTTAATGGAAAGTTCGGTATTCCAAATGGTTTCCTTTGCCGCTTGCATGGAAGGGAAGATTAGTTCCCCACCCTTTTCTACCGTAGCGGTCAACACACCGTTTTTATGCGCAACTTTGCCCGTGCAAACGAAATCGGGTTCCATACCTGCGCCTTCTAAACCTAAATCGATTACTTTGCCTGCAAACAAGGTATCAAAGGTCATAATACCTTGCCAACCGGGGGCTTCTTCATCCGCGTATAGGGTGAAGGTGATTTTATCAATCGCGCTTAAAAGGCTTTCCCCCGCAAAGTTAAAGGTTACGATATTATAGCCGTAAAGGTTTAAGTATACCGTACGGCTTACGCTTTGTTCCCCGCTATATACGGTTGCGGTTAAATAGCTGTGGGAAAGAAGCAAGGGATCGGGCGCGCCTTGGGAAATTTTATTTTCCGCCATATCCTTAAAGTATTGCGAATCCTTATCCCCGCCGTACGAAGAAAAGGCAAAACTGATTGCGGGGGTTTCGCTTAAATCCACCGCCTTTTTGGGGGTGTAAACCACCGTTTTATTTTCGTAGGTTGCGGTGGTGGAAAGTACGCGAAGTCCCTTTTTACCCACGGTTACCACGTCGTTTTCGGGAAGGTCAACAACGCTTACGCTGTTTACGTTTTCCCCCGCGGTAAAGCATGCGGCTTCCTTGGTGGAAAAATCCACGAACACACGCTTTTTATTCAGTAACAATCTGCGGTTTGCCGCCGAATTTAATGAAATTTCAGGTTTCATATTCCAATCTCCTTTTTTTGCGCGCATACACCCGCGCGCATTATCTATTTTATTATACCATAAACAAAAAAGCGTTTCAATATAAATATAAAATTAAAATTTGTCAATTTTCAACTTTTCCCAATTAAAACAAACTTTTTTCCATATGCCGCCAAATTTTGGATAGAAAAAGCCCGCCCGTTGCGAAAAACCGCAACGGGCGGGGGTAATTCCTTTCCCCTTAAAAAGGGGGATTCAATTAAGGTTAGGGCATTCCAAACACATAAGGGATTTTCCCTATCAGGAGAGGTACGCGCCGGGGTTTTCCGCATCCCACGCGTCGTTTAACTTTTTCAATTCGCTCATTGCGATTTTCGCTTTGCCAAAATGGGAAAGGGACATACTGTATTCCGTACCCGTGGTACGTTCCCCCCAACCGTTTAATTGACCAACGAGTACTTTATCGTTTAGGCGGTTGATGTTTGCCGCGTAGTGATAATTCCAATATAATACCAAGGGCAAACCCGAATTGATTTGCGCTTTGCAAATTGCCATATAGCTTTGTAGCCAGTCCTCGTAAGAAATATCGGGGTATCTGCCGTTGGCTTCCGCAAAGGTTTCGTCTAGCCCTGCGTTTAGTTCATCCCCGTTAATCACTAGGCCGTTGGAAAGCACGCTGTTGCGGTATTTACTGTGTTGCAACACCGTTTCGCCGTAGGTTTGCCCGGGGCCGCATTCCCCAACGTAACAGGTTGCGCCCATTTGCCTTGCGGAGTCCACTAATTGCTTAAAGCGTTCTTCAATGGTATCAATATCCGCCATATTCGCGCTATACTGCCCCATATATTCGTAGGTAATGCCGTATTCGGCAAAAATCGCTTCTACGGCTTCGCGGTTTTCGTAGTATTCTTTCCGCCAATACTGCGCGATTTCTTCCTTTTGTTCGGCCGTGGGATTATTATTGCCCGTTTCCTTTTTCCATTCTTCTTGCTTAATAGAAATGAGCAAAGGCAGACGGGTAGAAGGATAATCGTGCGAAGAAATTGCGGTAATGCCAGGGTTTAATTCTTCCAAAATCAGTAGGTGTTCGCGCTCATTATCGCCTTTCCACGAACTGTTGTAACGTTGATTATATTGAGAAGGACGCATATGGCTATCCCCCGAAGCAATCACGCGGTTGTATCCCACGTTATAGCTTGCAATTAAATTCGTCCACGCTTTGCGGAAGAAAATTAAATCGTCCGAAGAAAATTCGCCACCCGTATCTACCGAAAGGTTTTCTTCGTTCCCTTCTTCCCACATAAATAGGGCGGGGTGATCGTTCAACGCTTCTAATAATTTCGTTTGATAATCCATTGCAAAGGCAAAACTTTGGGAACTAGGATCGCTAATTGCTTGCTTCATCGTTTCCCCAAACAAATACGCGTGGCGCTTCGTCCAAAAAACCGAAGGTATCAAACCGATGTTTAAAGAAGCCGCTTTATCAAACAGACGGCGCATAACCTTGATGCAAATTTCCGCCTTTTCACCTACATAGTAGGTGCCCGTTGCTTCATCGTAATCCAAATAGCAGGGGCGCCACCAGTAATCGTAGAAAAAAGATGCGGAAAAGCGAATCGCTTTTACGTTATTTGCGGCAAGTTCTTCAAGGCCGCGGAAGGAGGCTTGTACCCCATCTTCATTCACGGTTCCCGCGGTTAAGTTAAAGCATCCTTGGAATAAGTGGAAATAGTTTACACCCTGCCAAGTAACCTTTTTTCCGTTATAAATCATATCGTGATTGCCGTTTTTCTTTAATCCGCCGCTTATACCGCGAATCAAATTCGTTTGTAAGGGCGCAATGGAAAGATAACCGATAGAAAAAGAAATTTCATAGCAATCGGAGGTAGGTAATTCGATAGCGATAATTTCCCCGCCCGTTTCCGCATACTGCCCTACGGTGCAATCCAAAAGCAAATTCCCCGTGAACACGGCAAGGTTATTCCCGTTTTCGGGTTGGAATTCTTCCCCTTCGGGTTGAACTTCGGGAATAACGGGTTCGCTTAACACAAATTCGTCCTGCCCTTTTAAGCCCGTTACCTTGTAGGTGAATTCGGGGTTGGGGGCGTATAAATCCTTGGATACGTTATCCGCGTTAATTTTCAAATTCGCCTTGCGGATGGTAAGCACCGCGTACAATTCGCGGACATTGCCGTTTAACGTAACGATAGCTTTTACCCCGTATATCCCCGGCTTTTTTGCGCCGTTTTCGGTATAGGTATCTATGTTTTCGGAGGAACTGTTCGCTACGTCCTCTTCGTAAACTACGGTTGCGCCTTGGGGCAAATTGCGTACCGAAAGGGTTTGCCGTTCCCCGTTATAAATTGTATTACGGCTATTGAAAGTAACGTTAGCAATCAACTCCTCATCCGTAGGGGGTACGGAAGGCGTAACGCTGGGAATTACCGAAGGCGCTACGCTAGGAATTACAGAAGGCGCTACGCTAGGCGCAACGCTAGGCGTAACGCTGGGAATTACCGAAGGTGCTACGCTAGGCGCAATGCTAGGCGTAACGCTGGGAATTACCGAAGGTGCTACGCTAGGCGCAATGCTAGGCGTAACGCTGGGAATTACCGAAGGCGCTACGCTAGGAGCA
>JAZUCI010000076.1:0-7551 GCA_045639045.1 Christensenellaceae bacterium
CTTTACGAATATCGGCAAAGTTATGATTCGCGGCACGGAAATGCTAGCCTATGAAAAAGATTTAACGGAATAACTCCCCTTTACCCATGCAAACAACGCTTACCGAAACGTTTTAAGTAAGTCAACACCCCCGCCTATGGCAAATGCCACGGGCGGGGGTGTTTTTGCGAATTTCTTTACGAAACCCACCGTTTTTCATACTACGCGTGCGCGCCTTAATAAAAATAAGCCTTCGAAAACCGAAGGCTTATTCTTAATTATCGTTAGATTATCTTTCTACGATTAGTTCTTGGGGTTTTGGATAGCAGCTTGCGCAGCAGCCAAACGTGCGATGGGCACACGGAAGGGAGAGCAAGATACGTAGTCCAAACCAAGCTTATGGCAGAATTCTACGGACGTGGGATCACCACCGTGTTCACCGCAGATACCAATGTGTAAGTTGGTGTTTACGGGTCTACCAAGGGTGATAGCCATGTTCATAAGTTTGCCTACGCCGTTTTGGTCCAACTTAGCAAAGGGATCGTTTTCGAAGATCTTTGCATCGTAGTAAGCGGAAAGGAACTTGCCTGCGTCGTCACGGCTGAAACCAAAGGTCATTTGGGTTAAGTCGTTCGTACCGAAGCAGAAGAAGTCTGCGTTAGCAGCGATTTCGTCTGCGGTTAAGCAAGCGCGAGGAATTTCGATCATGGTACCAACTTCGTAAGCGAGCTTAACGCCAGCAGCGGCAAGTTCAGCTTCCGCAGTTTCTACAACCACTTTCTTAACGTACTTCAATTCCTTAACGTCGCCAACCAAGGGAATCATGATTTCGGGCTTAACAGTCCAATCAGCATGGTTCTTTTGGGTGTTGATAGCCGCGCGGATAACAGCAGCGGTTTGCATCTTAGCGATTTCAGGATAGGTAACAGCCAAACGGCAACCACGGTGACCCATCATGGGGTTGAATTCGTGCAAGGAAGCGATGATAGCCTTGATGTCTTCAACGGTCTTGCCTTGTGCGTTTGCCAAAAGGGCAATATCTTCTTCGGTGGTGGGTACGAATTCGTGAAGAGGAGGATCTAAGAAGCGGATGCAAACGGGGGTGCCTTCCAACGCTTCGTACAATTTTTCAAAGTCGCTTTGTTGGTAGGGAAGAATTTTAGCAAGAGCTGCTTCTCTTTCTTCAGCGGTGTCCGCGCAGATCATTTCTCTGAACGCAGCAATTCTGTCTGCTTCAAAGAACATGTGTTCGGTACGGCAAAGGCCGATACCTTCAGCACCAAGTTCACGTGCCTTTCTAGCATCCGTGGGGGTATCAGCGTTGGTTCTTACTTTCAAGGTTCTGTACTTATCAGCCCAAGCCATGATGGTGCCGAAGTTACCCGAAATTTCAGCGTCTACGGTGGGGATTACGCCGTCGTAGATAGCGCCGGTAGAACCGTCGATAGAGATGTAGTCCCCTTCAACGAAGGTTTTGCCAGCCAAGGTGAACTTCTTGTTTTCTTCGTCCATAGCGATTTCGCCACAGCCGGATACGCAGCACTTACCCATACCGCGCGCAACTACTGCCGCGTGGGAGGTCATACCACCACGAACGGTAAGAATACCTTGCGCAGCCTTCATACCCGTAATATCTTCGGGGGAAGTTTCCAAACGAACAAGAACTACCTTTTTACCTGCGTTGTTCCAAGCTTCTGCATCTTCAGCAGAGAAAACAACTTGACCGCAAGCAGCCCCGGGGGATGCGCCAAGACCGCGGCCCATGGGCTTCGCTGCCTTAATAGCCTTTGCATCGAATTGGGGGTGAAGAAGGGTATCCAAGTTTCTGGGGTCGATCATAAGAACTGCTTCTTGTTCGGTCTTATGGCCTTCCTTTACAAGGTCAACTGCGATTTGCAAAGCAGCTTGCGCGGTTCTTTTACCGTTTCTGGTTTGCAACATGTACAGTTTTTCGTTTTCAATGGTAAATTCCATATCTTGCATATCGTGGTAGTGATTTTCCAAGATTTCGCATACTTTCTTGAATTGTTCGAAAGCTGCGGGGAATTTGTTAGCCATTTCAGCGATAGGCATGGGCGTACGTACGCCTGCTACTACGTCTTCGCCTTGCGCGTTGGTAAGGAATTCACCCATCAGCTTCTTTTCGCCCGTTGCGGGATCGCGGGTGAACGCTACGCCCGTACCGCAATCGTCGCCCATGTTACCGAACGCCATTGCTTGTACGTTAACAGCGGTACCCCAGCTGTAAGGAATATCGTTATCGCGGCGGTATACGTTAGCGCGGGGGTTATCCCAGCTGCGGAATACTGCTTTAACAGCGCCCATCAACTGTTCTTTGGGATCAGCGGGGAAATCCGCGCCGATTTTTGCTTTATATTCTGCTTTGAATTGGTTTGCAAGTTCTTTTAAGTCGTCAGCGGTAAGTTCAACGTCCAACTTAACGCCCTTTTCTTCCTTCATCTTGTCAATCAATTCTTCGAAGTATTTTTTACCTACTTCCATTACTACGTCCGAATACATTTGGATGAATCTTCTGTAGCAGTCGTACGCCCAACGAGCGTTACCCGACTTTTTAGCCATAACTTCAACAACTTGTTCGTTTAAGCCAAGGTTCAAAATGGTATCCATCATACCGGGCATGGAAGCGCGTGCACCCGAACGAACGGATACCAAAAGGGGGTTTTCCAAATCGCCGAACTTTTTGCCGGTGATTGCTTCCATCTTAACGATGTATTCCATAATTTGTGCTTGGATTTCGTCGTTAATGCGTCTACCGTCTTCGTAGTACTGGGTGCAGGCTTCGGTAGAGATAGTGAAGCCTTGGGGTACGGGAAGACCGATTTTCGTCATTTCCGCGAGGTTTGCGCCTTTTCCGCCAAGGAGTTCGCGCATGGACGCGTCGCCTTCAGAGAAAAGATAAACGTACTTTTTCATATAAAATCCTCCTGATTGATTTCATAATTCACTATCCGTAATCTTATCACATTTCGCCGTATTTTTCAAGTGTTTACAAGCAGTTTTTGGTTTTTTTCGTAAATTTTCCCTTTTTCTTTTCATTTTTTGAAAGGGGAAGGAAGATTTTCCCCTTTTTTTAATAAAAAAAGAACCCCTTGCAAAAGCAAAAGGCCCTTAAGTTATTCAGTTTTTTCCCTTTCTTCCTTTTGCGGAGCAAGAAACAGGGTAAAATATTCGTTTAAGGCAGGCAAGCTAACGCCCGTGCGTTCCATAAAATCATCCGCCAAAAGCCGTAGCGCGCCACGGGCGGATTCTACGCTGCAACGCATCCCCACCAAGTGATGTACCGAAGCGTTTTCCACCGCGCATAAAAGGGCGAACACTTCCTCCTTTAACTGCACCGCGCTTGCCTTTGCGTGGGCTTTGCAAAAGCAACCCCCTTCCGCAAGCGAAAAATAGGCGGTTTCTAACTTTTGCTTACAAACGGCGCAATGGCTAAACCCAACGCCCCACCCTTCGCGAAGAAGCAGTTGGGATAAAAAGTGGGTAAGCATCAGTTTGGCGTCCGTTTTTTCGTACACCATCGCCCCAAGCGTATGCCCGAAATTAGTAAACAAGGGAATATCCTGCTGTTTTTCTTGCAACGTTTCCATTAAGGCTTGCGCCATAACCGAAACGGCGTAAAACTTTTCTACGTCCGCCGTTAACGGAAAAAACGCGTCGATCGCTTGCGCCCCCGTTACGGTATAATACCCGCCCTTTTCCGCCATTACGAATTCAATTAGCGAAAAGGGTTGGCAAGCAAACTTAAACTTGGCTTTTGCCTTTTTTACCCCCCGCAACGCGGCGGTCAGTTTTCCGTATTCCAGCGAAAACAAGGTAAGCAGCTTGTCGTTTTCCTTATAATCCGTAGCGCGCAGCACGTACGCACGCGTTTTGATTTCCATCCGTTTTTCCTTATCGTTTGGTTAGTTCGTTATCGCGTAGCGAAACGTACAAATCGTAATACGCGGGGTCCCCCGTTTTTGCAAACATCTTCCAAGCGGCGTCCCGCGCTTTTTCGTTATCCATACGCACCTTCCCCCTTTTTAGAAAGTATGCGAAGGGCAGTAAAAATTATGCTCTATTTTTTGCGAACTTCGTAACCGAAATCCTTAATTAAACCGTCGCGGTCCCGCCAATTTTCCTTAACCACCACGTAGGCTTTTAGGAATACTTTGCCACCCAAAAAACTTTCCATACTCTGGCGCGCGTGCGAAAGGGTTTCTTTCAGCGCCCCCCCCTGCTTACCGATGATGATGGCTTTATGGTTTTGCTTTTCGCAAACGATATCCATATCAATTTGCCAAACGCCCCGTTCGTCCCTTTCAAAGCGGTTGGTTACGATGGCAACCCCGTGGGGAATTTCCTTTTCGTAACCCAAAAGGATTTTTTCGCGTAAAATTTCCGAACACATAAATTTTTCGGATTTATCCGAAAGCACGTCCTCGGGGAACAAAAACTCCCCTTCGGGAAGCATTTCCAAAATCACCGAAAGGAGTTCTTTTAGCCCGCGGTTTTTCCGCGCCGAAACGGGTACCACGGGGATATTTGCTTCTTCCGCTATGCGAACGATAACTTCGGGCAGCGCCTCCTTTTGCATAATATCCGTTTTTGTAATGGCAACGGCGATGGGAAGCCCTAAATTTACGAAGCGGTTTAAGGTGTTTAACTCTTCTTCCTTTAAGCCCGCGTGCGCGTCGATGACGTACAAAATCGCGTCCACTTCACGGCTTGCCGTTTCGGTTTCCTTTTGCATATAAGAAGAAAGCAAACTGCTGGCTTTATACAGCCCCGGGGTATCCGTGAATACCACTTGATAATCCTTTTCGGTAAGCACCGCCAAAATGGTGTTACGGGTGGTTTGCGGCTTGGGGGAAACGATGGAAACCTTTTCCCCCACCATGGCGTTGATTAAGGTGGATTTGCCCGCGTTTGCCCTGCCGATTACGGCAATTTGTCCTGCTTTCATCTACTTAAATTCATCCTTGCCATAACGGCTTCTTCTTTTTCACGCATTACGCGTTTATCTTCTTCCTGTTCGTGGTCGTAGCCAAGCAAATGCAGTAATCCGTGGCATAGCAAATAGTTAATTTCCCGCTTTTTGGAATGCCCGAATTCCTTGGCTTGCTTTTTGCATTTTTTAAGGCAAAGGAGAAGGGATCCCAAAAACAAATTCCCTTCCCCGTCCCCATCCAAGGGATATGCTTCCACCGTGGGTAATTCCCCCGCGGTAAGGGATAGGGTGGGAAAACTTAAAATATCCGTTACCTTATCCACCCCGCGCGTTTCACGGTTGGTTTTACGAATTTTCCTAGGGGAAGTGAATTCCAATTCCACCACGTACGATTCGCTAATCCCCATTTCCTTACAAAAAGCGGCAAGTAAGGGGGCGCAGTCTACTTTTTTACGGGTAAGAAGGGTTATCATTTTTCCTCCCCCTCTTCCACCGTTTCGGTCAGTTCCTCCACCTCTTTAATGGTTTGTTGGGAGAAGGCGAATTTGGGGTATTCCACGCGGCTGTGATATACCACGCCCACGTTTTCTACGATGGTTTTACGAATGGTGTACAGTTCTGCCAAAGTGATGGGGCATTCGTTAAACTGCGCAAGCTCTAACCGTTCTTCAATTACCTTTTTCACCTGCTCGTCCACGGCGGGGCGCGAACGGTCTTTTAGGGTGCGAGAAATGGCTTCGGCGGCGTCGCAAATCATTACGATTGCCGCAATTTTGGTTTGGGGCGTAGGCCCGTGATAACAGAACTTTTTAATATCCAAATGCCCGTCCGTCAGTTTTTGCGCGCGGTTGTAGAAGTAGCGAATAGGCAAGGTGCCGTGGTGTTGGCACGCTACGTCCCCAAAAAAGGCGGGAAGGCGGTATTTTTCAATTAACTCCCTTCCCTGCTTCGCGTGGTCGCGAATAATGTTGGTGGAAAGTTCGGGGCCCAACGCATCGTGCGGGTTTACCCCTTCCTGATTTTCGGTAAAGAAGGTGGGGTTTGCCAATTTTCCCACGTCGTGATAATACGCGGCGGCGCGGGCAAGTTCGGGATTTTCCCCAATGGCGGCGGCGCACGCTTCGCAAAGGGTGGCAACTACCATACAATGGTTATACGTACCCGGCGCTTCCGCAATCAAGCGGCGAAGCAAGGGGGAAGAGTGGTCGGTGATTTCGTAAAGCCGATAGTTGGTAATTACGTTGAACACGCTTTCGAATACGGGTAAAAGCGCGTTATACGCCACCACGCTGCCCAAACCGGAGGTAATACCGAATAAGCAGTTTCTTAACAGATTTTCGGGCGAAAAGCCGCTAAGCAAATACCCCGTAAGCATGGGGGGTACG
Source organism: Christensenellaceae bacterium (assembly GCA_045639045.1). Classification (GTDB taxonomy): domain Bacteria; phylum Bacillota; class Clostridia; order Christensenellales; family Borkfalkiaceae; genus SIG402. Next base: position 6,316 of record JAZUCI010000076.1, read on the forward strand.
CTTAACACAAAACCCAAAAGCACGGTTTTTACCCTGCTGCGCATACCCGTAGCAAGGTAAATGGCAAGCAAGCCCGAAACAAAGTCGATGATAACCGAAGTAAACAGCTCCGTTCCTGCGGACATCCCTTCCAAAAATGTATCGCAAAGGAAGGTGATTAAGCACACCAAGCTGTTCATAAAAATCGCGTCCTTTCTTCTAGAAAGGGCAAGGGTAAGAAGGGCGGCAATCGCAAAGGGGCGCGCCATATACCCAACGAACCGCCCGATTAGCCAGTTCAACGCGTACGAAACGATTACGATGCCAAGCATCATCACGGTTTTGCTTTTTCTTACCAAAACCCCAAGGCTTTCGTAATAGAAATAGCCGTACGCAATAATAAACAGTAAGGCAAGTGAAAGTTGCACGTATAAAAAGTTGTGCGGAGCCGCCTTCCAATCGTGAATTAGCGTTCCGTTCACCAAACTTTCCGCGTGGCAAATCAAACTTACCAATACGTAGCACAGAGCAAACAGCGCAATACTGATTGCGTACTGCGAAGCCCGCATGCTTTCTTTCGTTCGAATTTGGTTATTCATAAAAATTCCTCTTTTCGTTAGTTATCCGTTTCCGTTTGTCTTTCTTCCCCTTCCACGCCTTGATTTTCGGTGGAAGCGGCAGCTTGCAAACGGTTTGCTTTTCTTTCCTTTCGTTCAATCTCTTCCCTTTCTTCCGCCCGTTCGTACGCGTGAATAATACGCATAACCAGTTCGTGGCGCACCACGTCCTTTGCGGTCAAGGTAATTGCGGAAACGCCCTTCACCCCTTTTAATACGGATACGGCGTGCAAAAGTCCGCTCTTTTTCCCGTCGGGCAGGTCAATTTGCGTTACGTCCCCCGTAACCACGATTTTACTGCCTTCCCCCATACGGGTTAAAAACATTTTCATTTGTTCGCGGGTGGTGTTTTGCGCCTCGTCCAAAATTATGAAGGCGTTGTTTAGCGTGCGCCCGCGCATATACGCTAGGGGCGCAACTTCAATCACCCCGCGTTCCATCAGTTTTAAGTAGCCTTCCCCCAGCATTTCGGAAAGCGCGTCGTACAAGGGGCGAAGGTAGGGGTCTACCTTTTCCTGTAAATCCCCGGGCAAAAAGCCCAACTTTTCCCCCGCTTCCACGGCGGGGCGGGTAAGAACGATACGCTCTATTTTTTTATCCTTATACGCGGCAACCGCAAGCGCAACGGCAAGGTAGGTTT
>JAZUCI010000077.1:0-5620 GCA_045639045.1 Christensenellaceae bacterium
TTTAAGAGCTCTCTTGCTTCTTCGTCCGTTTTAGCGGTGGTTACGAAGCAAACGTCAAACCCACGGATTTTTTCTACTTGATCGTAGGAAATTTCGGGGAAGATGAGCTGTTCTTTTACGCCCAAAGCGTAGTTACCTCTACCGTCGAACGACTTGGAGGGAACACCCTTAAAGTCGCGTACGCGGGGAAGAGCAACGGATACGAATTTATCGAAGAATTCGTACATTCTTTTACCGCGCATGGTTACTTTCATACCAACGTTTTGGCCTTGACGGATTTTAAAGTTTGCAACCGCTTTGCTTGCTTGCGTTAACAGGGGCTTTTGGCCGGTGATAAGCGCAATTTCGTTTTGAGCGATTTGCACGCTTTTCGCGTTATCTTTAATATCGCCGATACCGGTGTTGATAACGATTTTTTCCAAACGGGGAACTTCGTTTACGTTCTTGTAACCGAATTTCTTAAGAAGATAAGGAACTACTTCCTTTCTGTATGCTTCTTGCATTCTATTGATTTCTGCCATTATCGGTTACCTCTCTTATTCAGCCGCTTCGGTGGTTTCCGCCGCTTTTTTGCGGGGAGCCTTCTTTACTTCAGCAGTTGCTTCCGCCTTTTTGGTGGTTTTACGGGGCGCTTTCTTCACTTCTGCGGTAGCTTCTGCCGTTTCGGTGGTTTTAGCAGCCTTTTTCGTAGCCTTTTTAGCGGCTTTTGCTTCTGCCTTGGGTTCTACAACGGCGCCGCACTTTTTGCAAAGGCGAACTTTCTTATCCTTACCGTTTTCATCCTTAACCGTAGAAATACCTACGCGAACTGCCTTGCCGCAAGTGGGGCAAACGAGCATCAGGTTGGAAACGTTTACGGGACCCAGGATATCTTCGATACGGCTGGTGTCTTGCGCGCTGCGTGCCTTTCTATGTTTCTTTTGAATGTTAACGCCTTCTACCGTAGCGGTGCCTTTTGCGGGGTTAACGGATACAACCTTACCGGTTTTACCTGCGTCTTCGCCTGCAATCACCATAACGGTGTCGTTCTTTTTAATTTTTGCTATCATTGCCCTTCTCCTTATAACACTTCCGGAGCAAGAGAAATAATTCTCATGTAGTCCTTATCTCTGAGTTCACGCGCGATCGGTCCAAAGATACGCGTTCCTCTGGGTTGTTTTTGGTTGTCGATAATAACGGCTGCGTTGTCGTCGAACTTAATGTAAGTTCCGTCGGGTCTTCTGATACCCTTGCTGGTTCTTACGATAACAGCTTTAACAACGTCGCCTTTTTTAACCGCGCCGCCGGGGGTTGCGGTTTTTACGCTTGCTACGATTACGTCACCGATGTTGCCGGTTCTTCTGAAAGAGCCGCCGAGAACACGGATGCACATAATCTCTTTCGCGCCGGAGTTATCCGCCGCTTTCAGCCTGGTTTGAGGTTGTATCATATGCCTTTATCTCCTTTCTCGTTATCTTGCCTTTTCAATAATTTCGGCAACTCTCCAGCACTTATCAGCGGATAACTTTCTGCATTCTACGATGCGAACCTTATCGCCAACGCCGCACTGATTTTCTTCGTCGTGAGCCTTAAAACGATTCGTTTTGGTGATCGTTTTCTTGTAAAGAGGATGTTTGCTCTTTTCTTCGATGGCTACAACAACGGTTTTATCCATTTTGTCGGAAACTACAAGTCCAACTCTTTCTTTTCTTAAATTTCTTTCCATCATAAACCTCCGATTACGCTCTCAGTTCTCTTTCGCGAATTACGGTTTTTACTCTTGCAATGTCTTTTTTGCAAGCGGCAAGCGCCATGGGGTTTGCCAATTGACCGGTCGCGTGGTTAAAACGAAGCTGGAAGAGTTCTTTTTGTAAATCGGTGAGTTTGACCTTCAATTCTGCGTCGGTCATATCTTTGATTTCTTTAATTTTCATCTGCGTTCACCGCCTCTTCGGTTTGTTCCTTCTTAACGAATTTCGTCTTGATGGGAAGTTTGTGGCCTGCAAGACGCATAGCTTCTCTTGCCACTTCTTCGGATACGCCAGCCATTTCGAACAGAACTCTGCCCGGTTTAACAACTGCTACCCAGTATTCTACCGAACCTTTACCGCTACCCATACGAACTTCGGCAGGTTTCTTCGTGATAGGTTTGTGGGGGAATACGTCAATCCAAACTTGACCGCCACGCTTGATGAAACGGGTCATTGCGATACGGGCTGCTTCGATTTGGTTGGATTTTAACCAGCCGCATTCGGTAGCAACTAAACCGTATTCGCCGTAAGCGACTTTATTACCCTTGTGAGCAGCACCGGTCATTCTACCGCGGTGTACTCTTCTTCTTTTAACTCTTTTGGGCATTAACATAATTATTCAACGCCTCCTTCGGTTTTTCTTTTAGCACCGCCAAGAACTTCACCCTTGTAGATCCATACTTTGATGCCGATTACGCCGAACGTGGTATGCGCTTCAGCAAAACCGTAATCGATATCTGCGCGAAGCGTATGAAGGGGAATAGAACCTTCGTGGTATTGTTCGGAACGCGCGATTTCAGCGCCGTCCAATCTACCGCTTACCATGATCTTCATACCCTTGATGCCCGAACGCATGGAACGGCCGATGGACTGTTTCATTGCTCTACGGAAGGATACGCGCTTTTCAAGTTGCGCCGCTACGGATTCAGCAACGAGTTGCGCGTCCGCATCGGGTTTTTTAACTTCCATAATGTTGATAACCACTGCTTTACCTTTGGTAACTTTTGCAAGGGCCTTCTTCATTACTTCGATTTCGCTACCTGCTTTACCGATTAACACGCCGGGGCGAGCGGTGAACAGAGTAACTACGATTTTAGCAGCAGCACGTTCGATAACGATTTTGGAGATAGCCGCACCGAAGTACGTTTTCTTTAAGTAATCTCTGATTTCGTAGTCTTCTTTAATGTTTGCTGCGAATTCTTTTTTGTTTGCATACCACTGGGTGTCCCAGCCTTTAATCACGCCCACTCTAAGGCCGTGAGGATTCACTTTTTGTCCCATACTTGGTACCCCCTTACTTCGCCGCGTCCAAAACCACGGTAATGTGGCTGGAACGCTTCAAAATGCTGTATGCTCTACCCTTCGACATAGGCTGAACGCGCTTTGCCGTGGGGCCTTGATCTGCATAGCAAGCCGCAACTTTCAAATCGTCTTTGTTCATGTGAAGGTTGTGTTCTGCATTTGCGCCCGCGCTCTTAACTACCTTTAAGATAGGTTCAGCAGCTGCTTGCGGGATGTTTTCTAAAATCGCCACCGCTTCGTTGTAGGACTTGTTGCGGATCAGATCCAGAACGATTCTTACTTTATAGGGAGACATGCGAACGTACTTCGCTACCGCCTTAGGTCTTCTATCCTTGGTTTCGGCAATCTTCGCAGTCTTTTCTCTCATTCTCTTTGCCATGATTCTTCTCCTTATCTAGCGCCCGTGGTCTTTTCACCCGCGTGACCTTTAAAGGTACGCGTGGGAGCAAATTCACCCAACTTGCAACCAACCATATCTTCGGTAACGTATACGGGAACGTGCTTTCTTCCGTCGTAAACGGCGATCGTGTGACCTACCATTTGGGGGAAGATCGTGGAGGCTCTGGACCAGGTTTTCAAAACTTTCTTTTCGTTAGCCGCGTTCATATCTTCAATTCTCTTTAAGAGTTTTGCTTCAACGTAAGGGCCTTTTTTAACGCTTCTGCTCATACCTTATACCTCCTTAGTTAATTCTCTTGATGATGAGCTTGTTGCTCTTGTTCTTATGCTTTCTAGTCTTATGACCGAGAGCAGGTTTACCCCAAGGGGTAACAGGACCGGGACGACCGATGGGAGCGCGGCCTTCACCACCACCGTGGGGGTGATCGCAGGGGTTCATTACAGAACCTCTTACGGTAGGACGAACGCCCATGTGGCGAACCTTACCAGCTTTACCGATGCGGATAATTTCGTGATCCAAGTTACCAACTTGACCGATGGTAGCCTTGCAGGTTACGGGAACGTATCTCATTTCACCCGAGGGCATGCGGATGGTTGCGTAAGCGCCTTCCTTTGCCATAAGTTGTGCGGAAATACCAGCTGCTCTTGCGATTTGACCGCCTTTACCGGGTTGCAATTCGATGTTGTGTACCATCGTACCAACGGGGATATCTTCAAAGCGAAGTGCGTTACCCACTTTGATATCCGCGCCCTTACCCGAAACAACCGTGTCGCCAACGTTCAAGCCAACGGGGGCAAGGATGTATCTCTTTGCGCCGTCCGCGTAAGCCAAAAGTGCGATGTTTGCGCTTCTGTTGGGATCGTATTCGATGGTTTTAACAACTGCGGGGATGCCGTCCTTATCTCTCTTGAAGTCGATGATACGGTACTTTCTCTTGTTACCGCCACCGATGTGACGAACGGTGATTCTACCGTAGGAGTTACGGCCACCCGTTTTTCTTTGATCTTCCAACAAGCCCTTGAAGGGTTTGGTGGTAGTGATTTCTTCGTAGGTGCTAACCGACATAAAACGGCGCGCCGCGGAAGTAGGTTTATATCTCTTAATACCCATGATTATATCCTCCGGACCTATTAGGACAGCGATTCAAAGAAAGCGATAGGCTTGCTATCTTTCTTTAAGGTAACCACTGCTTTTTTGTAGGAAGGGGTCATACCTTGGTGTGCGCCCATTCTCTTCATTTTGCCGTGAACCTTCGCCGTGCGAACGGAATCTACGAGAACGCCGAATAATTCTTCAACTGCGTACTTAATTTCCGTTTTGTTCGCCTTGTTTGCTACTTGGAAGGTATAAACTTTATCAGCGATACCAGCGTAGCTTTTTTCGGACAAAAGGGGTTTTACGATAATTTCCTGCGCGTTCATTATTCTCCGTAGACCTCCTGTAATTTTTCAATAACTTCCTTGGTAGTTAAAATCTTTTGACTAGCAACTACGTCGTAAGTGTTGATTTGATCCACCGGAAGAGTGGACAAGGTGTTGATGTTTGCAGCGCTGCGACGAACGAGTTCGTTGCCGTCTGCCATAACAAGCAAGGTTCTCTTGTTTAAGTCGAAGGTGTTCAAAACGTTAACCATTTCTTTGGTTTTGCCCGAAACGGTTAAATCTGCAAGAACAACCACTTCGTTATCCGCGAACTTTTTGGAAAGTGCAGAGAAGAGAGCCAAACGCTTTGCGGTGATGTTCATCTTCTTGCTGAAATCGCGGGACTTGGGTGCGAATACCACGCCGCCCTTAATCCATTGGGGTGCGCGGATGGAACCTTGACGGGCACGACCGGTACCCTTTTGACGCCAGGGTTTAATGCCGCCGCCACGAACTTCACTTCTCGTAAGCGTGCTCTTGGTGCCTTGACGTTCGTTTGCCAAGCGCGTTACTACCGCTTGATGAATGAGCGCTTCGTTGTATTCCAAGGAAAAGATTTCGGAAAGTTCCAATTCTTCCTTTACGCTACCATCCATATTGTATACGTTAATTTTAGCCATTGTTTCAGTTGCTCCTTTCCTTATTTCACCGTAGCGGTGATGGTAACGACGCTACCCTTAGGACCGGGGATTGCGCCTTTGATGAGGAGTGCGTTTCTTGCCGCGTCAACCTTAAGTCGGATCGTAGCCATGTCGTTCTGTGAGCCA
>JAZUCI010000078.1:0-3497 GCA_045639045.1 Christensenellaceae bacterium
GAAACGTAGTTTTAGATAAAAAATACGGTTCTCCCCTAATTACGAACGACGGGGTTACCATTGCAAAAGAAATTGAACTTGCAGACGCGTTTGAAAACATGGGCGCGCAACTTGTAAAAGAAGTTTCCACCAAAACGAACGACGTAGCGGGCGACGGCACTACCACCGCTATGGTTTTAGCGCAAGCGATTATTCGCGAAGGCTTAAAAAACCTTGCTGCGGGCGCTAACCCCATCATTTTAAAGGCTGGTATTCATAAAGCAGTTGAAACGGCGGTAGAAGAAGTAAAGAAAGGCAGTAAGTTTGTAGAAGGCAAAACCGAAATTGCGCAAACTGCCGCAATTTCCGCTGGCGACAAAAATATTGGCGATTTAATTGCGGACGCGATGGAAAAGGTTGGCAAGGACGGCGTTATCACCGTTGAAGAAAGCAAAACCATGAAAACCGAACTGACCATCGTTGAAGGTATGCAATTTGACCGTGGTTACGCTTCTGCATATATGGTTACCAACCCCGATAAAATGGAAGCAGTCGTTGATAGCCCCGTTATTTTAATTACGGATAAGAAAATTACTTCTATTCAAGAAATTTTGCCCGTTTTGGAACAAATCGTTCAACAAGGCCTAAAACTGTTAATTATCGCTGACGATATTGAAGGCGAAGCGCTTGCAACCTTGGTTGTAAACAAATTGCGCGGAACTTTCAACTGCATTGCGGTAAAAGCGCCCGGTTTTGGCGATAGAAGAAAGGCAATGTTAGAAGATATCGCTATTTTAACGGGCGGTACGGTTGTTTCTTCGGATTTAGGATACGAATTAAAGGACGTAACCTTGGATATGCTTGGCCGCGCAAAACAAGTTAAGGTGGATAAAGACAACACAACCATCGTTGACGGCGCAGGTTCTACCGAAGCAATCAAAGCAAGAATCGCATCCATCAAAGCGCAAATTGAAGAAACTTCTTCGGACTACGATAGAGAAAAATTACAAGAACGCCTTGCTAAACTTGCAGGCGGCGTTGCCGTAATTAACGTTGGCGCAGCAACCGAAGTTGAAATGAAAGAAAAGAAGCTTAGAATTGAAGACGCCCTTGCCGCAACTAAAGCAGCCGTAGAAGAAGGTATCGTTCCGGGCGGCGGCGTTGCCCTACTTGGCGCAATCCCCGCGTTAAAAGCTTTGGTTAAAACCTTGGACGGCGATGAAAAGACGGGCGCCAAGATTATTCTTCGCGCAATTGAAGAACCTATCCGCCAAATTGCAACCAACGCAGGTATTGATGGCGCGGTAATCGTAGAAAAGATTTTAGCAAGCAAAAAGGCGCACTACGGTTTTGACGCGTTAAACGAAAAATACGTTGATATGTTTGAAGCGGGTATTATTGACCCCACCAAGGTAACCCGCACCGCTTTACAAAATGCGGCTTCGGTTGCCGCTACCCTACTTACCACCGAAAGTATCGTTAGTGATATTCCCGAAAAAGAACCTGCCGCACCCGCAGCAGCGCCCGGTGGAATGGGCGGCATGTATTAAGCCAATAATTTAATAAAGTAAAAGAGTTCCCACGTGGGAACTCTTTTTTATTGCAAAAAATTGAAAGTTGCCAACCAAGTTTTTGCACCGACTTATCAAATGAAAGAAAAACTTCGTTTTTATTACGAATCACACAAAAAACCGCCCAAGCGGAATTCCACTTGGGCGGTTTTATATTACGGATTAAATCCGTTGTCGTTGTATTCGGCGGTTTGCCCTTTGGGGGGCAAACCACAAAATAAACAAGTTAGCAATTAGGAACGAACGGGACTAGCAACGCGGTTTGCGGTAGTCTTGTTGTCGATTGCATCGTTGGTTTCCTTAACGGACGTTAAGGTGAAGAAGCCCTTATCGTTGCCACCTTCGGGTTCTACGCACCAAGACCATTCGGTACCGTTGGAGTGTTCGTCTTCACGTTTTTCAAGCAACAGACCGTTGTGATCGTAGTTCCAAAGAAGAATTAAGGGGAAGTGCGTTTCAATTTGCGCATCGCCGTAGTTATCAACGACCTTCTTAATCTCTTCAAAGGTGATTTCATGTCCATCGCCTACAACGGGGTCTTTAGCAGTACCACCACCGCTACCAGCGTAGCATTCACCCCAGTATAGAGTTTTGCCGTCTTGAACGTCGCCACCCTTTTGCGTGCCGTCGTAGCTACCAACTCTCTTTGCAAGTTGCATCGTAGCGTTCATATAATCTTTCATCGTAGAACCGTAAATGGAGTCTGCAGAAATTTGATCGAAAACGCCGGATGCATGTTGTCCACTATAAATGTGCATCGAGATCGCATTCATACCGTTGGGGTTGAAGCGAGAAGTTGCCAAGCATTGTTCTTCGAAAGTATCGGCAGTCCAGTCAGCACTCCAGCCAGTATCGTTGTGCTTGGTTACGGATGCTTGCCATAAGTGATATGCCGCAGGACGCATAGATGCGTCACCGGTACCGATTAAACGATCGTAGGGATCGGCATCACGAATGATTTTTACCCAATCCTTGTAGAAGTCGTTCAAGGTTTCGGTGGTCATTTTATCTTCCGTCCACGTTCTCTTTTCACGGTTAGAACCTGCAGGCAGTTCATCAAGGGGAAGCCCGTTATCTGCTGCAAGGTTGAATTCGTTACCAAATTCCCAAATGAAGATTGCGGGGCTTTCTGCGTAACGGTCTACGATGAAGGTAGTGAACGCGTCAAGGAACTTAAACGTTTTAGAGTTGTTGTCACGCAGAGCAATTGCGGGACCTTCGTCGTACAAGTTCACGTATGCGTTAGTAAAGAAGATAGAGGGTACTAAACCAATACCAACTTCTTCCGCTTTTGCTACAACCGTATCAAGATATTGAATAAATTGACCGTAGTAGTTATAGAAGGAGCCGTATTCACGATCATAGAAAGGCATTACTCTGAAACGAATTGCTTTTACGTTGTAAGAAGCAAGAAGTTCCAAGTTTTCACATACGGTGGTAGGATCGAAACCTGCTTGGGGCGTTGCATCGCCCATTACGGAGAAGTAGTTAACGCCCATACCGTAGAATTCTTTACCGTTTAAGGTCATAGTAGATTGTACGGAAGCATCGTAATGCAAACCTAAAGGTTGACCTGCAACGGGTGCAATCTTAGGACTTACCGTGGTTGCGCCTTTAAATTCGGGCATAATAACGGTTGCTTTACCGGGCTTAAACGTAATGTTATAGTTCTTGCTGGTAAGACCGCTAATAGTGATGGGATATACGAAGTTACCGTCAACAATTTCACCTAAATTGCTTTCAGTATCTTTACGCCAATCAGCAATATGGCTGTGGAAGCTGGTTAACGCTGCGGAAGTTCTGGTAAGGTTATGTTCCATAACAAGTTTACCTTCTAACGAAGCGATGGTATCGTTACCTTGCAAGCCACTTGCGGAAACAAGTTCATCCATGTTGGGAAGAACTTCCCCTTGAATATGCGTGAAATCGGGAGCGGTAAGGGTTAAA
>JAZUCI010000079.1:0-4475 GCA_045639045.1 Christensenellaceae bacterium
CGCCATGGCTACGATCCGCCTCCCTAGGCGGGAACGCTTACCATTAGTAACGAAGGGGAAGCAAACGTAGAAGTGCGCGGGCAATGGAACCGCGTGGAAGTCAACCTTCCTAACGGCACCCTTTCGCACTACGACCATGCCGAATATATGTATATCCGCCAACTTTTAATTGAAGGGTATTACGAATACGGCACCGTGGGTACCATAGAATGGGAAAAATTGCACGGTGGGGCATGGACGATTGATAGCGAACCCCACCTTGCGCTGGATATTGAAAACGTTGCCGATAGTACCTACGGACAACGCCATAGGGATTGCGAAGTTCACGGTTACGAGCAAGAATTATATTTTGAAAACGCCTTCCGTAACGGGGATTTCGCCCACACGCTTACCCCCGTGGTTTACGCGGAATCTTACCCCGATTACGTAATTTCCAACGCTGTGTTTGGTAAAAATCCCGTCGTAAGCAACCGCTTGGGTAGTTGGTTCGGTTGGGATGCGAAAACGTTTACTTCTTGCAACGCGGCGGACGCGCAATATAACTACTACACGGGGGATGGTACCTCTGCATTGGTGTTCCGTTCACCCGAAAAAAATATCAGCACGCAACTTGTCACGCGTATCGTGCTGTTTGAAGGCTTTACTTACGATTTAAGTTTTATGTATATGTTCCAAGGGATGCACAAGCCTTCCACTTCGGACGTGCATATGCTTTTATTAAGAGAAGAAGATTTTCCGGGGGAAATTGATGACCGCGTGCCTAAAGCCGTGTACGATTTCCAAAATACCCCCGCAGGGGAGCATATGTTCCACCACGAAGTTAAGAATAAGGAATGGACGAAGGCAAGCTGTACCTTTACCGTTCCCAACACTTCGGGCAACGAAAATACGCATAACCCCGTTTCCTACTACTTGTATTTCCATATGTACGGAATGCAAGCGGACGTTCTTGCATTTGACGAATTTACTTGCTATCCCACCGTGCAAACGGTAGAAAATATCAAGGCGCAAACGTACTTTACGCACACGCATACCTCCCGTTTTACCGTTCCCGATACCTGCCTTATGTATCAGGATGAAGCAACGGGCGCTTGGCTTGGCAGATACGTTGCTTCCGACCCCGTGCTAAACAGCCGTATCACCTACAACGTAGGTGGGGCGGAATATCAACAGTTGGAATTTGATACCGAACAGGACGTAGATATTACCACCACTTTCACCTTCGGCACGCGCGTTTACAGTGTAACGAAAAAGGTGAAAGTAAGAAAGGCGGGGATGCCTGCAACCGTTGTGTTCTTGGATGAATTCGGCAACGAAAAGTTCCGCGATAGAAACGCCCACGTGGGGGACGTTTTAAAAGTAAACTATTCGGTAGAAAAGGAAAATTACCGCCAAAACACGTGGAGGGACGATAAGGGCAACGTGGTTGCCGTTGGTTCGGAGTATTACGTTGCGGATCCGTACGTGGTATTCACGCCCGAAAACTATTCGCCCAAGCTTTGCGGGGAACTGCTTATCGATCCCTATAACGAACAACGTTGGACGGGTTGGGCGAATAACGATAACACTATCGTATTCAACCCTGCGGAAAAGAATATTAAAATTTCGGGTCAGTACGAAATTGGTGATGAACACGAAGAACACCGCCATTACACGGTAGAACTGATTGCCGGGGTAGAATACACCTTTATGGCAACCGTGCAAATTGATCATATGAAAATTGACGGCGTGGGCGGAAACAATTTTGCCGTTATGGTGAAGGAGGACGGAACGAATTCCATAGATTATCCCATCCTTCCCGTTTCCAGCAACTTCGTGCTTTACGGCCCTAATACTACCATTTCTAACGTAACGCGCCAAATCAACGCCACCTGGGTTTGCCCGGAGGACGGCAAATATTTCGTTTCCATCATCGCTTGGTCGGTAGATGATTCCGAAATTACGATTAGCAACCTATCTTTACGCTCCTCGCAAGAGCATTGCTTTACGGGCGCTTACGATATGTACTGCAATTTCTGTAACTATCACCGCCCCTCGGAAAGCAAAAAGGACGCGATAGATTATAACGTATTCCCCGAAGGGAATATCCCGGACGGCACCCCCACCGTTAGTTGGACGGGGCCTACGGACTGGTTTATGATGGAAAACGCTTCGTTTGACGCGTCCACCACGCACATGGCGGATGGTTCGGGTTCTATGAAGTTCACCTTCACCGAAAAGCCGGACGCCAACGCGGATGGGGTACCCGATTCATACAACAAATATATGTATACGGAAATCCCCTTGCGCCCCTGCGTGGAATACGAAGTGAAATTTTCGTATAAAACCAGCGAAGACTATACTTTTAATAATAGCCCGAACGCGTACTTCTTCGTAACAGATAAGTACCATAAACCCAGCGGCGGGTGGGATCAAGAAGATTATTATACTTGGAGATCTACCGGGATGCTTGGTAAAACCACCGAATGGAAAACGTATAAGCAAAATTTATACTTTACGGATGGGGAAGAAGCGCGCAACTTCGTTTTATATTTTAAGCTGTACGGCTTAAGAAAGGGAACCATTTGGATAGACGATATCTGCGTGCGTTCCTTATCCCCCAACGAAAACCAAGTGGGGGTAATTGGCAAATTTACCGTTGACGAAACCTTTAACAAGTCCTACGTAAAGGAAGAAGATAACAATAGCGTTTCGCACGACGTTCGTAAGGGTTGGAAAAATTTTGAAGGTTGGCGCTTCCGCAATCAAGTTTCCTATTCGGAAGAAAACGCAATCCCGGGCGAAACGGATAGCCAAAGTTTACTGTTTACTTCTAAAGGTTACGCGGGGAATATGCGCTACGCGTTTGTTTTACAGCCCGGCAATTACACCCTTTCCGTAAGATATAAATATAAGAATTTGAAAACCGTAGCCGGGGATTCTTTCATCGGGCTTGTGTATAAGGACCGCATGGAAGTAGGGGATAATCAGGAGCCGACCTGGGCAGAAAACTTTAATACCTGCGGTATCGTAATCAAATCCTTTAATAACGGTGGGGAACCCAAAACCATTACTGAATGGCAAACCGCCACCATTTCCTTTAACGTAGAATATACGCAAGAAATGTATTTCGTGTTCAAGTTCAACGGCAACCAAGCGGGTAGCACCATTTGGCTGGACGAATTAGACGTATATAAGGATTTAGGAGAAAATATCTTTACCAACGGCAACTTTAATTACGGCGCTAACGATGCCTACTTAAAGGGTAGCGCTTTAGAACAAGAAGGTTGGATTGGTGGTTGGAACTGGGCAACCAACGTGGGTTACGTAACCGAAAAGTCGTACGATAAAGGCGCGGGTACGGGTACTTTGAAAATTCAAATGAACGAAGAAACGAAAGAAGGGTACGATAGCGTCGCAGGTGATTACAAGGGCAACGTGAAAAAGGTGTTCAACGTTACGGGCGGCTTGCGGTACGAACTTTCCTTTATGATATGGGCGGATAACGTTACGAATACTTCGGTCGGTAGCGCGCAAACCGCAAAGATCAAACTTGGAAAATGGAACGTTGCACAGGACGTACACGGTGGCAACTGGACGGATAACAGTACCTCGCTTGCAAGGGGAACTACGTCTACCTCAAAGTATCAGAACGCGTCGTTCTGTTCCTTCCCCCTTCTAAATCCCAATGGGCTTACTAAGCAGGCAAACGGCACCTATCTGCAAAATCCCGAAGAAGCGGCAAAAGCGTGGAATTCGGGCGGTTGGATAAAAGTTACCTTTACCTTTGACGCGGATAAAACCGAACCCTACTATTTGGGTATAATGTGGAACGGCTTTAAGGAAGGCTCCGTAATTTATATCGACGATATTCAATTGCGCGCGATTGGGGAAGCGCAAGATAAAAACTTGATTGAAAACGGCAATTTTGCAACAAGCGTAGGGAAGGATGGTTCTATCGTTCCCGTGGAATACAGTTATTTTGAAACCACGCCCGGCTGGGGTGGTTGGACGGCTGCGGATCATACCCGCAAAACGGACGTTTCGTACACCAACGACGGTTCGGGATCGTTAAAGATGATCAACCCCGCAGATAAGTCTATCAACGGCGGAAACACCTATATCGGTACGCAAGTTTATTTACAAGCGGGCGTGCGGTATGACATATCTTTTATGATAAAAATCGTAAATCCCACGCGATTTGATGGCGGTTGGGGATGGATAGAACTGCGAAATTCTACGGAAATAGGCGTTGAAGCAAGCAATCGTACACGCTTGGTGGATGTAGGCGAAATGTCGGTAGCTTGTGATTGGAAACTGGTTACGGGTACCTTCACCCCCAAGGAAAGCGGGTACCATTACTTCGTTATTTTGGCTTACAGCGTTTGCTTTGACGAACTCTATTTGGACGATTTATCCATTACCCCCAGATAACGTATAGCATTACCCTTTAGGAAGGATAACACGTTTCTTTAGCCCCCCTTGTCAAAGGGGGG
>JAZUCI010000080.1:0-14958 GCA_045639045.1 Christensenellaceae bacterium
GACCCGGACCGTGAAGGCGAAGCCATTTCTTGGCACTTGGAACAGGTTTTACAGTTAAAGGACGGCACCCCCCACCGTATTGAATTCAACGAAATTACCGAACGCGCGGTAACCGAAGCGTTAAAGAACCCGCGTGAAATCAATATGAGTTTGGTAGACGCGCAACAAGCGCGCAGAGTGTTGGATAGATTGGTGGGTTATAAACTTTCCCCCTTCCTATGTAAGCGCATTAAGGATGGTCTTTCGGCAGGGCGCGTACAATCCGTTGCCCTTCGTATGGTATGCGATAGGGAACGCGAAATTTTATCCTTCCAGCCCGAAGAGTATTGGAATTTAACCGCGCACTTAAAGGGGTTAGACGGCAAAACCGCCCCCTTCAAAGCGTCGCTTGCCACCTACCAAGGCAAAAAAATTAAAATTAAAAATAAGGAGGAAGCGGAGGAAGTAGAACGCGCGTTGCCCCCCGATTTCACCGTTACGGCGGTAAAAAAGGCGGTAACCAAAACGCACGCCCCCGCGCCCTTTACCACTTCTACCTTGCAACAGGATGGTTCCAATAAGCTTGGCATCGCCGCCCCCCAAGTTATGACACTTGCCCAACACCTTTACGAAGGGATTGATACCCAAAAGGAAGGGCACATCGCGTTCGTAACTTATATCCGTACGGACTCGGTGCGCGTTTCCAAGGAAGCGCAAGATAAGGCAAGAACCTTTATTGCGGGGAAGTACGGCAAGGATTTCGTTCCCGCAAAGCCCAACGTGTACAAAACCAAATCGGGCGCGCAGGACGCGCACGAAGCCATCCGCCCCGTTGATTTAAGCCGTACGCCCGAAAGCGTAAAGGATTTATTAGACCGCAACCACTACCGCTTGTATAAGTTAATTTACGAACGCTTCCTTGCTTCGCAAATGGCGGAAGCAAAGTATAACTCCATGGCGATTGAACTTGCGGGTGGGGAATACGGTTTTAAGGCTACGGGCAGAAGTATGCTGTTCCCCGGTTTTACCGCGGTATATCAGGATAGCCGTGAGGAAACCGAAGAAGGGGAAGAAAAACTGCTTCCCGACTTAAAGGAAGGGGACTACGCCCACCTAACCGAACTGAAAAAGGAACAAAAATTTACCAAGCCCCCCGTGCGCTATTCGGACGCTACCTTGGTTAAAGCCATGGAAGATAAGGGAATTGGCAGACCTTCCACCTACGCTTCCGTTATTGCGGTACTCAACAAGCGCAATTACGTAAAAAAGGAAGGCAAATTTATGATGCCTACCGAAGTGGCTTTTGAAATTACGGACGTACTCGTAAAATACTTTACGGATATTATGGACGTAGGCTTTACCGCGAATATGGAAGAAAGATTAGATACCATTGAAGAAGGCGGTAAGGACTGGCGGGGTATCATTGGGGAATTCTACCCCGGTTTTGCACAAAACCTACTCAAAGCGCAGTCGGATGGGGATGAAGTTACGGACGTAATTTGCGTAAAGTGCGGGCATCCCATGGTGCGCCGGCACGGTAGATTTGGGGAATACTTGGCTTGCTCCAACTACCCCGATTGCAAAAATATCAAATCCACGGATGAAAACGTATCCCCCTACAAATGTGAAAAATGTGGGGCGCATATGGTAATTAAGGAAGGGAAGTTCGGTAAGTTCCTTGCTTGCCCCAATTTCCCCGAATGTAAGAATATCAAACCCTACGGCGAACAGCCTTCTGCCGAAAAATGTAAAGCGTGCGGCGGGGAAATGTTCGTAAAAACGGGTAAATTCGGCAAATACTCGGTATGCGCGGTTTGCGGCGGAACGAACAACGTTTCCGAACTAGTGGGCAAATGCCCCACGTGCGGCGCACCCACCAAAAAGATGACTTCCCGCGCGGGCAAACTGTTCTACGGTTGCAGTAAGTACCCCGATTGCTCGTTTATGAGCTGGGATTTGCCCACGGGCGAAAAATGCCCCAAGTGCGGCAAGTTTATGGTACAACGCGATGGCAAGGACGTATGCGTAGATAAGCATTGCGGCTACGAAAAGGAAGGTAACTAAATGAATATCCGCGTAAACGTGATCGGCGCGGGGCTTGCGGGTAGCGAATGCGCCTACCGCCTGCTAAAAGCGGGGGTGGAAGTGCATTTATACGAACAAAAGCCCGTTAAATTTTCCCCCGCCCACCGTTCGCCTAATTTTGCCGAACTGGTTTGCAGTAACTCCCTAAAAAACGATAGTTACGAAACCAACGCGTGCGGTTTACTGAAAGAAGAAATGCGCCGTTTGGGTAGCGTTACCATGCAAGCGGCGGAAAAAGCAAAAGTGGCGGCGGGTGGCGCGCTTACGGTGGATCGGGATAAGTTTTCCCAAGCCGTAACCGAAATGCTGACCGCATTCCCCAATCTTACCGTGCATAACGAGGAGGTTTCGGATATTACCAAGCCCCCGTTTTCGGAAAATATCACGGTAATTGCCACCGGCCCGTTAACCAGCGAAGGGTTGGCAAACCAACTTGCGGAAACGTTAGGCGAACCCTTGTTTTTCTTCGATGCATCCGCGCCCATCGTAACCAAGGAAAGCGTGGATGAAAACCTTTCCTTCTACGGGGATCGATACGGGGACGGCACGGGGGAATACTTAAACTGCCCCTTGGATAAGGAAGATTACGACGCGTTCTATCAAGCGCTTGTAACCGCCGAAACGGTTGCGTTAAAGGATTTTGAAAACGAACGGGTGTTCGATGGGTGTATGCCCGTGGAAGTTATGGCAAAGCGTGGGTACGAAACCTTGCGCTTCGGCCCCTTAAAGCCCGTAGGGCTTTCCAAGCAAGCGGGTAGAAAATTATACGCGTGCTTGCAACTTCGCCCCGAAAACGAAGAAAAGACCATGTACAATTTAGTGGGCTTTCAAACCAACCTAAAATTCCCCGAACAAAAGCGGGTATTTTCGCTAATCCCCGCCCTAAAAAACGCCGAATTTTTACGGTACGGCGTAATGCACAAAAATATCTATTTGCGCGCGCCCGCGCACCTAAACTACGATCAATCCCTGAAAAAAATCCCCAACCTATTTTTCGCGGGGCAAATTACGGGGGTAGAAGGGTACGTGGAATCCGCCGCCAGCGGTATTACTTGCGCGGTGCAAATCTTACGTAAAATCAAAAACTTACCCCCCGTGGAATTCCCAAGGGAAACGGTAATGGGCGCGCTTGCCGCTTACGTGGTAACGCCCAACCCCAACTTTCAGCCCATGAACGCCAACTACGGCGTGGTGAAACCCATTTACGGGTTTGATGGCAACAAAAAAATCGCAATTATGAACCGCGCGTTCGCCGCGCTGGAACAAGTAAAGGAGCAAATCAATGAGTGATGAAATTAAAGGTACTACCATAGTAGCCGTAAAAAAGGATGGCAAAACCGCGCTTGCGGGGGACGGGCAAGTTACCCTTTCCCAATCGGTGGTAATGAAATCCAACGCCAAAAAGGTACGCCGTATTTACGGGGATAAGGTGGTGCTTGGGTTCGCCGGCTCGGTTTCGGATGCGTTCACCCTTTCCGAACGCTTTGAAGAAATGTTAAATAAATTTTCGGGCAACTTAATGCGTAGCGCGGTAGAACTTGCCCAACTTTGGCGCATGGATAAGCTTGGCAGAAGATTAGAAGCCATGATGATCGTTGCGGATAAGGAAACCTTACTTATCGTTTCGGGTAGTGGGGAAGTAATTGAACCCGACCAAGGCGTTTGCGCAATCGGTAGCGGCGGAAACTACGCCCTTTCGGCGGCGCGCGCACTCATTCAAAACACCGATCTTTCCGCACCCGAAATTGCGTATAAATCCATTAAAATCGCAAGCGAAATTTGCGTGTTCACCAACGATAATATCGTTGTAGAAGAAGTGTAAGGGGGTAGGAAGATGAACTTAAGCCCAAAACAAATCGTTGCGGAATTAGATAAATATATCATTGGGCAGGGCGCAGCCAAAAAAGCGGTTGCCATTGCCCTTCGTAACCGTTATAGAAGAAGCCAACTTACCGAAGCGGAACAGGAAGAAATTACCCCCAAGAACATCATCTTAAAAGGTCCCACGGGGGTTGGTAAAACCGAAATCGCCCGCCGCCTTGCCAAACTTGTAAAAGCGCCCTTTATTAAAGTGGAAGCCACCAAGTTTACCGAAGTAGGGTACGTGGGTAGGGATGTAGACAGTATGATTCGCGATTTGGTGGAATGCTCGGTGCGTCTTGTTAAGGAAGAATCCTACCAAGAAGTATCCGTAAAAGCCACCGCGGTTGCGGAAGATAAAATCTTAAAGATTTTATACGACCTGAAAAAGGGTGAAAAAGGGGAAAAACCCGAAGATCTTTTCCGCGCCGAACTGTTATCCGATTTAAGAAAAGGCACCTACCGCAATTTGGTAATTGAAGTAGACGTGCCCGACGCCCCCAAAGCAATGGAAGTAATGCCCGGCAGCGGCGCGGAAATTAACATTGGTAGTATCTTTGGGGATTTCCTTCCCAAAAAACGGAAAAAGCGCAAGGTAACCGTAAAGGAAGCCATGAACTTAATTATCGCGGAAGAATCCGAAAAAATGATTGATTCGGACGCGGTAAACGCAAAAGCCCTTCGCCGTGCAGAGCAAGAAGGCATCATCTTTATCGATGAAATTGATAAAATTGCCGCGAAAAGCGCAACGGGTGGCGCGGACGTATCCCGCGAAGGGGTGCAACGCGATATTCTTCCCATCGTAGAAGGCAGCACGGTTATGACCAAGTACGGCCCCGTAAAAACGGACTTTATTCTGTTTATTGCGGCAGGCGCGTTCCACGTTGCCAAGGTGGAAGATTTAATCCCCGAACTGCAAGGCCGTTTCCCCATTTTGGTGGAACTGAATTCCTTAACCAAAGCGGATTTCGTGGAAATTTTAACCAAGCCGAAAAACGCAATCACCATCCAGTACGGCAAACTGTTGCAAGTGGACGGGGTAGAACTTGGTTTCACCCCCGAAGCCATTGAAAAAATTGCGGAAATTTCCGAAGAACTGAACTTAACGCGCGAAGATATCGGCGCAAGAAGATTGCACACCGTAATGGAGGACTTGTTGGAAGAAATTTCCTTTACCGCGTCGGGTGAAGGGGGCAGTTATCCCGTTACCGTGGACGCGCGCTACGTAACCGAACATTTGGAAAAAGAAATTTCCAAGCGCAACTTAACCAAGTATATTTTGTAATTTTTGTGGAGAAAGCATATGATTAATATTCCCAAGGGAACGAAGGACGTTCTTCCCGAAGAATCCTACCGCTGGCAATATTTAGAAGGGTTAGCGCGTGAAACGGCAGCTTTGTTCGGAGCGCGCGAAATCCGTACCCCCACCTTTGAAGCGACCGAACTGTTTGCGCGTGGCGTAGGGGATACTACGGACGTAGTAACTAAGGAAATGTACACCTTTATGGATAAGGGTGGCCGTTCTATGACGTTAAAGCCCGAAGGTACTGCGGGCGTTTGCCGCAGCTTTATTGAAAACGGGCTTTCCAGTAAGCCCATGCCCATGAAGTCCTATTATTTTACCCCCGTGTTCCGTTACGAACGCCCCCAAGCAGGGCGCCTTCGCGAACACCACCAATTCGGGGTGGAATACTACGGCGCTTCTTCCGCGGTTACGGATGCGGAAGTTATTCTGCTTGCCAAAACCTTTTTGGAAAAAGCGGGGGTAACCTCCCTTGCCCTAAAAATTAACAGCATCGGCTGTAAAACCTGCCGCGCGCGTTTCAACGCCGCTCTCAAAGAATTTTTGGCGGCGCGTTTAGACCAAATGTGCGCTACCTGTAAGGAACGGTTTGACCGCAACCCCTTGCGTATTATCGACTGTAAGGAACAAGGCTGTAAGGAACTACTCGTGGGCGCGCCCGTAATTACGGATTATCTTTGCGAAGATTGTGAAGCGCATTTTACCCAGTTAAAAAACACCCTTACCGCGGCGGGCGTAGAATACGCGGTGGATCCCACCATCGTTCGCGGTTTGGATTATTACACCCGCACGGTATTTGAATTCGTTTGCACCCAAGGCGCAATGGGTACGGTATGCGGCGGCGGCCGTTACGATGGCTTAGTGGAAAGCCTGGGCGGTAAATCCACCCCTTGCGTAGGCTTTGGTTTGGGGTTAGAACGTCTTTTGGGCGTGTTGGACGCGCAAGGGGTAACCTTACCCGCTCCCGCCCCCGTAAAGGTGTATTTCGCGCCCATGGGGGAAGAAGCGAAAGCGGAAGCCTTCCGCATGGTAACCCTGCTTAGAAAAGCGGGCGTTTCGGCGGAAACGGATTTAATGGATAGAAGTTTTAAGGCGCAGTTTAAGTACGCGGATAAGCTGGGCGCGGAATACGTAATCGCGCTTGGGGAAAGCGAACTGAATTCGGGCGAAGTTACCTTAAAGCATATGGCAACGGGGGAAACCACCCCCATGCCCCTTTTTGAAGTGGTAAACCGCTTTATTGGGGAAGTAAACGAAAAATAATGTAAGGGGAATATTCCCTTTGGATTTCGGAAAACATTACCGTGGGAGAAGATCCCAAGGAGGAGAAAGTATGCAAGGCGTAGTACATTTTTCGGAAGAAGGATTTAATAAACAAATTGCCGAAGGCGTAACCGTGGTGGATTTTTGGGCTACTTGGTGCGCGCCCTGCCGTATGGTTGCCCCCACGTTTGAAGGGGTTGCCGAAAAAATGCAAGGCAAAGCGGTGTTCGGCAAAGTAAACGTGGACGATGAAGAAGGGCTTGCCGTAAAATACGGCATTTCCGCCATCCCCACCATGCTCGTTTTCAAAAATGGGGAAGTGGTTGCAAAACACGTTGGTTTGATTGACGAAGAACGTTTAGAAAAATTAGTGGAAGGCGTTTTATAACGCGCGAAAAGGAAGGAGAAAAAGCAATGAAAATCACTTTTTTGGGGACGTCTTCTTGCGAAAGCGTACCCGGGATTTTTTGCAACTGTGATTTTTGTACCCAGCTTCGCAAGCGAATTGCCGCTGGGGAAGAAAACGCGATAAAAACCGAGCGTACCCGTACGCAAACGTTAATCGACGATAAAATTTTGGTGGATATCGGCCCCGATACCTACCATAACGCCTTAAAAAACGGCTTAAATTTATCCCGTCTTACGCACGTTTTGCAAACCCACTCGCACGAGGATCATTTTATTCCGCAAGAACTGTACTTGCGCCGCAGTCCCTACGCGCACGGCTTACAAGGGGAAGATTTATCGCTTGTGGGCTCTACCCGCATTGGCGAAATGTTTAACTTTTTCGCTACCTTGTTTGGGGAAGGGCAAAAGGGTGTTTCCTTTCAGTTAGCAAAGCCCCTTACCCCCGTAAAAATGGGGGAATATACCGTAACGGCGCTTCCTTCCTTACATATGGCAACCGAAGATACCTTCGTATACTTAATTGAAAAGGGAAAGGCAAGCCACCTTGTTTGCAACGATACGGGTATTTTGCCCGAAGAAACCTTTAACTACCTGGTAAACTGGGCAAAAACGGGCAAAACCCTTTCTTCCGCTGCGCTGGAATGCCCCATTGGGGAAAGCAGTTTTCAGTATAAGTGGCATTTGAATTTTAGCCAAGTGGTGGAAATGATTCGTCGCTTTAAGGAAACGGGAATTGCAAGCGAACAAACCCTTTGCTACGTAAACCACATTTCCCAAGAATACGAAGATAAGTATTATAAGGAATATTGCGCCTTTGCCAAGGATTACGGCATTTTAGTGCCTTACGACGGCTTATCCATTGAGTTAAAGGAGGACTAAAAGGATGAAATACCGCTTTTTAGGAACTGCCGCGGCAGAAGGCATCCCCGCGTTATTTTGCGATTGCCCCGTTTGTAACGCCGTAAGAAAAGGGGAAAACGGTTTTACCGAAAAGGACGTTCGTACCCGTAGCCAAAGTATGGTGAACGACGATTTGATTATTGATCTTCCCATCGATACCAACCGCCACGCGCATATGAATGGGCTTACGCTGGGAACGGCGCGCTATTTACTAATTACCCATCCGCATATAGACCATTTCTTTCCGCAGGAGCTTGCCAACCGTACGGGTGGGCACGCAAAGGATTTAACGCATGAAAAAATGGAAATCCTGTGCTCCGAAGGAACGAAAAAGGTTTACGATCAGTTTTGCGAATTTATGGGCTGGGGCAAATTGCTTGCTACCCGTTGTGATATCCGCGTAATCAAACCCTACGAACGGGTGAATTTGAACGGGGAATACGAAGTAACCGCCCTTCCCGCAAGGCACGTAGATTCCGCCCTTCTTTACTTAATTAAGGACGTAAAGGAAAATAAAACGGTGTTCCATTGTAACGATACGGCTGCGCTTCCAATAGACGCGCTGAACTTTATGCAAGAAAGTGGCGTAAAGGTGGACTTCGCGCAAATGGATTGTACGTTGTATTCCATTGCGGGGCATGAACGCCATATGGGATACGAAGAATGCGTAGAATTGAAAAACGAACTGATTTCCCGTGGCATTGCAAACGCGGGCGCAAAGTTTTATATCAACCACTTTACGCATAACGATTACGCGCCCTACGATGTGCGCGCAAAGGAAACCGCTAAGGACGGCATTTCGGTGTCCTACGACGGGCTACTTGTGGAAATTTAACGAAAATGATGCACACCGAAAAATTCGGTGTGCGTTTTTCAAAAGGAAAAAGAAAATGAAAATTTACGATATATCCCAAGAGGTGTTCACCTGCCAAGTGTATCCTGATGATCCCGCACCCCAAAAAAGCGTGCTTATGGATATGAAAAAAGGGGAGTTATACAATTTAACCGCCTTTTCTATGTGCGCGCATAACGGCACGCATATTGATGCGCCCGCGCATTTTATCAAGGACGGAAAAACGGTGGATACCATCGGTCTAGAAGCCTTCGTGGGCAAAGCGTACGTTGTTGATTGCCAAGGGGTGATAGATAAGGAAGCTGCATTACGCATCATAGAAAAAGCAAAGGCAAAAAGTAAAGAAGGGGCAAAGCGCATTTTAATGAAAGGTAATGCCGAAATATCCTTGGATGCCGCTATCGTATTTGCCGCATCCGATGTTTTGCTTTTGGGGTGCGAATCGCAAACCTTCGGCCCCGAAACCGCGCCCATGGCGGTACACCTTGCGCTGTTATCTAAGGGGGTAGTGCTCTTGGAAGGGCTTAGATTAAATAACGTGCCCGAAGGCGAATATTTCTTAGCCGCCGCCCCCTTAAACTTGGCGGGCGCGGAAGGTTCCCCTTGTAGGGCGGTTTTAATAGAAGGAATAGAAAAATAAACCGTTTTTATCACGGATAAAACGAAAGGCAAGCGTAAATTTGCGCTTGCCTTGTTCATTTCTAAAACATAAAAATTTAATCTTTTAAGGATTGCATATAACGGTGCATAGTTTCCGCAACGATTTTGCTATGCGCAACCGCTTCCACCACCGTACGCGGGCCGTGGGCTACGTCCCCGCTAGAGAAAATTCCTGGGCGAGAAGTATTGCCCTTTTCGTCTACCACAAGTAAGCCGTTATTGTTTATGGTAAGCCCCGTAGTGGATTTTACGATTACGTTTTGCGGGCCTTGGCTAATGGAAACGATAACGCTATCCGCAGGGTGTAATTCTTCGGTGCCCGGGATATCCGTAAAGGTGCCGTCCTCGTTTTCAATTACGTCGCAAAAAATTACCCCTTCGTCCACGATTTCCACGGGGCGCTTGTTGTAAGCGAACTGAACCCCTTCTAACTTGGCGTAGGTATATTCGTATTGGCTTGCCGCCACCTTTTTGGTGATGGAAAAGCAGGTTAAGTATTCGGTACCGTGGCGTAGCGCCGTTCTTGCTACGTCCATAGCCGCGTTACCCGCGCCGATTACAATTACCCGTTGCCCCAGCTTAAAGGATTCGGGGCTGTTTAGGTAGTTAATGCCGAAATGCACGTGCCCAAGCGTTTCCCCCTTAATATGTAAGGCGTTGGGCTTCCAAACCCCCGTACCAAGGAAAATCGCCTTATAGCCGTCGCGGAACAGGTCGTCAATACCGATAGAGCCGCCAATATGCGCGTTGGGGCGAATTTTAATGCCCTTCATTTCAATGTGGCGGTACTGAATATCATCCAAAACCGCCTTGGGCAAACGGAAATCGGGAATCCCGTACCGAAGAACGCCCCCAATCTCGCTTTTGTTTTCAAAAATGGTTACCTTGTAGCCGTAGCGCGCCAAAATAATGGCAATGGTAATCCCCGCAGGGCCCGAACCCACGATTGCCGCGCGCATGCCGTTCCAATCCGCAGGGCCTTTGGTCATTTTCGGCGCGTACGTGCGCGAAATATACTGCTCGATGCTAGAAAAATGCACCGCCGCACCCTTTTTCCCTAACACGCAATGCCCCTCGCATTGCTTTTCGTGGTTGCAAATCAAACTGCACACCGTGGTTAGGGGATTGTTTTCAAATAAAATGCGCCCCGCTTCGTCCAGCTTATTGTTTTTAAGCAGATTGATAATTTGCGGGATGGGGGTGCCAATCGGGCAACCCTTTACGCATTGCGGATTTTTGCATTGCAAACAGCGGATTGCCTCGTCCATTACGTGTAAAGCCATAGGAAACCTTCCTTTTTCGTGCTACGGAAATTATAGCACGGTTTAGGAAATTTTGCAATACGTTTTTCAAAAATTAGCAGATAATGCAAAACGGTAGGGAATCCCTACCGTTTCGTTTTATTTTTTATTTTTGCTATCGCCTAGCGTTTTTTGCGCGCTTTCAAAAGTAGCCATAAAAGGATGGAAACACCGCCAATTCCCGCTACCGCCGTAGCCGAAAGGCCGATAATCCAAGGCGCGGGGTTTTCTTTTTTTGCAAACACCGCGGTAACCGAAATATCTTGCGTTATACCAGTTAAAGTAATTTGGTCGTTTTGCACTAGAACTAGTTTATCGTTCACGAAAACGTACGCTAGCTCCCAACCCTTTTGGGGGGTAAAAGTAAGCACGCGGTTTTCCCCTTGGGGAATCCCGTTCATCGCGTTATCTGCCGTAACCGTGCCAAGCCCTGCGGTTTTTAGGTGAAGGGTGAAAGCGGTTTTGATAAAGGAAACGTTTACAACGGTATTTTGGGTTATGGAAGGCAAGGTTACGCTTTCGCTAATTTCCACGCTTTCCCCGTTTACTTGAATGCAACTTACTTCGTAATGTTCGTTGGGGGAAAGATGAATGGCAAAATCTTCCCCGTGGGGAACTTGATGCTCGCCAATCTTATCAGCGCTGCCGTTTTCATTGCAAATTACGGTAACCGTATAAGTAATTTTTTCAAATTCCACCGCAAGCGTTTGGTTGGAATGTGTGTCTACAAAGGTGTAACTTGAAATCGCGCCAAGGCTTTCCCCGTTTACCGTAACGTTTTTCAAGCGGTAACCCGTATCGGGCGTAAACGCGTAGGTAATTGCGTCTAAACACGTCACCGTGGTGGTTTCGCCCGGGGTAACCGTTCCGTTTTCTACGGGTGCAAGGGTAACGGTGTATTGTTTGGGATTCGCTTTGTAAATCGCGGTGTAGGTTTGGTTTTGATGTACGCTAGAAATTACGGGGGACCATCCGATAAACTCGTAGGTATACCGTTCGTCCTCCTCCCGTTCGGGGAAATGTTCGTATTCGTCGTAAATGGGGATCTCGTAGTAGACGTAATCTTCCGAATATAGCAACGTTCCATCCCAATTTTGCCAAGTAATGGTGTAGGAGCGCATCGCCCTAGAAGGGGCAACCGTCCCTAAGTGTTCGGTTGCGGTAACGTAAAAGGCTTTTCTGTACCATAAACCCGAAACGGCCTCAAACCCCGAAGGCAACGTGTATTCGTACGTGGGGGTGATTTCGGGCGTTTTGATAAATAGGTATACAATATCCCCAACGGTGTACGTTCCGCTAAACTGCGCGCCTTCGGTTGCGTTTTTATCCGTGGATAGGTAATGCCCCTTTACGTAAGTGTTGATTTGATAGGTAATCGTGGCCTCGGCAACGGGTGTTGCTATTGCAGATTTTACGGAAAGTTTCACCGTGGAATTACTACTGTAAATCGTGATTTTTTTTGTAAACACACCCTTTTCCACGGGGGTGTAAGAACTGTCCTCTTCCAAAACGTAAGCGTATCCGTCCGCAGAATCGCGCACTTCCACGAAGAAATCGTAAACGGAGCTGGAATATTCGGGCTTGGAAGGATCGCGGGGAATAAAATCCCCATCGTAAAATTTTTGCGTTTTTCCGTCAATTACCGCAGTCACGTAGGCGGTTTTAATGTTTTCCCCAACGGAAATGCTTAAAAAGGAGCCTTGGGAGAAGGTGACTTCTATTTGCAAATCCTCCGTCAAATTCTTCACGTGCAATCCGTTGTTGGTAATTTCCAAAATTTCCGCGCTGCTTGCGGGGATTCCGTTCAGTTTCAATTCGGATATACAATACCCTTTTTCGGGGGTGAAGGTATAACGCGCTTCGTCATCCGCGCCAAGGATTACCGTGTTTCCCATGCGCGAACTGCCATTTCCCGTCATGGAAAGGGAAACGGTATGGTAGGAATCTTCTTTCCAATGCGCGTAAACGAATAAAACGTTAGAATTTTTATAGTATTTTTTGTAATGGGAAAGCCCTTGCATGGTGGGGGTTTCACCCATGTGGTGAATATCCGCCCAATCTACGGCGTACGCATCCCCAACCTTTTCCAGTTTTTTAGAGCCGTTTCCGAAATCTAAATACCAGCCGTCAAAGGTATATCCCTCGCGCGTAGGCTCGTAAAGCAGTAAGTCCGTGGAAGAATTCGCCAATTCCTTTTCATAGTTTTTGGCGTTGTTCGTTCCGCCCCCTAAATCGTAGTACACGTTTACGGGTTGCAAGGCAGTATCTTCGTAGTATTCAAAATGGAAGGTATACGTTAACGGGTATCCCGTATTCGCCGTTACGGTGTGCGTGGCAACGTAAGTACCGTCCTTTCCAATTTCATAGGGAATAGGGGGGAAGGTTACGTTGTTTTCGGAGTATACGGAGGTGTGTAAGGGTAAAAAGGAAAGGGTGCCGCTTTTCTGATTCGTATAAATTACGTAGTCTTTATCCGAGGAGGTAAATCCGTAAAATTCTAAATCTTTCCCCGTGTTAAAACCCAGCGCGTTGTTATCGTAATCGTATTCAATTTCCTCGCGCACCAGCCCGTGCGTAACGATAAAGTTGTTTAGGTAATTGCCCGCCCGTTCACCGTTCGCGTAAGTTACCCAAACTTTGTACTGTCCGTAAGGGGTATCCGCTTTCGTAATGCGGAAGCGTTTTGCATCGTGGTCTACGGTAATTTGAAAATCCTTCGTTACGTTCGTATCGTTTCGGAAAATTTCTACCGATTGAATTTTTGCGCCTTGGGAAATTTGGTAGGAATATTCCAAATCTACGTCGTCGTAAAAGATGTTTAATTGCTTGGATTCCCCCGTTTGCGCGGTGAAATCCCCGTGATATTTCCCCTTTACGTGAATGGGGTAGGCATAGCCCGATTCCACTTTATCGTAAAAATAAAAATCCTTACCCGTATCCGCCGCGTATTTGTATCCGTAAAAAGAATAGGAGTTCGTATCGTCGTAGAAAACGTAGTTGATGCCGTCCACACCCGAAGTTTCGGTGTAGGAGTTCATAATAATCCACGCGCCCTTAAAGGTGGTGGGGGTGGTTGCACCTTCTAGGTATACCTCTCTTTCGTAATTGTCGTCCCATCCAAGCAAGGTAACCGCGTGCGCCCCCGAAGTTTTCGTTTGGTTGGGGGGAAGGTAGTGCGTGCCGTTGCTTTCTACGAATCCCTTTGAAAAGGAAAATGCCAAATAAAGGCTTCCGTGGTCTAGGATATGTTGCTTAATTTTGTCTACGTCTTTTCTGGAATAACTTATCGAAGTTAACGTGTTCGCTAAATCCACGTTCGCGTTGGGAAGATAAAAGTTGTAGTAATCGTACGCGTTTTCGGTGCTGATGGTAAAGGAGGTTTGGAAGGGAAAATCAGATTCTAACATCAGCCCCGCCGCAAGCATTGCGTCGCGTTGGTCCGAAAAATTACCGCCTTCCCCAAACTTTTGGGTATCCCCCGTTACGGTTAGGGAGGTAAGCGCCGTCCACAGTTCGGAAAAATCGTAGTATTCGTTGGTTGCCTTCGCAATGGTGGTGGTCGCTGCCATGGTGGCGGCAAAATTCCAGCAAAGCCCGTGGCTATCCTGGTGCTGCGTGTAAATAATATAATCGTCCTTCATGCAGTAGGAATCGGGTAACGGCTCCGCAGGCGTAAGGGAGGGCGCTACCGAAACCGTGGCGGAAGGCCTTGGCTCTACGGGGGTAAGGGAAGGCTCTACGGGGATAAAGGGGAAGCGCGAAACTGCAATTTGCGGAAGCGTCGGCTTCGGTCCTTTATCGGTGGCGATTGCAGCGGAAACGCTCCCCGTATTGGGGGAGCATAACGCGGCGCATATCAAAGCGGTAACCGCGGTTAGTGCGCAACATAGTAAGGCTTTTATCTTCATAATTGGATTCCTATCGTTTTATTTTGTTAGTGCCTAAAATAATCGGTTTTTTAATATCCTACCATATTTCTACGAAAAAATCAACTGATATATAAAAAAACGGCAAGCGAAAGGAAATCTTATCCGCTTGCTAACTGTGTTCGTATATAAACTTTTTGCCAAGTGGCAAAACAAAAAGCCTTTGCGTAGTAGCAAAAGGCTTTTCATAATGAACACTACTGATATTTTTGATACAATCGCCGAGGCGGTCCAAAAACGGCGTGGACGGTGACACTTATCTTTTTTATTTACATATCAAAGAGCAGGAGTTCAATTTCCTTTTCAAATGAAGATGAGTCCGCGCTCATCCAACCTTTTGGGTGCTCCCATGCTTTTTGCATCTCTCTTGCTTCCATAGCATTCAGCGCATATGCTTTTACGAACAGAAGCTCTTCTATC
>JAZUCI010000081.1:0-2902 GCA_045639045.1 Christensenellaceae bacterium
AGCGCCCAGCGTTACCCCTTCGGTAGCGCCTTCGGTTGCGCCCAGCGTAACCCCCAGCGTTGCCCCCAGCGTAATTCCTTCGGTAACGCCCAGCGAACCTTCGGATGAAGAAAAATTAGAAGCGGTGGCTTTTTCCAACGATACTTTGCAGTACGACGGTGAACTGCACAAAATCGCGGTAGATCATTTGCCCGTGGGCGCGGAAGTCGTTTACGAATTGGACGAAGCGAACATGGGATTGGAAAACGCGGGGATTTACGATTTGGAAACGGGCGTAAGAAAGCCGGGCGTGTACGCGATAAAAGCAACCGTTACCCTTGGCGACGCCGAACGTGTTCTTTACGCAAAACTGACCATTCGTAAGGCTTCTTTAACGATAAAAATTGATAAGGTGCAAAAGGAACTGTACGCGCCCCATCCCGAATTTACCTACACGGTTTCGGGTTTGAAAGGGGAAGACGTATTCTACTTGGGCGAAATTCCCGAAGAACTCCTTCCCACCCCCGAACCTGCGCCCGAAGAAATTTCGGACGGAGATGAAAACGTCCAAGAAAATCCCGAAGAAAATCCCGAAGAAACCCCCGAAGAAATTCCCGAGGTAGAGCCTTTTAACCCCAAAACCTTCCGCTACGCAGTATTTACGGGGGATTTGGTGTTAGAAGCAAACGTGGACCGTTATTCGAAAATCGGCGGCAGTATTACCGCAACCACCCTTCCCGAATCCGACTGCTATAACGTAAGATTTACCGAAGGCGCCTTGCTCATCGCCCCCTTCGTTTCCAAACTGATCAGCGGCACCAGCGGCGGCTTAAAAATGAACGGTAAATACGAAATGATATATAACGGCCAAGTAATCACTTGGCAGGGTGTAAACTACTTTGACTTGTGGCAAAACTGCTTTAACTATAACACGGGCGCAATCGTAGAATCTTGGGTACAAGAAAGTATGCGCGGTTTGGAAGAACTTGCTGCCTACAACGTAAAAGCAATTCGTTTCAGCGCGTCCTTCTTCTACCACAACTGGTGGCAATCTTGCTTTATGGATTACGACGAAGCAACCGATTCCTTCTACGTTGGTAAAAAGGCGGAAGAAGCCATTTACGTAATGCACCGCATCTTTAACAAGGCGGCTTCGCTTGGTATCGGCTTAATTCCTTCGGTGTTCTGGACGCATAACCAATATAAACTGTTCCCCGGGGAAACGTTGGAAGATTGCTTGATTAACGCCGATTCCGAATCCTTCAAATTTACGCAATGGTATCAAGATTTATTGATTCAAAACTTTAACGATCACCCCGCTTTGTTTATGTGGGAACAAGGTAACGAATGGAACTTGGCGGTAGACCATAGCGAGGACGGTTTAACTTCGGACGTGCTGATTCGTGGTAGACAAATTTGGGCAGAACAAATTGCTGCGGCAAACGTTGGCTATAACCGTGTGATTGGTAGTGGGGACGCAGTCCTTCGTGGCTCGCAATACAATTTAAGACACGGCGGCGGATGGTCGCACGATACCCTCCTTCAACATACGAAGATATTAGAAGAATTAAACCCCGGCATCACCGCGGTTTCTTCGCACATTTACACCAATACTTCCTTAAACGTATTGATTTCTGCAGAACAAGCGGCGTATAAGAAAACGCACGATAACGCCTCCAACGCGGAATTAGAAGCAATTGCCAACGAATGGCGTAAAAAGTATTACGAAGACCCCGATTCCGTTGTAGCAATTATGAAGGAAAGGGGCTACGTAGATGAAAACGGCACCTTCCAAGGCTTTACGGATAAGTATAACGACATAATAACGGAAATGGATACGTTAGAGGAGATGTTTGTGGATTTAATTACCGCTTCCAAAAACTTCAAGTCCACTTGCTACGTTGGGGAATGTGGCCCCGGGTTTACCTACGGCGAAACCGTTTTACAGCACAGTAAGCACCGCAACAGCGTGCTTTCCAACGGCTTGGTTATCGAAGGGGATAAGTTAAACCCCGGCTTAATTGAAACCTATGCGGAAGAAAACGGCTACTACGCGGATGCCACCTACCAAGATATGTTGGAATACTATATGGCGGTAAGCAAAGCGCAACAAGCCACGGGTTTGCCCCTCGTATTATATTGGAACTACGAATATAATGCAAACATCAACCGCTTGAACGACCAAAAGAAGATTAACCAACTGAATTATTGGGGTGATAGAAGCACCGCAACCGAATTCAGCGTATCTTTAAGCCACTTTGGCAAGGCGCTTTGTATGCTTACCGAAGTGAAGGCTATAAATGATGCGTGGGATGAGGCGCACCCCAACGCTTACAACTAAAAAACCGAATAAACTTCGTTCTGCTGCGTTTACTGTCAGCAAAGTGCAACCTCAATAACCAACAAGGTTAATTTCGCCTGCATTTGCCGACGAGCCTTGCATAACTTGTTTCTACGCTTTTTTATGAAAAGGAACCATATGCACGGCGCTTTATAACCTACGCGCTACTGTGTTAACTGTTTCAAAATACAATCTCGGCAACCGATAAGGTTCGCCTCGCCTGTATTTTTCACGAGCCTTGTATCGCTTGGTTCTAAACCACCTTATGGAATGGCGCTTTATAGCCTACGCGCTAAACCTCCTTAGGGGCGGTGCTACTATATCCCTTGTCATTCTTCGCCTACCCGCTTTGACGGGCTTTGCGGAGAATCTAATCTCAAAATAACGGCGCACGCGTAACGCGTGCGCCTTATCCCTAAATGCGATTTTTTGGGGAGTGAAAAAGCATGAAAAAATTGATTGCCCTTATTTCCTTCGTGGTGCTTGCCTTTACCTTTGCGGCTTGCTCTACCCAAAAAGACCCTGCGCCTTCGGTAACGCCTACCCAAACCCCTTCGGTTTCGGTAAACGTTAGCACGCAAC
>JAZUCI010000082.1:0-8519 GCA_045639045.1 Christensenellaceae bacterium
GTTACCGTGGGGGCAACGCTGGGGGTTACCGTAGGCGTTACCGAAACCGAAGGCGCTACCGAAGGGGTATCGCCAGGGGTTACGGTAGGAATTACCGAAGGTTTTGCATTGGTGGGCGATTTACAGCTACCACAAGCGGTAAGGGTAAATAAAATTCCCACACAAAGGATTAGGCTAAGGCTTTTTAATAAAAGTCTTTTCATATAGTCTCTCCTAATTATTTTTTCCAAAACGCGATGGGGGTTATTTCCCCACGCAAAATTTATTGAATATTTCGTTAATCACTTCTTCGGGGGCGGTTGCGCCCGTAATTTCCCCAATGGCGCGCCACCCTTCTTCTACGTCCGCAGCGATTAAGTCGCAAGGCAAAAGGCCCACGTTTTTCGTTGCGTTTTCCAATAGGCCGATGGCCGTTTTTACCGCGTCGTAATGCCTACGTTCGGTTAAATAGCCCACTTCGGGGTCGGCTTTCCCCGATAAAGCAAAGGAAGAAAGGGCGGTTTTCAGCTGTTCTACTCCATCCCCCGTTTTTGCGGAAAGGGTAAGGGCGGGAGCGCCGAAAATTGCGCTAATTTTTTCCACCGAAGATAGCACGTTCGGTAAATCCGTTTTATTCAACACGATTACGTTCTTTTTGCCTTCTGCTTCGCGTTCGCGGAACACCGCAAGCAAAGTTTCGTCCTCCGCTTGCCAGTTTCCGTCGGATAAAAAGATGGCGATATCCGCTTGGCTTGCCACTTTTTTGCTTAACGTTACCCCCATACGTTCTACCGTATCTTGGGTATCGCGGATACCTGCGGTATCCGAGAACAAAAAGCGCACGCCTTGAATTTCGGTTTCCCCTTCTACTACGTCCCTAGTCGTTCCCGCAATTTCGGTTACGATGGCGCGTTCCCTGCCGATTAAACGGTTAAGAAGGGAACTTTTCCCCGCGTTGGGCTTGCCAAGAAGGGCAACTTTTACCCCGTTTTTCACGAAACTGCCCGTTTGGTAGGTTTCGCTAAGGGCGGAAAGTTTTTGGGTGGCGGAAGTTAAAAAGGCGGTAATTTCCCCGTCCGTCAGCTCTTCCAAACCTTCTTCGGGGTAATCAATTTGCGCGTTTAGGCTGGCAAGGGCAAAGGTTAGGTCCTTACGCACCCCTTCTAACGCGTCGTACAACTTTTCGCGGTACAGGGAATAGCCTGCGGCAACACCCGCGCGGCTTTCGGCATGAATCATTTCAATCAACCCTTCGGAAGAAGAAAGGGAAAGTTTGCCGTTCAAAAAAGCGCGGCGGGTAAATTCCCCACGGCCTGCGGGGCGGCACCCCAGCTGAAAGGTTTTTTCCAACACCCCGCGCTGGATGGCAACGCCGCCGTGGCAATGAATTTCCACCACGTGTTCCCCCGTATAGCTTACGGGGGCGCGGAAGTATACCGCCATGCCGTAATCTTCAAACCCGTCCGCCAAAATAACGCCCGTATACATACGGAAGGGTTGAAAATCCGTTACCTTAATTTGCGCCGTAGGGCGAAACATTTGACTAAGCACGGCAAGGGGGTTTTCCCCGCTGATGCGGATAATTGCCACCCCACCCACGCCCGAAGGCGTAGAAATTGCCGATACGTTTTCCTGTAATACCATTGCTTGCTTCCCTTATACCAACAAAAAATGCTTTCTTCAAATAAAAAGGGCTTTCGCGCCCTTTTTACTATATTAGACTGTAAAATTTTAGTTAAATAATGTATTCCTTACGAAGGGCAGGCGCGCTATCCAATTCCGCCTTCTTCGCTTCGTAACCCGATTTGCCAAGCAGCGCGTAGGTTGCGTTTTTACCGTTTTCTACGCCGGGTTGGTTGTAGGTATCGATGTTCAACAGTTCGCCTGCAAACGCGGTTTGCATTTCGAATAAGTACAAAAGTTCACCCACCGAGTGCGCGTTTACTTCTTCTAGCGTAATGGTGTAGTTTAAGCGGTTTGCAACGGTAAGCGCGTAAGCGGTTGCCTTTTGTTCGGCGGTGATGAGTTCGTTCATCGTGTGGCCGGATAAGAAGTGGATATCGGGGATATCTTGGCAACCTTCGGGAATTACCACCGTTTTGCGATAGTTTTTAACCGCAAGGAAGGTTACAACCTTATCGAAGGGCCCTTCCGCATACAGTTGCACTTGGGAGTGTTGGTCGGTAACGCCCAAAGATTTTACGGGAGTTTGCCCTACGAACGCGGGGGCACCGTTTTTATGTACGGATTTACCAAGGCTTTCCGCCCAAAGTTGCGCGTACCAATCCGCAATATATTTTAAGCTATCCGTGTAAGGCATCATAACGCCGATATTTTTACCGCGCGCCATTGCAACGTGTTGCAGGGCTGCAAGCATTAAGCCCATATTCTTTTTGTAGTCCGCTTCCTTACAATGTTCGTCCATTGCGCGCGCGCCCGCCAAAAGCTGGGAAATATCAATGCCAAGTACCGCCGCGGGAAGCAAGCCAACGGGGGAAAGTTCGGAGAAACGACCGCCTACCCCATCCAAAATAGTGAAGCTTTTAAAGCCGTGTTCTTTTACCAATTTTACAAGGTTACCGCGCTTTGCATCCGTGGTAGCAATGATGTTATCCGCAAATTTATCCCCTAATTTTGCCTTTAAAATTTCCGAAATTACCAAGTATTGCGCCATGGTTTCGGAAGTAGCGCCCGATTTGGTAATCACGTTAAAGCAGGTTTTTTCGGGTTCGATTACGTCCAAAAGCGCAACCATACGTTCGGGGTCTACGTTATCTTCTACGTAGAATTTGGGGCCGCCGCGTTTTTCCTTGGGCAGATCGTTATAATGCAAGTGGCAAAGGGCTTGGAATACCGCCGTGGGGCCAAGCGCGCTACCGCCGATGCCAAGAACTACGAAATATTCGAATTTTTCACGAATTTTTGCCGCGGTTTCCTTGATATCTTGCACGATGCCGTTTTCTTGATCGTAAATAATATCCATCCAGCCTTGCATACCCTTGCCGCGGTTTGCCTGTACCGTGTCAAACGCTTGCTTTAATTCGGGCTCGATAGCGGTGAAATCCGCGGGGGAAAAGCCTTCCTTTTCGCCGATGAATTCCTTCATCATATTGTTGTAATCTAAGGTTAACGTGATTGCCATAATAGGACTCTCCTTACATAAAATTTTTTTATTGATACACACTAAACCGTGGCTAACGGTTTAGAAAATGCCATAGGAATTGAAAATGAAAAAATTGTTTTTATTCGCGTTTCCGTGCCTTGTGGCACTATTTCTTTTTTGCCCCCTTCCCTGCCACGCGAAGGCGGGAATACGGCTGTTTTTTTACGAAGCGGGAACAGATTTCCCCGTGAACGAAGTGCGGGTGATTCTCCCCGAAAAGCAACTGTGCCTTACCCTAAATTCGGGGGAAGTTTTGCCCGTAGAAAGCGCAAACGAAAGCGTAACTTTACTGCTGTTTAAGGAAGGCTACGCGGATACCGCCGTGTTTGGCTTTCCCTTAAACGGAAGGGATTACGCCAAGTACGCCTTATACCCTAAAAGCGAATTTTTACCCTACGTTGCCTACGCCGAAACCCCATGCGAAAAGGATATTTTATCCCTATTCAACGCGTATCGAAATTGGGCGCAATAAAGGCGACATAGTTGCAAGCAAGACGAGAACTTCCGCTTACGGAACTATAAGGGGTTAGAAACAAGCGATACAAGGCTCTCTTATTCACACAAACCCCAGGCGACATAGTTGCAAGCAAAACGAGAACTTCCGCTTACGGAACTATAAGGGGTTAGAAACAAGCGATACAAGGCTTGCCTATTTACCTTACACAACGATAAAGGCGGTTTAGAAGCGAGCAAGACAAGGAAGTCCGAGTGATTTGGGGCGGAAGTATACTTTTCGTATTCGACGGTCCAAACCACGACGGCTGACACAGTATTGCGACGCTTATAAAGCGCCGTTACAAGGGAGTGCGGGCAGAAAGAGCCTTCCCCAACGTCACCTCATCCGCATATTCTAATTCCGCACCGATAGAAACGCCTTGCGCTAAACGGGTTACCTTTACACCCAAGGGGCGCAAAATGCTTGCAATGTACATTGCGGTGGCTTCCCCTTCTACGTCCGGATTGGTTGCCATAATTACTTCCTTCACGTTCCCCGTACGGATACGCGCAAGTAATTCCTTAATGCGGATATCGTTGGGGCCTACCCCATCCATGGGGGAAATGGTACCGTGTAGTACGTGATATACCCCCGTGTAATCGCGTACCTTTTCCAAAGCGATTACGTCCTTGGGTTCCTTTACCACGCAAATGGTGGAAGCATCACGGCGCTGACAAATTTCGCACACGTCCTTATCCGTGTAATTGCCGCAAACCGAGCAGTATTTTACCCGTTTTTTTGCAGCGATAATTGCTTCGGCAAAGGCGAGTGCCTCCTCCTCCGTCATATTGATTACGCGGTAGGCGTACCGTTGGGCGGTTTTACTGCCCACCCCGGGAAGTTTGGAAAATTCGTTCATCAAAGTCCCTATCGGCTCGATAAACACCGCCATATTACATTAATCCCCCAAGGCTGCCGAATTTACCCAATTTTTCTTCCGAAAGGGAATCAATCGCATCCGAAGCCGCGTTGTAAGCGGCAACGATTAAGTCTTCTAAAAATTCGATATCGTCGGGGTCGATTGCGTCCGGCTTAATGGAAATGGAAACCATTTCCTTTTTACCGCTTAAGGTAATTTCCACAAGACCGCCACCAGCGGAGCCAACCACTTCGCTTTCTTCCAGTTCTTCTTGCGCTTGCTTCATTTCCTCTTGCAATTTTTGAATTTGTTTCATCATGGCGTTTTGTTGCTGCATACCGCCGCCAAAACCGCCCCTTCCGTTAAATGCCATAGTTTTATCTCCTTTTCGCCAAGCGGCGAATTTTTTATTTTTTTGGGGTAATCCCCGCTTATTTTACGGTTACGAAATCCGCGCCGAACGCGTTTTTCAACTTTTGTACGTCTTGGTCAAAGCTATCCGCTTGGGGCTCTCCCTTTGCGATTGCAAGCGTTTTATCCGATAGGGTGGCAAGCACCTTCTTTAAGGTGGAAACGTGTTCCTCCCTAATTAAAATGGGGTACGCTGCTTCATCCGCGTAAAGGAACAGTTCGGTATCCGTTTCGCGGTTTTTCAGTTCGGTACACACCGTCCACAAGAACACGTGCCCGTTAGAACGCAACGCGCGTAAAAGCGCACCGAACAACCTGCCTTTGGGAAGGCTTCCCACGGGGGCTTGCGGTTTTTGTTCTACCTTGGGCGCTTCCGCTTTTTTCACGGGCGGAATATACGCTTCGGGGGGCAAATAATCTTCTTCGGGCGGGGGCGCGCCGAATTCTTCTTCGGAATACGCCCTTTGGTTTTCATTTTCGGGGGCGGGCGCTACGGGTTCCGCCTTGGGTTGTGCCTTAACTTCCGCCTTGGGTTGTTCCTTAATTTCCAACTTGGGCGCGGGCGTTTCCGCTTGCCCTTCCGCGGTTGCCGTTACGGGCGCGGGGGCTGGCGCGGATACTTGCGCCACTACGGGGCGGTTTGCCAATTCCTTTTTTAAGTTCGCCACCTCTTCGGTAAGCGCGTTTACGCGGAACAAAAGGGCGGATAAATCAAAATCCGTTTCGGGAAGCGCCGCTTTTATGGTTGCGGTTTCCAAAAGCACCTTGGGGGAAGCCGCGTAACGCATTCTGCCTTCCGCATCCGCAAACAGTTCCAAAGTACGAAGCAAGCGTTTTTCATCCACGGTTTTTACCGTTTGTTTTAGCGCGTCCACCTCGCTTTGGGGATAGTTTAAAATTTCTTCGGGACGGGCGCATTTTTTTACAACCGTTAGGTCGCGTAGCATCGCTACCGCGTCCTTTGCAATTAAAAAGGCGTTCTTGCCACTTTTGGTCAGTTCGTCCGCAATGGTTAGCGCTTCGCCGTCCTTACCCGAAAGCACGTTAGATAAAAATTCCAAAGTTTTATCGCGATCCGCCGCCCCTAACACTTCGGTTACGTCCCGATAGGTCAGTTTTCCTTCCCCGTACGAAAGGCATACGTCCGCAACGGATAACGCGTCGCGCACGCTGCCGTTCCCCGCTTTTGCGATTGCCATAACCGCTTCCTTTTCGTACTCCTTGCCCTCCTCGTCGTACACGTCCGCAATTAGCTTGGCGATAACGGGGGTTTCAATCAGTTTGAAATCAAAGCGCATACAACGGCTTAAAATGGTTGCGGGCAGTTTTTGCGGCTCGGTAGTTGCCAGTAAAAATACCGCGTGGGCGGGGGGCTCTTCCAACGTTTTCAGTAGCGCGTTGAAAGCGGATTCGGTAAGCATATGCACTTCGTCCACGATGTAAACTTTATAGCGGCAGGAAACGGGGGGATACTGTACGTTTTCCCGTAGTTCACGGATTTCTTCCACCTTGTTGTTGGAAGCCGCGTCCATTTCCACTACGTCGATATTGGTGGTTGCCAAAGCGCGGCAAACCGCGCACGTTCCGCAAGGGGAACCTTCCACGGGGGAAAGACAGTTGATTGCCTTGGCAAAAATTTTGGCGGCAGAAGTTTTCCCCGTACCGCGCGCACCGCAAAATAGGTACGCATGCCCCACCTTATCCGAAAGGATTTGGTTTTTAAGGGTGCGTACGATGGCATCCTGCCCCACCAGTTTATCAAAACCGCGGGGGCGAAATTTTCTGTATAATGCAAGATAGGACATTGTGTAATTCCCCTTTATTTGCAAAGTTTATGAATTCTAATTTTCCGCTTGTCCGTATTCGTAGCGGTTAACGAAGCAGAACGAAGTTTATGCGCCGCCGTTGTTGCGTTGGCGCACACATTCATACAAAACGATCCCACACGCCACCGACGCGTTCAAACTGTTCACGCTGCCAAACATGGGCAGGGTTACGATATTATCGCATTTTTCCTTGGTTAAACGGGGGATGCCGCTATCTTCGCCGCCGATAACGATGCAAAGTTTCCCTTTTAGGTTGGAAGCGTAAATATTATCCCCGCCAAGCTCTGCGCCCGTAACCCAAAAGCCGTTTTCCTTTAATTCGTCCAAGGCTTGGTTTAGGTTGGTAACGCGCGCCACGGGTACGTGATTTGCCGCCCCTTCGGAAACGCGGATAACGGTATCCGTTACCTGAACGCTTCTTCTTTGCGGAATGATTACCCCACACGCGCCCGCGCATTCGCATACGCGAAGAATACTACCCAAGTTATGCGGATCTTCAATCCCCGCAAGGGCAACTACCATCCCTTCCTTTTCATCCGCTAATCGGATAATTTCATCCAATTCCGTGTAGCGGAATTCCGAAGTATAGGCGATGTAGCCTTGGCACTTACCCGTTTCGCTTTCCTTTTGCATTACCGCGCGCGAAACGAACTGCACCTTAATTTTGCGCTCCTTACAAAGGGCTAAAATGGCGGCGCGGCGTTCATCCCGAAGCCCGTCCTCCGCCAAAAGCTTATCCACCGTTTTATCCGTTTTTAACAGTTCGTAAACTGCGTTTCTACCTTCAATTTTCATCTTCCGTTCCTTCGCTTTCGTTTTCGTGTAACAGCAGGGAAAGCCTTTCGTTTTGCCCCGTTAAATATAAATAGCCGAGTACCGCTTCAAACCCCGTGGATTTGTGGTACTGGGATACGCTGGCGTTTTTGGCGCGCGTGCTTTTTTTGGCGTTCCTTGCGCGCTTGAAAATGGAAAGCTCCTCCTCCGTTAAAATAGAAAGAAGCTCGTCCACCCGTTTTGCTTGGGCAATGGCGGAAACCGTTTTTGCGCTTTCGCGGTTTAATTCGTTGGCTTTTTTATCGCTACCCACCGCCGCTTTGGTACGCGTGAAAAGGGTATACACCGCATCCCCCACGAACGCCAAAACCACGGGATTCATCAGCCTTGCCTGTTTTTCGGTAACGGTTTTAGAAAAATACAGCACGCCCATTCCCCCATTGTTTTTATACAGTATACCACTTTGCCCCTTTTTTTGCAACCGCTTTTTTGATTTTTTTGCTTGATTTCCTATTTTTTTCGTCGCGCGAGCGTGCGAAAGGGGCTTAATTCCCCCATTTCGGCATTCCCTATCCTATTTATTTCTTTTCCGCACGCTTCCCCCCGCGGCTAACTTTCTAAACCCCCGAAAAATAGGGCAACCCCTTGTGCGATACTATCGGCAAGAAGGCGCTGGTGGGCTTCGGTTTGCAAAAGCGCTTCTTCTTCCGCGTTGGATAGAAAACCGCATTCCACGATCACCGTGGGAAAAGAAGAGCACGTAAGCAAAAAATATTCCCCCGCAAGGGGCGCGTAAGGGCGCGCGTTTACGCCGTTTAGCGCGGTTTGTAACGCGTTACCCAAACGGCGGGAGCCTTCGTTTTTGGCATAAAAAAAGGTTTGTGCGCCCGTTCTACTTGGGGCGGAAGGGCAGGAGTTCATATGCACGGAAATTACCGCGTCCGCATTTGCCGAACGGATAATTTCCCTACGGCGGTACATATCAAGTCGGATCGTAGGCATGTCGTTCTG
>JAZUCI010000083.1:0-2481 GCA_045639045.1 Christensenellaceae bacterium
CATTCAACTGTCTTTGTTTTAAATCAGGGTAAGTAGTTGAAAAAACATCAGAAAAATAAAAATCTATTTCATCTCTTTGCAACAATTGAGATATTGTAAAGCAGCCACAATCATTATAAAAACTATAAGTTTTTGTTACCCAATTACCAAATGGAGTGCTCTTGAATGTTTGCTCTGCGAATTTCAAATTATATTTCTCTACCAAAAACATTAACTCTTTAACAGCATATTGCATAGTGTTTTCCTTCCTCCAAAACACTTTGACATTTGAATTTAATCAAATTTTTATTTATCGGTGAGTTTATTATATCACACTATCGTAAATGAGTCAAGGCATAGCCTTGGATAAACAAAAACAGAACATTTGTCGGTAGACAAATGTTCTGTTTTTATTGGCTGGGGTGGAGGGATTTGCGAGGAGCGTTTTTACGCGACGGATTAGCGGAAGCGTAGGCTATGCCGAGCGGAGCGTCACGTTATTTCGACTATCCCCTTGCACCGTAGCGATATAACAAAGACTTTGCAAAATGCGAAGGGATTTAGATTTTGCCACAAGGCAAAAATAAAGCCTTTTGCTATTTAGCAAAGGGCTTTTATAAATCATAGGGCTCCCAAGGATATTTTTTCGTAGAAAAAAGATTTTTGGGAAAAAGGAAAAGCAGGCCGTAACGTCCTTTGCTTTTTTGCAAGCAAAAAAGCAAGACCAAAGGCCTTGCTTTGACTTGGCTGGGGTGGAGGGATTTGCGAGGAGCGTTTTTACGCGACGGATTAGCGGAAGCGTAGGCTATGCCGAGCGGAGCGTCACGTTATTTCGGCAATACCATCGCATCGTAGCGATAAAACAAAGACTTTGCAAAATGCAAAGGGGATTTAGATTTTGCCGCAAGGCAAAAACAAAGCCCTTTGCTTGGTAGCAAAAGGCTTTGTGACGTGGCTGGGGTGGAGGGATTTGAACCCCCGAATGACGGAGTCAGAGTCCGTAGCCTTACCGCTTGGCGACACCCCAATACAGCGCGTTTCTTTCGCATGGGAAAGGTTTTCGTTCCCTTTGCGATTGCCCGTAAAGGATAGCACCTTTTCGTTAAAAAAGCAAGCGGATTGATAGGTTTTTCGGTATATTTTTCGTATTTTCTACGTTT
The DNA here is from genome assembly GCA_045639045.1 of Christensenellaceae bacterium. Lineage (GTDB taxonomy): Bacteria > Bacillota > Clostridia > Christensenellales > Borkfalkiaceae > SIG402. Next base: position 1,140 of record JAZUCI010000083.1, read on the forward strand.
ACATAGTAAAAATTATAAAAATTCGCGCAATTTTCTTGCGCACGCGCCGTAAATGTGATATAATCACAAAAAAACGCGCACGCACTTTGGGCGCAACCCGTTTTGCCCCACATTCGCGCATAAGGAGCCCCCTATGAATAGGAAACTGTTAAAACTTCTTTCCAAAAACGCAAGAACTTCTTTAGAAGAACTTTCCGTACTGCTTGGCGAAAGCAAGGAAGCGGTAGCCAAGGAAATGGACGCATTAGAAAAGGAAGGGATTATCCGCGCGTACAAGGCGGTTGTGGACTGGGAACGCGTGGATAGTACGGGCGTTTCCGCGCTGATTGAACTGCGCGTTAGCCCCAAGGCAGGCCTTGGCTTTGAAGAAGTGGCGGGCAAGGTGATGCAACTGCCCGAAGTGGAATCGGTATACTTAATGAGCGGCGGATACGACCTGTGCGTTATCGTACGCGGTAAGACCTTCCAAGAAGTGGCGATGTTCGTTGCAAAGCAGCTTTCCACCATTGATTCGGTGCTTTCCACCGCAACGCATTTCGTTTTAAGAAGATACAAGGATACGGACGTAATTTTAATTGACAAGCAAAAGGACGACCGCGAAGTTTTGGTATAAGCATATGGATTACGGAAAAAGACTAAACCCCGAAGTTTTGAACATGAAACCTTCGGGCATACGAAAATTTTTTGATATTGCCGAGCAGATGCAGGACGTAATATCCTTAGGGGTGGGCGAACCCGATTTTGCCACGCCCTGGAAAATCCGCGCTGCGGGGATTGACGCGTTAGAACAAGGCAAAACCAAGTATTCGGCAAACCGCGGTACTTTGCGCCTAAGAGAAAGCGTTGCGGAATATATGCACAAAAAATTCCACCTTTCTTACGATCCTGCGGAAGAAATTTTAATTACCGTGGGCGGAAGCGAAGCGATTGACGCTGCCCTTCGCGCCATGATTGCGCCCGGGGACGAAGTAATTATTCCCCAACCCAGCTACGTTTGCTACGAGCCCATGACGGCTTTAGCTGGTGGCGTACCCGTAATTATTGAAACCAAGGCGGAGGACGAATTCAAACTGACCGCGCGCGATTTGAAAGCCGCGCTTACCCCTAAAACCAAAGCCTTAATCCTTCCCTACCCTTGCAACCCCACGGGTGCGATTATGGAAAAGAAGGATTTAGAAGAAATTGCGGAAGTTCTTCGCGAAACGGACGTATTCGTAATTTCGGATGAAATTTACGCCGAACTGACCTTTGGTGGGGTGAAGCACGTTTCCTTCGCTTCCCTACCCGGTATGCGCGAACGTACGGTGGTGGTAAACGGTTTTTAAGTCGGAGGCCAAGCGGT
>JAZUCI010000084.1:0-3923 GCA_045639045.1 Christensenellaceae bacterium
GATACCACCATTGCGGATAAGGTGTACATGGAACCCTTAACTTTAGAATACGTGGCGAAAATTTTAAGATACGAACGCCCGGATGCAATTCTTCCCGGTATCGGCGGTCAAACGGGGTTAAACCTTGCAATGCAACTGGAAAAGAAGGGCGTTCTTAAAGAATGTAACGTAGAACTCCTTGGCACCAGCAGCGAAAGTATTGAACGCGCGGAAGACCGTGAAATGTTCAAACAACTTTGCCAGGATATCGGCGAACCCACCATCCCTTCGGAAATCACCTATAACTTAGAAGAAGCGAAGGAAGCGGCAAAGCGCATCGGTTACCCCGTTGTTCTTCGCCCCGCGTTTACCCTTGGCGGTACGGGCGGCGGCTTTGCGTATAACGAAGAAGAACTTGTGGAAATCGGTACCAACGGCTTTAAGCTTTCCCCCGTGCACCAAGTTTTAATTGAAAAAAGCGTAAAGGGCTACAAGGAAATTGAATTTGAAGTAATGCGGGATAGCGCGGACCACGCGATTACCATCTGCGGTATGGAAAACATCGACCCCGTTGGCGTACACACGGGGGATTCCATCGTAGTTGCACCCATCATGACCCTTTCCGAAAAAGACCAAAAAATGCTGAATGACAGCGCGATTAAGATTATTCGCGAACTGAAAATTGCGGGTGGCTGTAACGTACAGTTTGCGTTAAACCCCGAAACCAGCGAATATTACTTAATCGAAGTAAACCCCCGCGTAAGCCGTTCTTCCGCTTTGGCAAGTAAGGCAAGCGGTTACCCCATTGCAAGGGTAACGGCGAAAATTGCGGTAGGTATGCTGTTAGAAGATATCTCTATTGCCAACACCAACGCGGCGTTCGAACCCGCCTTGGATTACGTAATTGCAAAATTACCCCGTTTCCCCTTTGATAAATTCACCAATGCGGCTAACGTTCTCGGCACGCAAATGAAGGCAACGGGGGAAGTAATGGGCATCGGCTCCACTTTGGAAGAATGCTTGTTAAAATCCGTACGCTCCTTAGAAATCGGCGCTTGCCATTTCCACCTTCCCAAGTTTGACGGCAAAACCACCGAAGAACTGAAAGAATACATCTCCGTATTCCGTGACGATAACATCTTTGCGGTAGCCGAACTGATGCGTAGGGGCGTTAGCGTAGAAGAACTGTTCGCTATCACTCAAATTACCCGTTACTTCTTGGAAGCGGTGCTTCGCATCGTAAAAATGGAAGAAACGGTAAAGAACGCGAAGGACGACGAAGAAATTTTATTCGAAGCAAAGAAAATGGGCTTTGCGGATAAATATATCGCTAAACTTTGGGGGGAAAAGGAACTGTACGTTTACGAAATGAGAAAGCGTTTGGGTATGTACCCCGTATTCCGTATGGTAGATACCTGCCACACGAACGCGTATATTCCATACTTCTATTCTTCGTATAAAGGGGAAAACCAATCGGTAATCACCCCCAAAAAGAAAATCGTGGTGCTGGGCGCAGGGCCCATCCGTATCGGTCAAGGGGTAGAATTTGACTATTCCACCGTACATGCGGTAACCACCATTAAAAATTCGGGTTACGAAGCAATTATCATCAACAACAACCCCGAAACGGTTTCTACCGACTACACCACCGCGGATAAGCTTTACTTTGAACCCTTAACCGCTGAAGACGTAATGAATATTATCGAGTTTGAAAAGCCCGAAGGCGTTATCGCTTCCTTGGGCGGACAAACCGCAATTAACCTGGCGCAACCCTTAATGGAACGCGGCGTTAAGATTATCGGTACGGATTGCGACGCAATCGAACGCGCGGAAAACCGCGATGCGTTTGAAAAGATTTTGGAGGAGTTAAAAATTCCCCAACCCCAAGGCCAAGCGGTTACCCGCATTGAACAAGGGGTGGAAGTTGCCGCTAAAATCGGCTATCCCGTACTGGTTCGCCCCAGCTTCGTACTGGGCGGCCGCGCAATGCAAATCGTTGCGAACGAAGAACAGCTTCGCCACTACTTAAAAACCGCGGTAGAAATTGACGAAGATAAACCCGTTTTGGTTGATAAATACATCCAAGGTAGAGAGGTTGAGGTTGACGCGATTTGCGACGGTAGGGACGTATTCGTACCCGGCATTATGGAACTTGTTGAAAGAACGGGCGTTCATAGTGGGGACAGTATCAGCGTATATCCTTCGTTCAGTATTTCTAACAAAGTAAAGGGCATTATCCTGCAATACGCGAAAAAGCTTGGGCTTGGCATCGGCATCGTTGGGCTTTACAACATCCAATTTATCGTGGATAAGGAAGACAACGTGTTTATCATTGAAGTAAACCCCCGTTCTTCGCGTACCGTACCCTTCCTTTCTAAGTCCACGGGTTACAGCCTTGCGGATATCGCAACCGAAGTAATTCTTGGCAAGAGCTTAAAGGAACAAGGCATCTTCGATATCTATCCCGCGGAAAAGAAACGTTGGTACGTAAAAGTTCCCGTATTCTCCTTTAACAAACTGCGCGGATTAGACGCGTACCTTTCCCCCGAAATGAAATCCACGGGTGAAGCCATCGGTTACGACGATACCTTAAACCGCGCTTTATATAAGGCTTTACAAGCATCGGGTATGCGCTTGCAAAACTACGGCTCGGTATTCGCTACCATTGCGGATAAGGATAAGGAAGAAGCGCTTCCCTTAATCCGCCGCTTCTACAACCTTGGGTTTAACATCGTGGCAACCGAAGGTACGGCGAAGTTCTTAAAGGCGAACGGCATTAGAACGCACGTGTTTAAGAAGATTTCCGAAGGCAGCAACGAAGTGCTTGACAACCTGCGTATGGGCTATATTTCGTACGTAATCAACACCCGCGACATCTCCTCCTTCGGTCAAGAAAACGACGGGGTGGAAATCCGCCGCGCCGCTACCGAAAACAACGTAAATATCTTCACCGCGCTGGATACCGTTAAGGTGCTTTTGGACGTACTGGAAGAAATCACCCTTACAATTTCCACCATCGACGCGTAAAAGGGAGTTTATAATGAAGGAAGTCCTTTTACAAATTCAATCGAATAAAGCGCTTACCGAATCGGTGTACGAAATGCGCCTTACGGGGGACGTTTCTAATATCACCGCTTCGGGGCAGTTCGTAAATATTAAATTAGACGGTTTGTTTTTGCGCCGCCCCATTTCGGTATGTAACGTAGAAGACGGCGTTTTAACCCTTCTATATAAAGTGGTAGGCAAGGGCACCGAACAAATGGCGAACATGCAAGAAGGGGAAACCCTAAGCGTTCTCGTGGGGCTGGGCAACGGCTACGATTTAACCCTGTCGGGTAACGCGCCCGTACTTATGGGCGGCGGCGTTGGCGTACCCCCCATGTATATGCTTGCCAAGGAACTTATCAAGCAAGGCAAAAAAGTAACCGCTATTTTAGGGTTTAACACCCAAGCGGAAGTGTTTTACGAAGAAGAATTCAAGCGCCTTGGCGCAACCGTTATCGTAACCACGGCAGACGGTAGTTACGGGCAAAAAGGGTTCGTTACGGACGCCTTAAAAAACGTAGATTACACCTATTTCTACACTTGCGGGCCCGAGCCCATGCTAAAAGCGGTATTCAAGGCAACGAACACTTCGGGTCAGTTCAGTTTTGAAGAAAGAATGGGTTGCGGATTTGGCGCGTGCATGGGTTGTTCGTGCAAAACCGTAACGGGATATAAGCGCATTTGTAAGGAAGGCCCCGTCCTTCAAAAGGAGGAAATCTTATGGTAGATACCAAAGTGAATCTTCTTGGGATAGAGCTGGATAATCCCGTAATTCCCGCAAGCGGAACCTTTGGCTTCGGCTACGAATTTGCGGAAATTTACGATATCAATATGCTTGGCACCTTTTCCTTTAAGGGTACCACGCTAAACCCCCGTTTCGGCAACCCCACCCCCCGCAT
>JAZUCI010000085.1:0-2962 GCA_045639045.1 Christensenellaceae bacterium
CCCCCACCCAAGCGCAAAGCTACACGCTACGCACCGTACAAAAGGTGTACGGGGAAGCACCCGTGCTTTACGCGGATAAAGAGTGTACCCAAAAAATTTGCGAACTGAAGGATGAATCACGCGTTCGCGTTTACTCCGTGAAGGAAGGGGTTGCCACCGTAGTATTCGTTAGCGAAACGGAGGACGGGGTAACCACCCAAACGCACGGCTATTTGCAAGAAAAATTCTTGGTAAACCGTGGTAGCAACGTGGGCGTTATCGCCTTAGTCATCCTTTTACTGGTGGTTTCCTTAGTGCTTTCCACCGCCTACTTTATTAAGCGCAAAGGAAGCCTTCCCCCCGAAGAAGATTTTTAATAAAATCAAAACAAATAAAAAGAAACACGCCCTTTTGGGGCGTGTTTTTTACTTTTACGTGGCTTTTTCCTTTTCTTCTAGCCTTTCGCGCAGTTTTTTAATGATACTGCTTTCCAGCCTACTTACTTGCACTTGGGAAATGCCCAAAGCCAAGGCTACGTCCGCTTGCGTTTTATCCTGAAAATAGCGCAAGGAAACGATGGTCCGTTCGCGCGGGGTTAAACGGGAAACCGCATCCTTTACGGCAAGCCGTTCCACCATTTCTTCCGCGCCCCCTTGGGCGGGAAGGCGGTCAATCAGTTCCCCCTTATCTTCTTCGCTTTCCTTTTGGTAAAGGGAAAGGGTGGGTTTACTGCTGCCAATGGCGTACACGATTTCTTGCGCGTCCACCTTAAATTCGCTTGCAATTACTTGCACGGCGGGGCTTTCCCCCGTACGCGCGCGATATTCTTGGGTAAAGGCGGCAATTTTCACCGCCAACGCCTTTAGGGTGCGCGAAACCTTTACGCTGCCGTCGTCCCTTAAAAAGCGCATCACTTCCCCGCAAATCATGGGCACCGCGTACGTGGTAAACTTTACGCCGAACCCTTCGGAAAAGTTGGCAATCGCCTTCAAAAACCCGATTGCGCCTATCTGAAACAAATCCTCGTACTCCACGCCCCTACCCCGATATCTGCGAATTACGCTTTTAATCAAGGGGGAATTTTCTTGAATCAGCCGTTCCTTTGCCCCGTTATCCCCTTCCTTTGCCTTTGCAACCAACGCGTGCGTTTCCTCTTTACTTAACATCTCCCGCAGCCGTTCCTATCCGTTTTTGCATACGAACCACAGTACCCGCGCCCGGGGTGGAAAACACCTGTAACCCATCCGTAAAAGTGCGCATAATGGTAAACCCCATACCGCTGCGCTCCTCTTCGGCGCCCGTGGTAAAAAAGGGTTGCATCGCCTCTATCACCGAAGGGATTCCCCTGCCTTGGTCTATGATTTCCATATGTAAAACGCCGCCTTCGTCGTACCGCGCGGTCAGGGTAATTTCCCCCGGCGCGCCCTTATAAGCGTGCACAACGGCGTTGGTTACCGCTTCGGACACGGCGGTTTTAATTTCGTTAATTTCGTCCACGGTGGGCGAAAGGGGAATACAAAACGCCGCAACGGCGCTTCTTGCAAAGGCTTCGTTTTCCGAAAGGGCGGAAATCGTTATTTTCATACGGTTTTCCATAACACACTCCTATCCGCAAAGGGGAATCATATCGTAAATGCCGCCCATCCCCAAAACGCGGGAAACGGCGGGGGAAGGATTTCTGATATAAAAACGTAAAAACTTGGCGTACTTTTTGTATCTGCCAAGAATCACGCCCACGCCCGTGCTATCCATAAAGGAAAGCCCGCCCAAATCAAAAACCACCTTGGGCAAGGTTAAATGCTGAAAAATAAGCGCGTCCACCTTTTCCCTAACGAAGGCCGCCGAATACTCGTCCAGTTCCCCGTCAAAAAACAAATACAGCCCGTCCGCGCCTGCGTGATAGCGTAGTTCCATATACCCCCCTCCTTAAAGCTCCTGCCAAGCATACCATACCCCAAAGCGCGAAGGCTAAAACATTTTGCCGAAAGGCTAGTTTTTTTGCCGAAAATAAAAAATAAAAAATTTTCCGAAAAATCAATGAAAAATCGTTGACAAACTTTGCAAAATATAGTAATATGTTTAAGCGTTGTGCGAAAATTCGCATTAACGGGGTGTAGCGCAGTTTGGTAGCGCACGTGCTTTGGGAGCATGGGGTCGGGAGTTCGAGTCTCTTCACCCCGACCAATAAGCGATAGGGGCCTTTAGCTCAGTTGGTTAGAGCGGTCGGCTCATAACCGATTGGTCCGCGGTTCAAGTCCGTGAAGGCCCACCAAATTCTCGCATATACGTTTTGGCCTGGTAGTTCAGTTGGTTAGAACGCTAGCCTGTCACGCTAGAGGTCAGGGGTTCGAGCCCCCTTCAGGTCGCCAATTTTATTCCCTGCTTAACCCTACCGGTTAAGCAACCTGCCTCGGTAGCTCAGTCGGTAGAGCAGGGGACTGAAAATCCCCGTGTCGGTGGTTCGATTCCGCCCCGAGGCACCATTTTTTATGTTCGGCGGTTTTTGTGAAGTTCACTCCCCCGCCCTAACCCTAATCACGCTGGCGTAGCTCAATTGGCAGAGCAGCTGACTTGTAATCAGCAGGTTGAGGGTTCGATTCCATTCGTCAGCTCCATAATATGGATGGGTTCCCGAGCGGCCAAAGGGGGCAGACTGTAAATCTGTTGTCTTCGACTTCGGTGGTCCGAATCCACCCCCATCCACCAACAAAAACACCTTGCTTTCGCAAGGTGTTTTTGCTTGTATGGGGCGTGCGTGAGGACCACCGCGGTTCGCTATTTCTTTGACGGACCACCTTGACGGGCAAAAATCCCGCCAGGGTTCCCTTTCAAGGGTATGGCGGCATCCACCCCCATCCACCAACAAAAAGAACACCTTTGGGTGTTCTTTTTGGTTGTGCGGGGCGTGCGTGAGGACCACCGCGGTTCGCATTGCCTATGACGGACCTCCTTGACGGGCAAAAATCCCGCCAGGGTTCCCTTT
>JAZUCI010000086.1:0-19241 GCA_045639045.1 Christensenellaceae bacterium
ACACGGTATCGCTACCACCGGATTTTGAGTCCGGCGCGTCTGCCAGTTCCACCACTTCGGCGAAGGAACGGGTAGATTATAACACAAAAAAAATAAAAAAGCAAGGATTTTTCACAAGGATTTTCATTAACTTATGCAAAAATTAATTTTAATTGACGGAAACAGCCTATTAAACCGCGCATTTTACGCTACGCCCCCCCTTACAACCAAGGAAGGGGTGCCAACCAATGCGGTTTTTGCTTTCGTAAATATGTTGCTTAGGGTGATTGGCGAAAAAAAGCCCACGCATCTACTCGTAGCGTTCGACCGCAAAGAACCCACCTTCCGCCACCAAATGTACGATGGCTATAAGCAGGGTAGAAAGCCCATGCCCGACGATTTAGTACCCCAAGTTCCCTTAATGAAGGAAGTGTTGCACGCTATGGGCATATGCACGTACGAACAAGCGGGCATAGAAGCGGACGATATCATCGGCGCGGCGGCAAAGCGGTTTTCCCTTCCCACGGATATTTACACGGGGGATAAGGATAGTTTTCAGCTAGTGGATGAAACCACCACCGTATGCTTTACCAAACGCGGTGTGCACGAAACCGAAGATTACACGGCGGAAAACTTCACCGAAAAAACGGGTTTAACCCCCTGCCAAATTATCGACTTAAAAAGTTTAATGGGGGATGCTTCGGATAGAATTCCCGGTGTTCCCGGCATTGGGGAAAAAACCGCCAAAGATTTATTAATCACTTACGGAAGTTTGAACGGCGTTTACGAAAATATCGGCGCAATCAAAGGCAAACTGAAGGAAAAATTGGAACAAAATCAGGATTTAGCCTACCTTTCCTACCGCCTTGCCACCATTGATACGGGCGTAAATTTGCCCCTTACCTTAAACGATTTAGCCTTTCAAATGCCTTTGCCCTCCGCGGCAAAGGAAACCTTCCGTTCCTTGCAGTTTTTCACTTTCGTAAAAAAGGAAAATTTGTTTACCGAAGGGGAAGAAAACTCCGCGCAAACCCAAGAAGCGCAAGTAAATAACCAAGAAACACAAGAAAAAGTGCAAGAATCCGAAGTTCCGAAGATTGAAGCAGTTGCCTTAAAACAAACCGTAACCTTTACCTCGGCAAACGAAATTTTAACCGCTTTCGTCGGCGCAAAAAAACTTACCTTTATTCCTACCGAAAAGCAAGCCTATTTCTATGCAAACGGTGTGGAAGGGGTGATTCCCATGAAAGAAACCTTATTGGATGCAGGCGCGTTTGAAGGGGATATCTACGGGGGTGTGAAGGATTTCCTTTTAGATAAGGAAAACGAAATTTTAACTTACGACGGCAAGACCTTTTTGAATAGAGCCGCGCGGTACGGAGTTACGGTAAACGCAACCGTTCGCGATTATTCGGTGCTAAAATATTTGGTAGAGCCCACGGGCAAGGCGGAGGAGGTTTCGGACGTTATAGAAGCGTATGCGTTTCCTACGGAAACGGTTGCCTTTGCCTTTACCCAATCGTTTAACGAATTATATCAAAAACTTTGCGCGGAAGGGATGCAAGATTTATACGAAAAAATTGAACTTCCCCTAATGCGCGTATTATACGAAATGGAAAGCAGCGGGGTAACGGTGGATAGTAAAACCCTTTCCGCCCTAACCGTAAAATTTGAAAAGGAAACCGCGCGTATTCAGTCCGAAATTTTCGCGCACACGGGGGAATTCAACCTAAATTCGCCCAAACAGTTAGGCGTGGTTTTGTTTGAACAATTGCAACTTGGCAAGGGCAAAAAAACCAAAACGGGCTACGCTACGGGCAAGGAAGTGTTAGACGAACTTGCGGATAAGCACCCCGTAGTACCCCTAATTTTAGAATATCGCCAAAAGCAAAAACTGCTTTCCACCTACCTAAGCGGTATTTCCCCCTTACTTGACGGGGAAAACAAACTGCATAGCCGTTTTTTACAAACGGTAACCACCACGGGCAGGCTTTCCAGCCGCGAACCTAACTTGCAAAACATCCCCGTTCGGGAAGAAGAGGGGAAAGTATTACGAAAAATGTTCGTTTCGCGTTTTGCGGAAGGAAAAATCCTTTCGGCGGACTATTCGCAAATTGAACTACGGCTTCTTGCCGCCTTTTCGGGGTGCAAGGGGCTTACGGATGCCTTCCTTCGCGGGGTGGACGTACACGCCGCTACCGCCGCAAACGTGTTCGGCGTTTCGGATAGCGAAGTAACCCCCGCCATGCGCAGAAGCGCGAAAGCGGTAAACTTTGGCGTGATTTACGGCATTAGCGAATACGGGCTTGCCGCCAATATCAAAACCAGCGTTAAGGAGGCAAAGGATTATATCGCCGCTTATTTTGCAACTTACCCTGAAGTTCGCGCCTATATGGACGAAAACGTGGAAAAGGCGCGTGAACAAGGGTATTTAACCACCTTTACGGGTAGAAGAAGATATTTCCCCGAATTAAAGTCAGGTAACGGAAACTTACGCGCCTTTGGGGAACGCGCCGCAATGAATATGCCCTTGCAAGGCGCGGCGGCGGATATCATAAAAATGGCAATGCTTGCGGTTTTCGCGCGCATTCAAAAAGAAAATTTGCAAAGCAAACTAATTTTACAGGTACACGACGAACTCATCGTGAATACCGCCCCCCGGGAAGAAGAAGCCGTTCGCCGTATTCTAAAGGAAGAAATGGAAGGGGTGGTTTCCCTTTCCGTACCCTTAACCGTAGAAGTTGGGGAAGGGCAAAACTGGTTAGAAGCGAAATAGGAAGTATATGAAAATTGCAATTACGGGTGGCATTGGTAGTGGAAAAACCCTTGCCACCGAACAATTAAAAGATATGGGATATCCCGTATTTTCGGCGGACGAAATTTCTAGGAATTTAGTCAACGGGCCAAGGGGCGCGGAAATTTTAGCGCCCTTGTTTCCCCACGCCGTAAACGGGGGCAAAGTGGATAGAAAAGCCTTGGCAGCCACCGTTTTTACGGATGAAGCGGAACTAAAAAAACTAAACGCCGCCCTACATCCCGCCATTATGCAGGATTTATACGGGCAAATGAACGAAGCGCAAAAGGCTAGCCCCTTGGTTTTTGCGGAAGTACCCTTACTTTTTGAAAGTCAAACGGAAAAGGATTTTGACCGCGTGTGGGTAATAATGCGCGGGGAAGAAGACCGCGTGCTTTCCGCCGCGCAAAGGGACGGAATTCCCCAAGAAGACGTGCGCCTTCGCATAAAAAATCAAATTGATTATTCTAATACGGATTTTTCCGCGCATACTGTAATCGTGAACGGCGAAACAAAAGAAAATTTCCTTCGCCGTATTCGGGAAGAAGTTGCAAAAATTCTTAAAAGTCTTTGAAAAAATTCTAATCGTCTTATTTTTATTTTTCAGCGTACTTTCCCTGCGCCCCGCATATATATCGCGCGCATATCCCGTACGCTATGCTAACCTCATTAAAAAGTACGCGGAGGAAAATTCCTTTTCCCCCGCTTTCATTTTTGGGGTAATTTACGCGGAAAGCGGGTTTGATGCGGAAGCGGTGTCTAAAAAAGGGGCGGTGGGGCTTATGCAAATTATGCCCCAAACCGCGGGTTTTATCGCGCAGCGCAACGGCTACGATTATTTGGAAAGTTACTTAACCGACCCCGAATATAATATCCGTACGGGTTGCAGGTATCTTTCTTATTTGCGCGCTCGGTTTTTAGAGGAAGAAACTATTCTTGCCGCCTATAACGCGGGGGAAGGAAAGGTGGGGGATTGGTTAAAAAACCCCAAGTATTCGGCGGATGGCAAGCGTTTAAGTAAAATTCCTTACCCCGAAACAAGAAATTACGTTCAAAAAGTGCAAAAGGTAAAAAATAAATACGAAAAACACTATCGTTTTTCTTGACAAAACAAAAACCTTGTTGTATAATTAAACACGCTTGCGAGGGTGGCGGAATTGGCAGACGCGTACGTCTAAGGAGCGTATGGATATCCGTACGGGTTCAAGTCCCGTCCTTCGCACCAGAAAAACGGCAGATTTCATTGGAAATTTGCCGTTTTTCCATTATAGCATCAATAAAAATTTTGGAGAATTATGTTAAAACACGCACTTTTGCACGCGTTAAAGCACTCCGTAAAGCTTTTTCCCTTCCTATTTCTTATCTATTTGGTGTTGGAAGCGGTAGAACATAGCAAACGGGTGCAAGCGTGGAACAAAAAAATAGCCGAAGGGCAACTTGCCCCCTTAATTGCCGGGGGTGTGGGGCTTATCCCCGAATGCGGCTTTTCGGTAATGGCGGCAGGCTTGTACGGTAAGGGCGTTATTGCCTTGGGTACCCTGTTTACCGTATTTTTGGTTACCAGCGACGAAGGAATCCCCGTGTTGTTGGCTTCCCCCCAAACTGCAAAAGTAGTGCTTCCCGTAATGGCGATTAAGTTCGTTTACGGCGTGGGTGTAGGGTTTTTATTAAACTATCTGTTCCGCCACCGCGAACGCGCGGTTACGGAAGAAGAAAAGGAACACGAGTTCCACGAACATCATTGCGTGGAGCAATCCGATTGGAAGGTGTATTTCCTAAATCCTTTACTGCGCGCGCTTAAAATTTTGGCGTTCATTTTCGTCGTTTCCTTCGTTATGGAAATCCTTACCGATTGGATTGGGGAGGGGCGCTTAATTGCCTTTTTAGGGCAACGGAAATTTTTGCAGTTGTTCGTTGCGCCCGTGGTGGGAATGATTCCCGGGTGCGGATCCAGCATCGTTATCGCAACTGCCTATCAGGACGGCATTTTGAATTTCGCCGCTATGGTTGCAGGGCTTGCGGTGAATTCGGGCATTGGCTTACTCGTACTCTTCCGCCAAAATAAAAACTTAAAGGAAAACGTTTTTATTCTGCTTGCTTTGTACGGCCTTTCGGTTATTCTTGGTATGGTTTTATTGCCTTTTTCCCTATAAGGGAAAGGGTGCCTAAAACCCCACAAAAACCTAAAAGCCGAAATATATATAAGAAAACCGCAAATAAAACCCCCGTCCGCTTTTTTTGGACGGGGGCTTCGTTTATTTCGATTTCATTTTCGTTATTTTTCTTCTTTTTCGGCTTGCGCTTTTGCGCGTTCGTTGGTGTCTACGCTATTTTTATAAACAACGAAGCGGGTAAATAAAAATTCCAAAACGAAGTTTGCAATCATGGTAAGCGCTAAAATTAAAAAGTCGTTCCAACCCACCTTTTCCAAGGCAACGCCCCACCAAATGGAAAGGGGGGTGAACACCGCGTAAAACGCGCCCACTAAAAGCATGGCAACGCCCACGTTATTTGCGGCTTGAAAGGTATATTTGCGGTTAATGGTAAAGTTCCAAACAACGGATAAAATTAAGGAAATAAAGTAGCTTACCCCGTATTCCGCGTTGGATTTAATGAGTAAATTGATTAGCGTGAAGGATCCGATTTGAATAATCCCCGCGCTTGCGGAAATCAGTAAAAATTTTAGCGAGCGAATTAGCTCCTTTTTCTTCGTGGCATCCATGAAAGAATTCCTCCCAAAAAACTAAATATGGGGAAAGTATATCACGAAAAAATAAAAAAGGCAACCATTTTTATAAAATCAGTAAAAAACCCTTGTGTAAAAAGCTTTTTTTTGGTATAATACCAAAAGAAAAATATAGGAAGGTGCTTTTATGAAGGCTATCGTAACCGTAATCGGCAAGGATAAACCCGGTATTATCGCAAAAATCAGCGCGTTTTTAGCAGAACGCAGCGTAAATATTGAAGATATTTCGCAAACCGTTTTACAAAACAACTTCACCATGATTATGCTTGTAAATTTGGAAGGCTCCACCGCTAAAATTACGGATTTAGCCCCCGAAGCGCACGCGCTTGGCAAAGAAATCGGCGTAGAAATTTACATGCAAAACGAAGAAGTTTTCAACGCAATGCACAAAATTTAAGGTGAAAGTATGATTTCGGGCTATGAAATTTTAGAAACCGTTAAAATGGTAAAGGACGAGCACTTTGACGTGCGCACCATTACCATGGGTATTTCCCTTTTGGATTGCATCCGTCAAGATGCAAAGCAAACCGCAACCGCCGTTTACGATAAAATTTGCAAGCGCGCGGAAAATATCGTAAAGGTTGGGGAGGATTTATCTAGCGAATACGGCGTTCCCATCGTAAACAAGCGCGTATCCGTTACCCCCGCAAGCTTAATCACCGCAAATTTCCCCGGTCAGGAAAAACTGATTGCAAAAGCATTGGACGACGCCGCAAAAAAGGTAGGCATCGACTTTTTGGGCGGGTATTCCGCGCTTGTGCATAAGGGTATGACCCCGTGGGAAGAATCCTTTATCAAAAGTATTCCCGAAGTGCTTGCCACTACGGATAAACTTTGCAGCAGCGTAAACGTGGGCTCCACCCGTTCGGGCTTAAATATGGATGCCGTTGCGCTTTGCGGTAGAATTATTAAGGAAGCCGCCGAACTGACCAAGGATCGCGGCGGATTCGGTTGCGCTAAATTCGTTGCTTTTTGCAACGCGGTAGAAGATAACCCCTTTATGGCAGGCGCTTTCCACGGCGTTGGGGAAGGGGATTGCGTTATCAACGTGGGCGTTTCGGGCCCCGGTGTTGTTAGCCACGCCTTAAAATCCGCGCCCGACGCGAATATGACCGAAATTGCGGAAATCGTTAAGAAAACCGCTTTCAAAATCACCCGTGTTGGTCAGTTGATTGCAACCCAAGCGGCAAAACGCTTAAACGCTTCCTTCGGTATCGTGGATTTAAGTTTGGCGCCCACCCCCGTGGTTGGGGATAGCGTTGGGCACATTTTGGAAGAAATGGGGCTTTCCAACGTGGGTACGCACGGTACTACCGCTTGCCTTGCGCTACTTAACGACGCGGTGAAAAAGGGCGGTACTATGGCAAGTTCGCACGTTGGCGGATTATCCGGCGCGTTTATTCCCGTAAGCGAAGATATCGGTATGATTAACGCCGCGGCAGACGGATTCTTAACCCTTTCCAAGTTAGAAGCGATGACCGCCGTTTGCTCGGTTGGTATTGATATGGTTGCCGTTCCCGGGGATACCACTTGGGAAACCATTGCCGCGTTGATTGCGGATGAAGCCGCTATCGGTATGGTAAATAACAAAACCACCGCCGTACGCGTAATTCCCGTTCCCGGCAAAACCGTGGGGGATTCGGTTTCCTTCGGTGGATTACTTGGCGAAGCGCCCATTATGGCAACTTCTAAAGGGGATGCAAGCCGCTTTATTCACCGCGGTGGTAGAATTCCCGCGCCCATCCACGGCAACAAGAACTAAGTATCATAATCAACCATCTACGCGCCCTGCTACTTTGCAGGGCGTAAATATCCCTAAAAGGGAAAAGAAAAGGGTAAAAATATGAGTAATTTCGTCCATTTGCACGTGCATACCGAATACAGCATGTTAGACGGGGCAGCCCGTATTTCTGCGGCGGTAAAACGCGCTAACGAACTAAATATGCCTGCTTTAGCCATTACCGACCACGGCAATATGTACGGCGCGGTTGCTTTTTTTGACGCGTGTACCGCTAAAGGTAGTAAAGTAAAACCCATTTTGGGTACCGAATTTTACGTTTGCGACGATATTACGGATAAAAGCAGTAAGCAAAAACTGCGCCACTTGGTGTTGCTCGTTAAAAACGAAACGGGGTATAAAAACATATCCCTTCTCAACGCCATTGCCTTTCGCGACGGGTTTTACTATAAACCCCGTATTGATTTAGAAACCCTTTTTCGGCATAAGGAAGGGTTAATTTGCCTTTCCGCGTGTATCGCGGGGGATATTCCCCAAGCCATCTTAAACCACGATTATAAAAAGGCGGAAGCCTTGGTTTGCCGTTTTAAGGAAGAATTTGGGGATGATTTTTACTTGGAACTCCAAAACCACGGTATGGAAGAAGAAATTTTCACAAACCGAATTCTTCGCACCTACGCTGAAAAATACAATATTAAAAAAGTCGTTACCAACGATATGCACTATATCGATAAGGAGGATGCGTTAGCGCACGACGTACTTTTGTGCGTGCAAACGCGCACCAATTACGACGATCCCAGCCGTATGCGTTTCCCCAACGACGAATTCTATATGAAAACGGAAGAGGAGATGCGCGAACTGTTCCCCGCAGACCCAGAAGCGATTGATAACACGCTGGAAATTGCGGAAAAGTGCAACTTTGCTTTTGAATACGGCAAATATAAATTCCCCAGATACGAGCCCGTAACGGGGCAAACCCCCGTGGATTATATCCGCGATTTAATCAACCAAGGAATTGCTAGAAAATACGGGGCGGAAACCCCCGAAATTCGCGCCCGTATAGAAGAGGAACTTGCGGTAATTGAAAAGCAGGGGTACGTGGAATACTTCCTAATCGTTTGGGATTACATCAACGCCGCGCGCGAAATGGGTATTTCGGTTGGTCCCGGTCGCGGCTCGGGCGCAGGTTCTCTGGTAGCGTACCTAACGGGGATTACGGACGTAGACCCCCTAAAATACGATTTGTACTTTGAACGCTTCTTAAACAGCGAACGCGTTTCCGCGCCCGACTTTGATATTGACTTTGAAGATTCCCGCCGTCAGGAAGTTATCGATTACGTCCGCCGTAAATACGGGGAAAACCGCGTTGCCAAAATTATTACCTTCGGTACGATGGCGGCGAAAAACGCGATTAAGGACGTAGGCCGCGTATTAAAATTGCCTTACGCGGAATTAGATAAAATTACTAAAGCGATCCCCAATAAAATCAACTTTAAGGGGGAAAGCATCGCCATCACCCGCCCCAACATTATTATGAAGGTGTTTGGCTTCTATAAGCCAAAGGAAGGCGCAAAGGATTACGGTATTGACTACACGGTGCCCGAACTTAGGGAACTGTACGAAAGTAGCGAAGAAATCAAAAAAGTAGTAGATATCGCTATGAAGTTGGAGGATATGCCCCGTCAGTCCAGTACGCACGCTTGCGGGGTAATTATCGGGCACGATATATTGGATCACCATATGCCCCTATCCCGTAACGATGAGGATATCACCACGCAGTATACGGGGGTGGAACTGGAACACCTCGGCTTCCTAAAAATGGACTTTTTAGGCTTGCGAAACTTATCCGATATCAAGATGTGCGTGGATTACGTAAAGGAAAACCACGGCGTAACCATTGATTTTTCCAAATGCACGTACGACGACGCAAAGGTGTACGAACTAATTTCCACGGGGAACACCAAAGCCATCTTCCAAATTGAATCGGGGGGCTTTCAGGACTTTTTGAAGAAACTGCGCCCCACCTGTTTGGAAGATATTATCGCAGCGGTATCCCTTTACCGCCCAGGCCCCATGGATAGCATCGGCCGTTTCGTGGAAAATAAGCACCATCCCGAAAAGGTTACCTACGCGCACCCCTTGTTAGAGCCTATCATTAAGCAAACCTACGGCTGTATCGTGTACCAAGAACAGGTTATGAAAATCGTGCAATCCCTTGCGGGATACACCCTTGGCCAAGCGGATATGGTACGCCGTATGATGGGTAAGAAAAAGGTAGACGATATGATCAAGGAAAAGCAGGTATTCCTTCACGGAAAACCGCAAACCGAAGATCACGGCAGAATCAGTACCGCCATTGAAGGTTGCGTAAAACGGGGCGTGCCCGAGGACGTAGCCCTATCCATTTGGGCGGAAATGGAAAGCTTTGCAAAGTACGCGTTTAACAAATCGCACGCGGCGGCGTACTCCTTCGTAACCTACCAAACCGCTTACCTGAAAACCTATTACGAACCCGAGTTTTTAACCGCAGTACTCAACAACCGCATCACGAACAGCGAAGAAATTCAAAACTACGTAACTTACGCGAAGGAAGAAAAAATTGAGGTGTTGCCCCCCGATATCAACAAGTCGGGCGCGTACTTTACCGTTAAAAACGGTAAAATCCGTTTCGGTTTGGGCGCGGTAAAGGGCGTAGGCGTTCTTGCGGTGGAAGAACTTGTTGCCGAACGCGAAAAGAACGGGGAATTCACTTCCTTTGAAAACTTCGCAACGCGCAGCGCCGAACGTTTAAATAAACGCCAAATTGAAAACTTAATTTACGCAGGCGCGTTTGATTGCTTCGGTATTGCCCGCGCCGTACTCGTGGGCGTTTACGAGGAGATTTTTGCCAAGGCAATTTCCATTGCTCGCCAAAAAGCGGACGCGCAAATGAGCTTTTTCGGTAGCGTGATAGACGATACCATTGCCATCCCGTATCCCCCCTTAAGGGAATACAACTTAAAGGACCGCCTAATGCACGAAAAAGAAGTGTGCGGCGTGTATATTTCGGGGCATCCCTTATCGGGCTACGCGGATAAACTGAAGAGCAATAACTTCAACGCTTCTATGCTACTTGATTATACCGAGGACGAGGAAACGGGGGATAGAGAATACCGTTCGGTGCAGGACGGCGCCTTCGTTACCTACGGCGGTATTATCACCGCGGTAAAAAAGGTGGTAACCAAATCGGGGTCCGCCATGGCGGTATTGCAAGTGGAAGATTTATACGGCTCGGTAGAATGCGTAGCCTTCCCCAAGGTTTACGATAAGTTCAAAAACGAAATCGAACCGGATACCATCGTGCAACTTTCGGGGAAACTGCAATTAAGGGATCGCGAGCCTTCCATTATGATTGAACGCATTGCAAAGGTGCAGGAAGAAGGGGAGGCGGAAGCGCAAAAGCATAGTGGCGGCGGTTTGGCTCTCGCCATCTTAATTCCCGATGACGCGCCCTATAAAATGGACGAAGTTTTGGAAATTTTAGAAGCGTACCCAGGGGATTTGCCCGTAAAAATTAAGTGTGAAGGAAGGTTGTATCAACCCAAATTTACCGTGCGCGATTGCCTTGCGCTTCATAGCGAGCTGGAAGGAATCCTTCCCGCGGAAAACGTAAAAATTTACGAAATGAAGAAATAACCGCTTCTAACGAAGTATAAGGAGATAAAAATGAAAGACATCCCTTCTTTTAAATTAAATCACGATATTATGAAAAAGGGCTTTTACCTAATTGGGGAAGCCAACGGCGTTTATACCTACGATTTAAGATTTCGCACCCCCAACGGCGGGGAGTATTTGGATACCGCGGTAATGCATTCTATCGAGCATATGTTTGCTTCGGTAGCCCGCAATTCCGAATTACAAGATAAGGTAGTGTATTTCGGGCCCATGGGTTGCCGAACGGGGTTTTATCTTCTCCTTTTCGGTGTGGAAAAGGAAGAAGCCCTTGCCTTTACCAAAAAGTGCTTGCAAGGTTGTTTAAAACTTACCGAAGTGCCCGGCACCAAGAAAAAGCAATGCGGAAACTACGAAGAACATAACTATCACGGCGCGGTGCGCGCGGTTTACGAATACGTTTCGGTATTGCAATCGCTATCCTAAACGCAGATTAGTAAAAATGCATATTTAACCGAATAACGGGTGGATTAAGGGGGAAATTGACCTTTTGTCCACCCGTTTTTACGCGAAAAACACCGTTTGTAAAGGGTTTTTAACAAAAAATATCATAATATTTTGCGAAACGCTTGCTTTTTCTTTCATAAATATTGTACACTATAAGTAAGAAAAAATCTTTTGGGAGAAAGAGATGTTCGGAAAAAGAAAGGACGGCGAGTTGGTTCGCGGTTTGGACCCCATAGCCAAAGCAACGCCGTATTTTATGCCACGTCGTTACGACGCGCTAAATATGATGGAAGAAAGTTTTTCCACCGAAGCGTTGGATGCGTATATTAAACAGCAATCCAAGGAACACGGCGTAACCTTTACGTATATGCACGTAATGATTGCCGCTATCGTTCGCCTTTACGCTTTGCGCCCTATGATGAACCGTTTTATCGTAAACTGTAAGTTATACCAACGTAACGATATTACCGTTTCCATCACCGTAAAAAAGGAACTTTCGGATACGGGGGAAGAATGTTTAATTAAACTGCATTTCAACGGTACCGAAAGCATTTACGAAGTGAAGGAAATTATCGATAAAGCGTTAAAGGAAAACTTAAAAAAGCAGGATGGCAACGGCACCGAATTTGCGGCGAAGTTGCTTGGTGCAATGCCCGGCTTTATGTTTAAGTTTGCGCTAGGTATCATCAAGTTATTGGATCGCTGGGAACTGCTTCCCAAATGGTTAATCGAAGCAAGTCCCTTCCATACGGGCGTTTACTTTACGAACTTAAAATCCATTAAGCAAGACGCCATTTTCCATCACATTTACGATTTCGGTACTTGCGGTTTATTCGTATCGATGGGGAAGGAAAAAATGACCCCCGTGGTTGTGGATAATTCCCGTGTGGAAGTAGCAAAAACGGTAAAACTGGGCGTTACGATGGACGAACGCGTTTGCGACGGCTTCTATTTTGCCAAATCCTTGCGCTTGTTCAAAAAGATTTTGCAAGATCCTTCGGTGTTAAATAATCCCTTGGAACTGCCCGAGCCGATTAATCCTGCCGAACGCCGCAAAAAGGCGAAAGCGGAAAAGAAAGCCAAAAAGCAAGCGGAAAAGATGGCGAAAAAACAAGCGAAAGCAGAAAAGAAACAAGCAAAATAACGAAAGAATTAAAGTGGGGCGTATCGCTCCACTTTTTTTGCGCCCTAATAAACAAATAAAAAAGCGCGCGCGTAAAAAAATACGCGCATATGATAAAAAACAAGGCGTATATCATAAAAAAACGCTTGCAATTTAACTAATCTTATGCTAAAATGGATAAGGGGAAATTTGCGGAAACATGTGTTATCCCATCTTTCGCTCACGCCATACAATAATAAACGAAAGCAAAGCGTTTCGTAAAAAACATCAAGAGGTGTAAAAATATGGAAAAATTAGATTTAACAAAGTACGGCATTACGGGCGCAACCGAAGTTGTACACAACCCCTCCTTTGAAGAATTGTTCGTTGCGGAAACCGATCCCGCTTTAACGGGCTACGAAAAGGGGCAAGAAACCGAACTTGGGGCAGTAAACGTTATGACGGGTATTTATACCGGCCGTTCCCCCAAAGATAAGTTCATCGTTATGGACGAAAACTCCAAGGATACCGTTTGGTGGACTTCGGACGCGTTCAAAAACGATAACCATCCCTGCTCGGAAGAAACCTGGAAAACCGTAAAAGAACTTGCAATCAACGAACTTTGCGGTAAAAAGTTGTACGTTATGGACGTATTCTGCGGCACCAACAAGGATAGCCGCATGGCAATCCGCTTCATTATGGAAGTAGCTTGGCAAGCGCATTTCGTTAAGAATATGTTCATTGCTCCCACCAAGGAAGAATTGGAAAATTTCAAGCCCGACTTCGTTTGCTACAACGCTTCTAAGGCGAAGGTAGAAAACTATAAAGAACTTGGCTTAAACAGCGAAACCGCAGTCGTATTCAACATCACTTCTCGCGAACAAGTTATTTTGAACACTTGGTACGGCGGTGAAATGAAAAAGGGTATGTTCTCCATGATGAACTACTACTTGCCCTTAAACGGCATGGCTTCCATGCACTGCTCGGCTAACACGGATATGAACGGTGAAAACACCGCGCTGTTCTTCGGCCTTTCGGGTACGGGTAAAACCACCCTTTCCACCGATCCCAAGCGTTTATTAATTGGGGACGACGAACACGGCTGGGACGATAA
Source organism: Christensenellaceae bacterium (assembly GCA_045639045.1). Taxonomy (GTDB): domain Bacteria; phylum Bacillota; class Clostridia; order Christensenellales; family Borkfalkiaceae; genus SIG402. The sequence continues at coordinate 13,632 of JAZUCI010000086.1, forward strand.
CGGCGTATTTAACTTTGAAGGCGGTTGCTACGCAAAGGTTATCAACTTGGATAAAGAATCCGAACCCGATATCTATAAAGCAATCAAGCGCAACGCGCTTTTGGAAAACGTTACGGTAGACGCTAACGGCGTTTGCGACTTTGCAGACGGTTCGGTTACCGAAAATACCCGCGTTTCTTACCCCATTGACCACATTGAAAAAATCGTTCGCCCCGTATCGGCTGCTCCCGATGCGAAAAACGTAATCTTCCTTTCGGCGGATGCGTTCGGCGTTCTTCCCCCCGTTTCGGTTTTAACCCCCGAACAAGCGCAATACTACTTCCTTTCGGGCTTCACTTCTAAGCTTGCGGGTACCGAACGCGGTATTACCGAACCTACCCCCACCTTCTCTGCTTGCTTTGGTCAAGCGTTCCTTGAACTGCACCCCACCAAGTATGCGGAAGAATTGGTTAAGAAAATGGAAAAGAGCGGCGCCAAGGCTTACCTTGTAAACACGGGTTGGAACGGTACGGGCAAACGTATATCCATTAAAGATACCCGCGGTATTATCGACGCGATTTTGGATGGCTCCATTTTGAAAGCGGAAACCAAAAACGTTCCTTACTTCAACTTGGCTGTTCCCACCGCGCTTCCCGGTGTAGATACCAACATTTTAGACCCCCGCAACACTTACGCAGATCCCGCAATTTGGGAAGAAAAGGCAAAAGACCTTGCTGCAAGATTCGTTAAGAACTTTGATAAGTACACGGGCAACGATGCTGGTAAGGCTTTGGTTAAGGCTGGTCCTCAATTATAATTTTAAATGATTAAAAAGGTGGAAACGGGCGAAAATTCGCCCGTTTCTTTTCTTTTTTTGAAAAAGGGGTTTACACGTACGCGCGTATGTGCTATAATGCTTAAAGCATAAATAAAACCCTTCGCGCATATATTATACCGCGGAAAACGGGGCGCAAGGGGGCAAATATGCGGTTATTTATTTTATCGGGCGCAACGGCCTATGCGGGAAGCGTAAAACTACTTGGATTACTCGGCGCGGAACTTTTGCGCCTGCGCTTTCCTTCGGCGTTAACCGTTCGCACGCTAAAAGAACTTTCTTACCCGTGCGTTTTAATTCGGGATGATTATCCCTTGGCGGAAACTGCGCGCGTTTCTACCGCGCTAACCAACCTTTCGCAAGGAAAACCGTATGAAAAAGCGGGGGTTTTTGCTTTATATTCCTCTGCGCAAGCCCATCGCGTTACCGCCTATCCCGACGGTTTTACCCCTACTACGTACGCCTATTACCTCCGCCGCGCGTTGGAGGAGCGCGTTGCTTTTTTGCAATCGCAAGGGGCTTTGATATACGATCCGCAATCTTTATACGTTGAATACGGCGTAAAGGTGGAAGAAGGCGCGGTAATTTATCCTAATAACTACCTTTTGGGTAGCACGCAAATTTGTAAAAACGCGGTACTGTTTCCCGGGAACGTGCTTTCAAATACCGTGGTGGGGGAGGGCGCAACCCTAACCTATACCGTTAGCGAAGGCGCAGAAATTGATAGGTACGCAACCGTCGGTCCCTTTGCCCGTTTAAGAAAAGGCGCAACCGTTGGCGCAAACGCCAAAATCGGCAATTTCGTGGAAGTGAAGAATTCGCAAATAGGCAAAGGCGTAAAAATAGCGCATCACACTTACGTTGGGGATGCGGAAATCGGCGAAAATACTAACGTGGGTTGCGGGGTAGTGTTTGCCAACTATAACGGAAAAGAAAAACAAAAAACGGTGGTGGAAAAAAACTGTTTTTTGGGTTGTAACGTAAATTTAATCGCTCCCGTAAGGGTGGGTGAAAATTCGTTTATCGCCGCAGGTACCACGGTTACCGACGCGGTGCCAAACGGTAGCTTCGTAATTGGGCGTTCCCGCCAAATTACAAAGAAAAAAGAATAAAGGAAAAACGGTTATGCAAACGAAAAAGGACGTATCATTGGTAATTATGGCAGCGGGTATCGGCTCCAGATTTGGCGGAGGGGTAAAGCAACTGCAACGCGTGGGTCCCACGGGGCAGTTGATTATCGATTATTCCATTTACGACGCATTGCAAGCGGGCTTTAATAAGATTGTATTCGTTATCCGCAGGGATATCGAGCAGGATTTTAAGGAAATGATAGGGGATCGCGTAGCGAAAAAGGTACGCGTGGAATACTGTTTTCAGGAAAAGGACGATCTTCCCGCGCCTTTCGTAACCCCCGCGGATAGAACCAAGCCTTGGGGTACCGGGCAAGCCGTTTTGGCGGCGCGCGGCGTTGTGAACGAGCCGTTTGCGGTAATTAACGCGGACGATTACTACGGAAAAACCGCCTTTCAAAAGGTGTACGAATATTTAATTTCGCATTACGGGGAAAGCGAAAACTGCTGTATGGCGGGCTTTATCTTAAAAAATACCTTATCTGAAAACGGCGCGGTTACCCGCGGTATCGTTTCGGTTAACGAAAAGGGGGAACTTGTAACCGTTAAGGAAACCAAGGGGATTATAAAAACCCCCGTGGGCGCGGCCGTGCAAACCGAAAACGGGGAAGAAGCATTGGATGAAAACAGCGTAGTTTCCATGAATATGTGGGGTTTACAACCCACCGTGATGCAAGACCTAAACCAAGGCTTTGCAAACTTCCTTGCCGGCGTTCCCGAAGGGGATATCAAGGCGGAATTTTTACTGCCCACCTTTATCGACGGGCAAATTAAAAAAGGCGCGGTAAAGGTACAAATGCTTAAAACCCAAGATACTTGGTTTGGCGTAACTTATGCCGAGGACAAGCAAGCGGTAATCGATGCCCTATCGGCGTTAACCACCCGTGGCGAATACCCCGAAAATATGGAATAAAAAACAAGAAGAAAAGCCCTACTTCAGTAGGGCTTTTTTTGATGTAATTTTTTTTAGTTTTCGCGTTTTAAAAATTTTTAAAATTATGTTTATTTCGCGCCAAACATTACGGCGTTCATAACGCTTTGTAAGTTTTCTTGCGCGCCGCTTATCGGTTCTTTGGTGCTGCCTTTTTCTTCGGCGTAAGCGGCAAGTTCTGTTAAGGAGGTCCTTCCGCTTACGATTTTTTTGCCCATTTCGGTGGTATAGAAGGTAGCGTATTTTTGCTTGATAAAGTCGTCAATTCTGCCGTCCTCTATCATAGCCGCTGCGTTCAAAAGCCCCAAAGCAAAGGTATCCATACCCAAAATATAGCCGTACAACATATCTTCAAACGTGTTGCTGGGGCGGCGAGTTTTCGCATCAAAGTTAAAGCCACCCGTAAGGCCGCCCGCCTTCAAAACTTCGTACATGCAAAGGGTTGCGTCGTATACGTTAGAGGGGAATTCGTCCGTATCCCAACCAAGCAATAAATCCCCTTGGTTTGCGTCGATAGAACCTAACATGCCGTTAATTGCGGAAACCCTAAGTTCGTGTTGGAAGGTATGCCCCGCAAGGGTAGCGTGGTTCGCTTCAATGTTCATTTTAAAGTCTTTATCCAAGCCGTATTTTCTTAAGAAGCCGATGGCGGTTGCCGCGTCGAAATCGTATTGGTGCTTCATGGGTTCCTTGGGCTTGGGTTCAATGTAAAAATCACCCGTAAAGCCGATGGAACGGCCGTATTCTACCGCCATACGCATCAGGTTAGCGATATTTTTTTCTTCCAACAGCATATCCGTGTTCAAAAGGGTTTCGTACCCTTCGCGGCCACCCCAAAAAACGTAACCCTTACCGCCGAGTTTTACGGTCAGTTCCAACGCTTTTTTGGTTTGCGCCGCCGCAAAGCAGTAAACTTCCGCGCTGCAAGTGCTGCCCGCGCCACTCATATAACGGGGATTAGAGAACATGTTTGCCGTGCCCCACAGGCAACGGATACCCGTTTCCTTCATTTTTACTAAAATATAATCGGTAATTTCATCCAAACGGTGGTTGGTTTCCTTAATATCGTCCGCTTCGGGAACCAAATCTACGTCGTGAAAGCAGAAGTAGGGGATGCCTAATTTTTGCATAAAAGCAAAGCCTACGTCTACCTTTGCTTTCGCGTGTTCCATGGTTGCGGGGGTAGCGCCAAAGGATTTATCCGTCGTTCCGCGCCCAAACATATCCGCGCCTTCCGCGCAAAGGTTGTGCCACCAAGCCATAGCAAAGGGCAAATGTTCTTTCATGGGCTTACCCAAAACTACGCGTTCGGGGTCGTAATACTTAAAAGAAAGGGGATTTTTGCTTTGCGCGCCTTCATACTGAATTTGGGGTAAATTTTCAAAATAGTTTTTCATTTTTTTTCTCTCCTTAAAATACGTTTTTTAATGCAGGATAAATTTTCTTAAATTGTTGATATTTTTCTTCGTATCTACTCGAAATTTCGCTATCGGGCAATACGCTTTCTTTGGTTTTTAAGAACTTTTCGGTTGCTTCGCTTACGCCTTTGAAAGCGCCTGCGGAAACCATCGCCAAAATTGCCGCCCCGTACGAAGGGCCTTCTTCACAAATCGGCAAATCCATGGGTAGGTTTAATACGTTGGCAAGAACGCTTTGCCATAGGTGGGATTTCGCCCCGCCCCCGCAAAGGGTACAGCGGTTGATTGCAATACCGCAACCTTTCATAATTTCCAAGTTTTCTTTTAGGGCGAAGGCAACCCCCTCCAAAACGGCAAGCGTCATATCTTCGCGCTTGGTGTCCCTACGAAGTCCAAAGAAAACGCCACGCGCGTTTACGTCGTTCATGGGGCTACGTTCCCCCATCAGGTAGGGTAGGAAGAATACGTGATTGTTTCCCAAATCCGCCGCGGTAATTTCCGATTGTTCGCCCGCGTAATCTTCGGTTTGTAAAATATCCTTGCAAAACCACTCGTTGCACGAAGCCGCCGAAAGGATGCAAGCCATAAGGTGATAATTGCCGTCCGCGTGCCTAAAATTGTGAATTCCATCTGCGGGAACTTCTAAAAACGTTTCGCAAGGCAAGAAAACCGTTCCCGAAGTACCAAGCGAAATGTTTGCCCTGTGCTTTTCGGGAAGAAGGGTGCCTATCGCCGCCCCCGCGTTATCCCCCGCGCCCGCCGCAACGGGAATTCCTTGGGGAAGCCCTAACGCTTCCGCCGCCCCCTCGGTTAAATATCCTGCGGTTTCGTAGCCCTTTAACAGTTGGGGAAGGGTTTCTTCGGTAATTCCGCAAATGTTGCACATATCTTTTGACCAGCATCCGTTTTTCACGTCTAAAAACAGCATGCCCGCCGCATCGGATAAATCGGTGGTGAAATTCCCCGTCAAACGGAAATTCAAATAGTCTTTAGGCAGTAAAATCTTGCGAATTTTCGCAAAGTTTTCCCCTTCGTTTTCCTTCATCCATAAAACCTTAGGCGCGGTAAATCCGGGGAATGCAACGTTGCCCGTCCACCCTTTCAACTTGTCTTTGCCAATTTTCTCGTTCAAAAACGCGGTTTGCTTTTCGCTTCTGCCGTCATTCCATAAAATGCAAGGGCGAATTACCTCGTTCGCTTCGTCTAAGGTCACTAATCCGTGCATTTGCCCCGCAACGCCAATGCCTGCAATTTCCGTTTTGTTGCAAGCGGCGGTTAATTTTTTAACCGTTGCCACAAGCGAAGTCGGATCGTAGC
>JAZUCI010000087.1:0-22393 GCA_045639045.1 Christensenellaceae bacterium
TATATTTACTGTTGTTTTAGGGGGAGAAAATGCAAGTTTTATACGTTTTAACGGGGTTTTGGGGCGGACTTTTAGGCGGTATGGGTATGGGGGGCGGAACGCTGTTAATTCCCTTGCTTTCCCTGTTTTTTTCGTTACCCCAAAAGCAAGCGCAAGCGGTGAATTTAATCGCCTTTTTGCCCATGGCGGCCGTGGCTTTGGCGGTGCATACCAAAAACGGGTTGGTGCAATATAAAACCGCCCTTCCCATGCTGTTTTCGGGGGCGGTGTTTTCGGTGCTTGGCGCAACGCTTGCAAAGGCGTTGCCAAACCCCGCGTTAAAAAGGGCGTTCGGCGCGTTTTTGATGTTTCTTTCGGTACGCTCTTTTTTACAATGTAAAAAAGAAAAACGGGGGTTTTATTCGCCCGAAAAACGCGTAGAAAAGAAAGAAAAGCCATAAAAAATCCTTCCCCCAAAAAATGTGAAAAGGGAAGAAAATAAACGCAAGGCAAGGCAGTTTTTTCAAGGGGGGTATTGACAAGCAACCTTTCGTATGGTATGATAAACGAAAAAAATTACGGAATTTCCGTAAAAAGGAGAAAAATCTATGAGAAAGACGTTACTCGTACTTTTTTCGGCTTGTTTAATTTTCGCTTCGTTATGTCTAACCGCTTGCGAACGGGTCGGAGATCCGCCGCAAGCATCGGCTGGGATTCAAAGCATACAAAAAACCGCAACCGAAGGTAATGTGGATACCTACACCGTTACGTTGACGGACGGAACGACCACCGCGTTTACCGTAACCAACGGCACGGACGGGGTGAACGGCACGGACGGTAACAGTATTACGGGCGCGGAAATTAACGAGGACGGCGAGTTGGTGCTTACTTTTTCCAAAGGCGAACCCGTAAACGTGGGAAAAGTGGTGGGCGCACCCGGGGAAATCGGTCCTTCGGGCGTACCTGGTGTTCCCGGTCCTAGTGGCGTTCCCGGAACCCCCGGGGTGGGCATCGTTTCCATTACGAAAATTTCCACGGTAGGAAAGGTGGATACGTATAGCGTCAATTTATCCGACGCGTCCTCGGTAACCTTTACCGTAACCAACGGTATGGACGGTAGCGCGGGCGTAGGGATTGCGGACGTGATTTTAAACGATTACGAATTGACCGTGGAACTGACCAACGGGCAAAGTTTGGAATTTGGAAACATCCGTGGCGCGCAAGGGGAATCCGCGTACGACATATACAAAAGAAAGTATAACTACACGGGTACGGAAGAAGAGTGGTTACAGTTATTGATGACGGGCGGTCTTGCTAACGCTACCGAAGTTTCCATCACTTTCGATCCTGCGAACGGGGAAGAATATTTTTCGCAAAAGGCTACTTACGGCGGAAAGGTGCTTATGCCCGAAACCCAGCCCAAGCGCGATGGATACTTGTTCGGCGGTTGGTATTACGAAGACGAACCCTGGCTATTTAACGGTTCGGTAGTAACCGAGGATATGATTTTAACCGCAAAATGGGATTACGCGTTAACCGATTTACCCGTAGTTGATATTGATACGGCGGGGGTGGCAATCACTTCTAACGAAGATTACGTGGATGCAATCGTAAGCGTAGTAAATTGCGGTAGCGAAATTCACGATGCGGTGGCTGGTATCCGCTTGCGTGGGAATTCCACCCGTTGGCAACCCAAAAAGCCCTATCGCATTAAATTTGATAAAAAACAATCCTTATTTGGGTTAGACCCCGCGAAAAGTTGGGTGCTTCTTGCGGAATTTTTAGATCCTTCTTCCTTAAACAACACGGTGGCGATGGCGTTTGCAAAACAACTGCCTTCCTACACCTTTATTCCCACTATGCACAAGGTAAACGTGTATCTGAACGGCAAGTATAACGGGCTTTACACGCTGTGCGAACAAGTGCAAGAAAACCCCGGTAGAATGGATATTGAAATGGACGAAATTACCGAGGATATGACCGACTTAAAGGATTATAATTTCTTTATCGGTATGGAAGGGGCAGAGCCCCCCGACCCGATAGCCGAACCCAACGCGGTGGAGGACGAAACGTACTTTAAGGTACAACTTGCTTCGGGCTTCGTGCGCTATTTCGAATTGAAATATCCCGAAAAGGGGGAATTCCCTTCGGACGAGCAGTTTGCTAGTTTTATGAGTCAGTTAAAAACTTATACCACCGCTTTATTCCAAGCATTTGAAGATAAAAACAAAGCTTGGATTGACGCGGAAACGAACGTGAACACCTTAATCGACTACTTAATCGTGGACGAAGTGATGGGGCAGCGCGATCATCACCAAAAATCCTTCAATTTATATTACACCAACACTTCGGACGTGGCGGCGGAAAACGGCAAAATTAACTTTGGGCCCATTTGGGATTACGATTGGTCGCTAAACGTGCCTTGGGATTCTGCCCCCAACGATTATTTCGAAGTAACGGATACGTTAAACTATTCCAACATTTGCTTTAGCGCGGTTCGTTGGATGCCCGAATATTATCAAATGGTGAAAGACCGCTGGAACGATTACGGTATCTACGCTTTGAATTCCGCCGTTGATTTGATAGATAGAATGGCGATGGAAACTGCCGAATCCTTGCGCGCAAACCAAGTTTTGTGGTACGATTCCATTGATGAGGAACTAACCAAAAAGAATATCGAATTCTTAAAAGCGTTCTTAATTAACCGCCGTCTTGTTCTAAACAGGGAATGGGCAAGATAACCGCTTTCCCTTTAGGGAAAACCGCATAAGAAAAAAGAAAACCGACCTATGTTTTAGGTCGGTTTTTTCGTGTTCTATTCCTTAATTTAAGCGCAAATCGGGAATACCTTGAAAGGAAATCCACTTGGCTTTTCCCTTTTCCGAAAGGCGGGAAAAGATGCGTTCTTCGTAGCGGGAAAGCACTTCGGCAAGGGATAAATTGGTGGTAAGCGCGGTATGCTTACTGCGGATGGCGCGGGTGGAAAGCACGCTAAAAAGATATTCTTTGGTTACGTTTTTCAGCATGGGTTCGGTGCCCAAATCGTCAATCGCCAAAAGGTCGCAAGTCAGTAGCCGTTCCATCAAATTTCCGCGTTCGGAAAGTTTGCCCGTATGGTAATTCAAAAACTCGCTAACCAGTTCGCTTGCGGTAAAATATAATACCGAATACCCCTTTTCTTCGGCGGTTTTTACGTACGCTTGCATCAATCGGGTTTTGCCCGTTCCCGTTTGCCCCGTAAACACCAAGGTTTTCAGTTCGGTTTGGGGGAATTTTTGGGCGTACGCGCGCACCGAATTCGCAATTTGTTTTAGGTGGGGATTGGGGATGTTTTCTTCTTCGTAAAAGGGAAGGAAATCCTTGGAAACCCCCTCCTTTTTCAATAAGATTTTACGCGCTTTTTCAAAGCAGGAACAAGGCTTTTCCATCACGTAGCCCGTGTCCTTACAAAGGGGGCAATCGTAGGTGGGAAGTAGGTCCTTTGCTTCTATTCCCAAAGCGGTTAAACGAAGGGCGATTTTTTGGGATAAAACCGAAAGTTCTTCACTAAGTGAAGAAATAAGCGGTTCGTCCTCTTCAAATTGCGCGCGGTAAAGCCGCAAAGAAAGGGCGGTTTTTTGCTTGTTCAGTTCCTTAAATTCCGCGTCCCCGTTCGCTTTTTCTAGGTGATAATTACGGCGCGCTTGGTGCTTTTTTCGCACTTCCGCGTAGTACCGTTCGATATCTTGATATTTCATCTTTTTTATCCTTATAAAAGTTCGCCGTCAAAATGCAAAAGGCGTTCCAAATCCGTTTCGGTGTACGAGCGTTGACCAAACGAAGGCTGGGTGGGTTTTGCCGAAGGAGTGGGTAGGGTAGGTTTGCGTTTTTCCGCTTCTTCCACCGTGTAAACGTTTTCGTTTTTCAGGGAGGATAGCACCGCGTTCATATAGGGGATGGGGCCGTTTTTCCCCGCCGCTTGCTTGGCGGCAAAGGCAATCATTTCCTCCGAAAAACCCCATTGTTCCTTCCAAACGCTAAATTGCGCGCGGTCTTGCCCCGTTACGCGGCGTTCAATCCCCAAAATTTTGAAGATTTCACCGATGGATTTTTCGGTGGCGGCGTTTTCTTCCATACGCGCAACGATTGCGCCCGTGGCAACCACCCCTTTTTCGTAAAGGGAACGCACCGTTTCATCCAAGGCTTCCAAACTGCGCTTGCCTTTTTTGAACGCGTAACGCGAAAGGAAGGAAATTGCCTGCCCTTCGTACCCCATGGAAAGCCAAGGGGCAACGTAATTGGCAACTACGGGGTCGATAATTTCCACGTAAATGCCCAAATTACGGCACACTTCACGCGCAAGCGCCGCGGTTTCTTCGCGCGATTTCAAAAAGGCGTCCATTTCCTTTTTTCCAAAGGCTTTCGCGCCGTATAATTCTTGCATTAAATTATCAAAAGCGGTTACGTCCGCCTTTTTCAGCTTGCTTGCCGCGTATAAAATTTGTTCGGGGGGGAAGCACAAAACGTTCGTCCACTTTTCGTACAGTTTTAGGTCCGCCGCTTCGGATTTTCTTTTTACGCCGAGTTTTTTCAAAACCGCGTCTATTTCGTCCGTTTTACCAAAGTAATCCGAAAGTTCGCTTTCCACCGCGTCCGAAGTTAAAATACCGCGATCCGCAAAATCCGCAGCCACCGCGGTAATGTAGCGGTAGGTAATGTTTTGCCCCTTTTTATCCACGCAGTAGCGGATTAGCATTAACAGCGCGTCGGGCTTTAAGTTTTTGGTTTCCATTAGCGAAAAATACGCGCGGAATTCCGCAGGCGCAATCATACGCGTGGGGAACATTCTTTGTAAGGAGGTGGTAAACGCGGTGTATTTCCCCGGGGAATACGCGCCGCGCTTCACTACGCTTTTTGCCGAAACGTATTTGATTTCGCAAGGGGTTTCGGCGGTGATTTCCACCAGCCCCGTTTCTTCTAACACGCGAAAGGCGGTTAAAACTTCCCCTTCTTCTTTTTTTAGCGCCTTTGCCATATCCGTAAGGGAAAAATCCTTGGCGGCGTTTTGGCAAAGATATAAGCCGTAAAGGTATACCTTTACCTGTTCCCCCGAAAGTACGGGCATATATTCGTGCAAAAACACGTTTTCCACTTCGGTGTGCGTGTTTAAGGTGATTTCTTTATCAAACGAACAAAACGCCATACTCTTTCTCCTTTGCTTTGGTTTTTTGGGGCATAAAGCGCGGAAGAGTATTATACCGCAAAAAAGATAAAAATTCAAGTGGTTTTTCCAACTTTTTTTCAAACCACAAAATATGGTATAGTTTGCTTTTTTGCCCACGTAGAGCGTAATTTTTCTTTCCCTGAAAAACAACGTTTTTTGCGAAAAAATAAAAAAACTTATAAATTTTAATAAAATTTAGGTGCAAAAATGGGAAAGATATGGTACAATAGGGGGGACTATCCCCATTCTTTTTAGTTGCGCGGGCGTAAAACACGCGCGTACGGAAGCGGGGAAAAGGGCTTTTTTCAAAAATAACGGGCTTTGCGTTTTTACGGAAAGCCGAAACGAAAAGGTTTTTATGGCAAATACGATTTTAACCCCACAAACGCTTTGGCAAGATTTTTCCACCAATTTACCCTTGCAGGAAAGCGTAATTAAACAACTGCGCGTTCCCGCAGGCACAACCGAATGGGTGGTGTTTTCGGGCAGGGAAACGGCAAGCGGAAGGGTGCGCGTTTTCGCAACTCTATCTTACCCCGCGGAAGTTTGCCCCCGCCCCGCAATCCTTTTGGTGTGCGAGGAAGGAAGGCATCCCGATCCCGAACTGATTGCCCTTTGGGTGGAACGCGGATACGCGGTGCTTGCCCCCGATTACTTTGGGCAGGACGAAGCGCAAGAACTGTTTACCAAGTATCCCGAATCCGTGGACTACGCAAACTACCTTTCGGCGGGCAGGCGTTTAAGTTTTGCGGATGAAACCGCAAAGGAAACCTGCCGTTACGAATGGACGGCGGTAATGCGTTACGCCCTTGCGTATTTAAGATCGAGAAAGGACGTACAGTCGGATAAAATTTTAGTACTGGCGGTGGGAAGCGGCGGAAATATCGGTTGGCAACTTGGCGCAACCGAAGATTTGTGCGGTTTAATGATTACGGGCGCTGCGGGATGGGATACCTACCGCGATTGCTTAAAATATTCGGAAATGCAACCCGAAATGAACGACGAGCGTTTCCGTTGGATTGCGGGTTTAGAAGCGCAGTCTTACGCGCCTTTGCTCCGTTGCCCCTTGCTGTTTTTGGGCGCGACGAACGACGCGGAATTTTCTTTTGACCGCGCAAGGGATACGCTTGCCCGTATTCCCGAAGGAAAGGTGGTTTACGACGATTTTACCCCGAACTCCGAACGCGGCGTAGACGCGTTGGGTGGCAAAAACGTTTTCCGCTTTGCCGAACTTTGCGCCAAAAACGCCATTTTATCCCCTGCGGAAGCCGAACTTTCGTGTACGGCGAAGGGCGGGGATATTCAAGTAAAAGTAAAATTACCCGAAACGGGCAAAAAACGCGCGGTTACGGTGTGGTATTCGTGCGGTAGAACGCACCCCACCCTTCGCACTTGGCGAAAGGCGAAACTGCTTACCGAAGGGGCGGGCGAAATGCTCTTTACGGCGGACGCGTACCGCGTTCACGGTACCTTCTTGGCGTACGCGCGCGTTACCGAAAACGGATTTACCTATTCTTCCTCGGTTTTAGAGGCGGATCTTGAAAAGTTAGGCGTGGAACTGAACGTTGCCACCCGCCACGTGATTTATTCGGAAGCCTTGCCCGACTTTTTAACGGCGGCTTGCCCCGAAAAGCCCATCGGCGGATTCTTGCTGAAAGAATCGCACGGGATATCCTTTCAAACGGGCGGTCAAAACGTAAAAGGCATTACTTCCCCCACGGGATTGAAGTATTTCACCGCCGAAAAACGCGAAATGCCCTTGGATGGGTTTTTACTGCTAGACGTGTTTACCGAACGGAAAGTGGAACTTAGGGTACGCTTTTTTTATCATTATCGCAAGGAAAACGAAAAAAGTTACGTTTGCCGCGTAACGGCGGACCGTATGACGGTTTGGCAGAAAGTGCAGTTCCCGTTAAAAAATTTCAAAACGTCCGAAGGCGTTCCTTTAAAAGAAAACTTAACGCCCGACGCAATCGTGTTTGAAGGAACCGAAGAATGTTTGCTAAATAACGTTCTTTGGATATAACGGGTGGCGGATATGATAAAAAATAGCGTTACCGTATACGCCGAAAAGCGCAAGCGGGCGTTAGACGTTTTCGTGCTTTTCGTTCTTACCTTTGCCTTGGCTGTTAGCGTTTTAACCGCGCTAAATAAAACCGTTGCGTTTACCGTGCGGGTGGAAGGGTCTTCCATGAACCCCTTGTTAAAGAACGGGGACGTTGTGGTGGTTAGCCGCGCGGCGGAAGTGAAACGGGGAAGCGTTGTCGTTGCAGACGTGGAGGAAGGCGGCCCCTTAATTAAACGCGTAATCGCGTTGGGCGGGGAAACGGTTTGGAGCGTACGCGGCGTTGTGTTTATTCAAACGGAAAGCGGCGTAATTACCTTAAACGAAGGGTACGTGATTCCCGAAAACGCGGGGGGCGCGGACGTGCCGCGAACTACCGTACCGCAAGGTTACGTGTTTTTAATGGGGGATAACCGCGCGATTTCCTTGGATAGCCGTGTAATCGGCCCCGTGGAAAACGAACGGATTTTAGGCGTGGTTACCACGTTTTGGCTCAAACATAAATTTTAACGGCGTTGGGCTTTGCCTTATAGCCGCAGTCAAATTTTATTGCTTACACTATTCTTAAAAAACAAAAAGGAGAATTTAATTATGGAAAAAATCGTTATTTCTACGGACAGCGCGGCGGATTTATCCGTTCAAATGATGCAAGACCGGGGTATCTCGGTAACCCCCTTTAACGTAATTTTGGGCGCGCAAGAATATTTGGATGGGGTAAACGTAACCCCCCAAATGATTTTCGACTACGTAAAGGAAACCAAAGTGCTTCCCAAAACGGCGGCAATCGGTACGGAAATCGTTGCCGAGTATTTTCAAGAACTTTTGGAAAAAGCGGAAACGGTAATTCACTTTACCATTTCTTCGGGTTGTTCGGTTACCTATAACAACGTGGTAGCCGCAGCAGAACGCTTCGGCGGTAGGGTAAAAGTAATTGATAGCTTGCACCTTTCCACCGGTCAAGGGCTTCTCGTATTAAAGGCGTGCGACCTTAAAGACGCGGGCAAATCCGCGGATGAAATCGTGGAAGAAGTAACCGCCCTGCGCGAAAAGGTACAAACCTCCTTCGTGGTGGATACGGTAGAATATTTATACAAAGGGGGCAGATGCTCTGCCGCTAGCCGTTTTGCCGCTGCGCTTTTGCACGTGCATCCCGCCATCGTAATGAAGGAAGGGAAGCTTGGCGTAAAGGGGAAATATATGGGCTCCTTAAAGCGTTGTATCGGTAAGTATATTGAAGATTTGGCGCAAGAATACCACGATTACGAGGATACCCGCGTGTTCGTAACCCATTCTTCTTGCGACGACGAAATCGTAAAATTTGCGATGGACAAGGTAAAGGAAGTATTTAATTTTAGCGAAGTATTAACCACCGTTGCCGGCGCAACCATTACCAGCCATTGCGGGCAAGGTACGCTTGGCGTTTTATTCATTACGAAATAAGCGCAAATCCGTTAAGTAAAAGGAAATTGATGATACCCGTAACACCCATGCGCCTACTTGGGATAGGCGCTATGCTTAAAATGTTGGCAGGGGGCGTTCTTCTGCTGTTAAAAACCGCGTACGCTTTGATTAAGCGTTTGAAAATGCGGTTTTTTTCGCTATACCTTTTGGTGGCGGTGTTGCTGGTTAAAATCGGGGCGGTAAAGGAAAAATCCTCGGTGTACTACGGTTTAATCGTGGCGGGGATCTTACTGTTTTTAATTTCTCTTTCCGCGTTCTCGCGCGCGTTGAACGAAAGGGAGGGGAACCCCGTTCGCAAGAAAAAAACCAAGGGAAAAGCGGAAGCGCCCCAAGCGGTTACCTTGCCGCAAGGGAACTTCGTGCTAACCCCCGTGGATCAAAACGGAAATCCCGTATATCCCGCTGCTGCCGCGCCCGTGTACACGGCGCCCACCCAGCAGTACGCGCCCATGGCGGCGAAGGAACGGTTCGAGCCGCGTACCGAAGCGTTACCGCCCCCCGAAGCGCCCCCCACGTATTACCGCGTGGCGCAAAACCCCAAATACGTGATGGCGGAATATTTAGATCGCGTGGAACTGTACTACGAAACGCCGCGTGGATTAAAGTACGTGCGTACGGACTACAAAACGCGCGGATAGGAGAGGAAAATGAGCGATTTTACCAATCAAATGTTCTATTCGGAAGTGTACGACGCGGAAGATTTTAAAAAAATTAGCGCGCTACTGACTCGGTGCCGTATTTTCTTATACGGGGTAACGGGGGTGTTCGCGTTATTTAACTTAATCGTGTTCTTATACTACCGCACCCTGCCTTACGGGGCGCCGCGCGGCGGGCTTATCACCATGCATTGCGTTTCCGCCTTTTTATACATGGTGTTTTTGGTGGTGTACGGAATTCGCTTCCGCAGGGTAAAAAACTATTACAAAACCTTATTTTACGTAAGAACGGGCAAGGAGGAAGAATCCGAAGGCGTGTTCTTATACTATATGGAAAACGACCAATTAAAGGACGATATCGAATTTTTGGGATTGATGTTTTTAGTGCCTTCGGAATTTAGAAAGGAAGATATCGAACGAAGATTTTTCTACGATAAAGCCAAACCCTTACCCCCCTTTAAGGAAGGGGATACCGTTTCCTTCGTATCCCAGGGGGCGCTGATTGTTCGATGGAAAATTACCCACCGCTTGGAAGAAAACGAAACCGAAGCGGAAGAAAATTAAAACTAGTAAAAGGGGCTTTTATGACCGATTTAAGAAAGGATTTACCCACCAAAGATACTTGGGATTTAACCCATTTATTTACGGATAACCAAAGTTTTCATAAGGAAAAGGACGCGCTAAAAAAGGAAATTTCGGTATTCCCCGAAAAGCACCCAGAAACCAAGGATGAAATTTTATCCTACCTTCGCCGTTCGGACGGGATAGAGCAGCGCCTGGAAAAACTGTATTGCTACGCGAATATGATGCACGATACGGACGGCGCGGATGCGGAAGCCACGGGGATGTTGCAACAAGCGGAATCGCTGTACGTTTCTTATAGCGCGCAAACCGCATTCTTCGTGCCCGAACTACTCCTTCGCCCCGAAGAATTTTTAAAGGAACTGATTAAGGACGAACGCTTTAGCGATTACGAATATCAGTTAAAAAGTTTATTAAAAAGAAAACAACACGTATTAAGCCCGGAAGAAGAAAAACTGCTTGCCGAAGCAGGGGATATCTTCTCGCAATTCGATACCGTGTTTTCCCAGCTGGATAACGTGGATTTGCCCTTCCCCAAAATTAAGGATGAGAAGGGGAACACGGTTACCCTTTCGCACGCAAGATACGGCGCGTTTTTATCTTCGCCCAATAAGGCGCTTCGTCGCCGTACCTTTTTGGCGTACTATAAGGCTTACAAACAAAATATTCACACCATTACCGCGGTGTACGCGGGCAGCGTGAAAAAGGACGCGTTCGTAACCAAAGCAAGAAAGTACGAAAGTTGTTTATCCCGCGCCCTTTCTTCGGAGGACGTATCCCCCGCGGTTTACGAAAACTTGCTTTCGGCGGTGGGGAAGGGACTTCCCGCTTTGCACGAATATATGCGCGTTCGCAAAAAAGAGCTTGGATACAAGCAAATGCATATGTACGATTTGCACGTGCCTTTGGTGAAAAACGCCGAACTGAAACTTTCGTACGAAGATGCGTTCGCTTTGGTTAAGGAAAGTTTATCCCTGCTTGGTAAGGAATATTGCGATACCTTACAGCGCGCAAAGGACGAACGCTGGATTGACGTGTACGAAACCAAGGGGAAACGCAGCGGCGCGTACTCTTGCGGCGTATACGGCGTGCATCCGTACGTTTTACTCAATTACACCCCCACCACTAGGGACGTGTTCACCATCGCGCACGAATTAGGGCACGCGATGCACTCCTTCCGTTCGGATACCGCCCTTCCGTATAGCAAGGCTGGGTACCGCATCTTCGTTGCGGAAGTGGCAAGCACGGTAAACGAACTGCTGCTATTAAAACATTTACTGAAAAAGGAAACGGACGTATCTTTGCGTAGATATTTGCTTTCCTATTTCCTGGATACCGTTCGCACCACCATGTTCCGCCAAACCATGTTTGCGGAATTTGAAGCCTTTTCGCACGGCTTGGCCGAACAAGGCGCTCCCTTAACCAAGGAAGCGTTCAGCGAAGAATATTTGAACTTAAACAAAAAGTATTACGGCCCCGCCGTAACGCACGATAGCGATATTATGTACGAATGGTGCCGTATTCCGCACTTTTATACCGCGTTTTACGTGTATAAGTACGCCACGGGCATCATCAGCGCCATTTCCATCGTGGAACGCTTAACCACCCAAGGGGAAGCCGCCGTAAAGGATTATTTGCGCTTTTTATCTTCGGGCGGAAGCGATTCCCCCGTGGAACTTTTGAAAATTGCGGGGGTAGACCTTACCACCGAAAAGCCCTTTAACGACGCGATTGCCGCGTTTAGCACCGCGCTGAAAGAATTTGAAAACACCAGGGCGTAAGCCCGTTCGCCCCCAATGGGGAAAGGAGAAAACTGATGGCAAAACCCGTTGAAATGCCGTACAGCTTGGAAGCGGAACAGTCCTTACTCGGCTGTATTTTAATCGACCAAGAACTGCAAAACGAAATCGTAACCGAAATTGAGGAGGGGGATTTTTACCGCGAATCGCACAAAATCGTGTGCGGCGCAATGAAAAAGATTGCGGGTAGCGGTAAACCCGTGGACTTCGTTACCCTGTCCGACGAATTGGACGGGGCGGGCAGTTTGCAAAAAGCGGGG
Source organism: Christensenellaceae bacterium (assembly GCA_045639045.1). Classification (GTDB taxonomy): domain Bacteria; phylum Bacillota; class Clostridia; order Christensenellales; family Borkfalkiaceae; genus SIG402. Next base: position 12,006 of record JAZUCI010000087.1, read on the forward strand.
GGAATTGAATACCTTACCCAACTTACCACCGTAACCCCTTCGGCGGCAAACTACCGCACGTATTTAGAAATCGTAAAACGGGATAGCGTGCGCCGTAAACTGATTAGAAGCGCGGCGGAAATCGACCGTTATTCGCGCGAAAATACGGATAAATCGGACGCGCTTGCCTTTGCGGAAAAAAAGGTGTTTGATATTTCCGCAGAAGTGGAAACGGGGGCGCTGATGGACCTTGCGCCCACGGTTAGCGAGGTTTTGGATAAATTCAACACCATTGCTAACGATCCCACCGCCTTTCGCGGCGTGCCCACGGGCTTTACTGAACTAGACGATATCACCAACGGCTTGCATCCTTCCGAACTTATCGTTATCGCGGCGCGCCCCGCAATGGGTAAAACTTCGTTCGCGATGAACATCGTGGAACATTGCGCCGTGTTTGAAAAAAAGGTGTGCGCGGTATTTTCTTTGGAAATGCCCCGCGAACAAATCGCCCAACGTTTGGTATGCTCGCTTGCGGGCGTAAGTATGGCAAGGGCAACGAAAGGGCAGTTAGAAGGGGAGGAATGGCAACGGCTTTGGAAGGCGAATAAGCAACTTTCGGAAGCAAAAATTTTCGTAGAAGATTCCTCTATCGTAACGTGTGAAGAAATTTTAAGCAAGTGCCGCAGATTGAAAATGCAACACGGCTTAGATATGATTATGATCGACTACATACAGCTGATGACGGGCAATCGCGGTAGGGAAAACCGCCAACAGGAAGTATCCGAAATTAGCCGTAACTTAAAAATTTTGGCGATGGAACTGAAAGTTCCCGTTGTGGCGCTTTCGCAGTTAAACCGTTCGGTAGAAAGTTCTGCCCGCCCCGATCACCGCCCCCAACTTTCGGACTTGAGAGAATCGGGATCTATTGAACAGGACGCAAGTATCGTTATGTTCATTCACCGCCCGGATAAGTATATGAACGAAAAGGAAATTGAAAGCGGCGCGGTGGAACGCAACGTTGCGGAAATTATCCTTGCAAAACACCGTAACGGTGGCTTGGGTACGGTGAAACTGTACTTCAAGGGCGAAAGCACCAAGTTTATGAATATGACCAAGGGTTACACTCCCCCCCAAACCGCAAAAGAACAACGCGAAGAAACGCGCAAGGACGTAGCCGCGGAACTGGAAGCAGCCTATAACGAAGCGTACAAGAACGGGGATTTATCGGGGGATGCGCTTAAAAATATTCCCGCCCCCGGGGATGAAAACGTACCCGAACCTTCGCAAGAGGATCAGTTGTTTGGTTAAAGCAATGCAAACGAACGTATTACCCCCAAACGGGGAAAGTTTGGCGCTTGCCAAAGAAATATTAGAACAGGGGGGCTTAGTGGCTTTCCCCACCGAAACGGTGTACGGGCTTGGCGCGGACGCGTGTAACGACGCCGCCGTGGCAAGCATCTTTGCCGTAAAGGGGCGCCCACAGGATAACCCCTTAATCGTGCACGTGCATCCCGAATACGATATTTCCACCTTAGTGGAAGAACCGAAAGGGTACGTAAAAAAGATGATGCAAGCGTTTGCCCCCGGTCCAATTACCTTTGTATTAAACAGCAAAGGGGTGGTTTCCCCCCGCGTTTCGTGTGGGCTAAACACCCTTGCTATCCGTATTCCCCAAAGCGAAAGCGCGCTATCCTTTTTACGGGCGGTAGATATGCCCGTGGCGGCGCCTTCCGCAAATAAAAGCAAGCATACCTCCCCCGTAACCGCTATGCACGTTTACGAAGATTTTCAAGGGGAAATCCCGTTGATTTTAGACGGCGGCAGATGCGCGGGCGGTATTGAATCCACCGTGGTGGACTGTACGGGGGAAATTCCCGTAATTTTGCGCGCGGGGATTATTACAGCGGATGATATTCGCGCCGTGGTTGGCGCGTGCGAACACGCGAAAAGCGGCGGCCCCGTAAAAAGCCCGGGTACCAAGTATAAGCATTATCATCCCCATTGCGAAACCGCCATGTTTGCGCCCGAAGAGGTGGAAAAAGCGGTTGCTTTGGCTACCGAGTGGCGAAAAGAGGGGAAAACGGTGGTGTTTTTGGTAACCGAAGCCACGAAAAAATCCCTTACCGCGCTGGGGGAAGGGGAATTTTACCCCCTAGGCGAAACCCCCAAGGAAATGGCGCGCAACGCGTACTATTATTTAAGAAAAGCGGAAAAGGAATACGGCGGACTTATCGCGTTTGCCCTTCCCGAAACGGAAGAATTTTGCGGCGTAATGAACCGCTTAAAAAAGGCGTGCAGTAATGAATAAGCCCCTAAAAATCGCCTTTTGTTGCGTGGGGAATACCTGCCGTAGCCCCATGGCGGAAGGGGTGTGGAACGCTACGCGCAAACACCTTCCCAAAGCGGAAAGTTTCGGTTTAAACGCGCGCTTGGGGGAGCATACTTCGGATTTATCCCTTGCCGCGTTAAGGGGGAAGGGATATGAAGGCGTAAAACGCCCCGTAACGCCCGTAAAGGCGGTAAGCTTAAACACGTTCACCCATATCGTTTGCATGGAACAAGGGCAAAAACAAGCCCTACTGCCCTTTGTGAAAGAAGGAACGCAAGTGCTTTCGGCAAAGGAATTACTTGGGCAGGATATTTTGGACGTATTCGGCAAGGAACTAGCGGATTATCAAACCGCCCTCACCCAAATAGAACAGTTAGTAACGCAAATGCAAATATTACTAAATAAGGAGATACTTTTATGAAGATTTATATCGGCTCGGACCACGGCGGATTCGCCTACAAGCAAACCTTAATGAAACATTTAACGGCCAAGGGGCATGAAATTACGGACGTAGGTTGCGATAGCCTTGCTTCTTGCGATTATCCCGATTATGCCCTTCCCGTTGCAAAAGCGGTTAGCGAAAACCGCGCGGAAGTGGGCATTTTGATTTGCGGAACGGGCATTGGTATGAGCATTGCCGCAAATAAGGTGAAGGGCGTGCGCGCATCCTTGTGTGGGGACGTGTTTAGCGCAAAGGCTACACGCGCGCATAACGATAGTAACGTGTTGTGCATGGGCGCGCGCGTAATTGGGGAAGGCTTGATGTTGGAAATTGCGGATGCTTACCTTTCCACCACCTTTGAAGGGGACCGCCACGTAAAACGCTTAAACAAAATTGCGGATATTGAAAACAACTAATTTGTATTCTTACACAAAAAAAGACCACGGCACGCCGTGGTCTTTTTTTATTCTTCGTAATCGTTAAAGTAGTCTTTATTAAAGAAATCCGCCAAAGTAATTCCTGCGCCTTGGCAAAAAGCTTTTACCGTGGAAACCTTACTGCATTTTGTCCTGCCCTTAATTAGGTCATAAATTGCGGAAGGTGATTTGCCTCCGTTTAGCGCCGCTTCGCAAACGTTAATACCCTTTTCTTTGCAAATTTCGTCAATCCTTTTAATGATTGCATCGTTAATATTCATATATTTTAGCGCTTATTTGTTTTGGTTTTAATATTTCTGCGCTGTTCTACGTCCGAAAGGTAATTTCGCGCTTTTTCCACCGCGGCAATTAAGCCTGCAAGCAAGGGGAAATCCAAGGTAACCAAAGTGGTTAAAAGGAGTAGGTTCGTCCAGTTATCCGCGTAAATCATATCCGTTAAACTGCCAAGTTCCAAAATGCTGTGGATGAAAGGCACGTCGATAAACAGCACGAATAAAATGATGGACGTAACTAAACCGAACACGATGGCGCGGAAGGTGTTAAAGGGCCTACAAATTTGGCAAAGAACCACCCAACCGCCAAGGGAAAGGGCGATGGCGCCCAGCGTTTCGTACTGCGTATCCGTAATGGGGATTTGCGTGTAGGTGTTTACAAGATAGAACACTAACACGTTAAAGAACATAACTAGCCCCCCTGGGATAGCGCGCCCCATAACGTAACCGATAAACTTGCCTTGCACCCTGTTTTTATTCGTTTGCATGGCAAGGCAAATGGAAGAAATCCCGATGATTACCGATTCTAATAGTAGCATTTGGGAGGTAGTAAAGGGGTATTCTTGTTGCGCGAAAATCATAAATAGCGCAAAGGTCAGGGTAAAGATGGTTTTCATTAAATACAGCGCGGAAGAACGCTGAATATTGTTAATTACCCTGCGGCCTTCCACAACCACCTTGGGCATGGAAGAAAAGTTGTTGTCGAGTAGAATAATGTGCGCAACGTTTCTTGCCGCGTCGCTACCCGAAGCAACGGAAACCGAGCAATCCGCTTCCTTCATGGCAAGGATATCGTTTACGCCGTCCCCCGTCATGGCAACGGTTTTACCCGCGCGTTTCATTGCCTTAACCAAAATGGCTTTTTGTTCGGGGGAAACGCGCCCAAACACGGTGTATTGCAAAGCAACCGCTTCTACCTCTCTATCCGAAAGGTTTTCTAAGCTAATATAGCGGTCTGCGCCCGCAATGCCAACGCGGCGGGCTACTTCGCTTACGGTTACGGGGTTATCACCCGAAATTACCTTTACCGCTACGTCGTTTTCACGGAACCATTTAACGGTAGTGATTGCTTCTTCGCGGATGTTATCCGCAAGGGAAATCAGCGCCAAGGGTTTGATGCTGCCGGGGAGTTTTTCCCCCGAAATACTACCGGGTGCGTGCGCAACGGCAAGTACGCGCATCCCACGCGCGGCGTAGCTGTTAATCAGCTTGCTTACCTTATCCGTAATTTGGGGAAGAACGAATTCGGGCGCACCCATAATAAAGGTGCCGGCATCTTGGAAGGTCGCCGCCGAAAGCTTTCTTTTTGAAGAGAAGGGGAGCACCGCAACCGCTTTTAAGGTGTGGCTATGGCCAAAGTGGTTGTATAGCGCGTGCGCGGTTTGGTTGTTATCGTTGGTGGCGGCAAGCAAACTTCCCACCACTTCGTTTAAGGTGTAATCGCTTTTTTGCGAAAGCATTACGCAATCCGCAACCTTCATGCGCCCGTCCGTAATCGTGCCCGTCTTATCCAAGCAGAGTACGTCTACGCGGGCAAGCATTTCCAAGGAATACATATCCTTTACGGAAGTATGGTTCTTGGCTAAACGGATAACCCCCGCGCCAAGCGCAAACGAGGTAAGCAGGAACATCCCCGCGGGGATCATTCCAATAATTACCGTTGCGGTTTTGGGAACCACCAGCTGGAACAGGCGGAAGCCCGAAGCGTACGAAAACGCTTTGGCGTTGGTAAGCGCAATAGCAACCGCAATGGGGATAATTAAGGCGCCTACCACCGTGGTAATCAGTTTCATGGAGCCAAGAAGGTCGCTTTTGGGCTTTTCGTACTTTTTGGCTTTTGCGGTTAAGGTTTCAATGTAGTTATCCTTACCCACGCGATCCGCGCGCGCCTTGCAACTGCCGCTGGATATGAAAGATCCCGCGTAAAGTACGTCCCCCACTTGCTTTTTCACGGGTACGGATTCCCCCGTAAGCAGGGATTCGTTTACTTCAATGTTGCCTTCCGCAACGATACAGTCGGTGGGGATTTGCTTACCTATGGATAGCGAAACGATGTCATCCAAAACGATATCCTGTAAGGGGATTTCCAGTAAAATTCCTTCCCTTAACACGGTTGCCGTGGGGGAGGTCATTAGGGAAAGACGGTCTACCGTTCTCTTTGCTAAAATTTCTTGCACCACCGCAAACAAAATGTTGGCGATAATTACCGCGATAAACAGTAGGTTGTTCCACGCGCCCGCCAAAGCAAGGGCGAAGGCAACCACGAAGCACAAGATGTTAAAAAAGGTACAAACGTTGCCAACGATAATGCTGAAATACGATTTGGTGTATTTTACGTTGGTGGCGTTTACCGCCCCTTGCGCTTTGCGCTGATCCACCTGTTCGGCGGAAAGCCCTTTTTCAAGGTCGGGGGAAAAGCGTTCCAGCGTGGGTAATTGGGTGGGTAAGTTACGCGGGGCGCGTTTGCGCTTTAAGGGTTTTTCTTCGTGTAAAGTTACTTCCGAAAGCCCCGAAAGGGAAATTTGTTCCCCGCGCGATTCTTCCCCTTCTTGTCGTGGGGATGTGATGCGTTCTTCACTCACAAAGGGTTCTCCTTTTCCGTGATAGGATGTTGTTCGTTATGCAATTACGTTTACTAATCTGCCCTTAATTACGATGACCTTTTTGGGGGTTTTGCCTTCCAGCATAGCCACCGCGCGTTCGTCCGCAAGCACCGTTTCGCGAATTTCTTCTTCGGTAGCGCCGCCGGGAAGGGTAATTTTGAAACGCATTTTGCTGTTCATTTGCACCGCGTATTCGGTTTCGTCCTTCACAAGCGCGGCTTCGTTAAAGGCGGGGAAGTCAAAGGTGAATACGGATTTTTTGTTGCCCGCTTTTTCCCATAATTCTTCGGTAAAGTGGGGCGCGTAGGGGGCAAGTAACAGCAGTAAATCGGTAACGCAATCCTTATAGAAGGTTACGTTTTTCACTTCTTCTTGATCGTAAGCGTACAGCGCGTTTACGTATTCCATAATACGCGCAACCGCGGTGTTAAAGGAGAAATCGTTCGTATCGCGGTCTACCATCTTGATGGCGTAGTTACGCGCGTAGTCCAATTTCTTTTCGGCTTTTCCCATTTCACCGCCTTTTTCCTTGGGAAGGGCGGTAACCTTTTCGGCAATGCGTTCCACGCGTTCCAAGAAGCGGGAAACGGATAAAATACCTTGGTCGTTCCAAGGCCCGCCTTCACGGTAAGCAAAGCCGAACATTAAGTATAAACGGAAGATATCCGAACCGTACTGTTCAATGTAGGTATCGGGGGAAATAACGTTGCCGTGCGATTTACTCATACGGTTGCCGTCCGGCCCTAAAATAATCCCTTGGTGTACCAGCTTTTTGAAGGGTTCGTCAAATTTCAAGTAACCCATATCGCGCAATGCCTTGGTAAAGAAACGCGCGTAAAGTAGGTGCATACAAGCGTGTTCCGCGCCCCCAACGTAGGTATCAACGGGCAATACTTCGTTGATGATATCGGGGTCGAAGGGCATTTTCGCGTTGTGGGGATCTGCGTAGCGAAGGAAGTACCAGGAAGAACATACGAAGGTATCCAAGGTATCGGGATCGCGCTTTGCATCCCCACCGCACTTGGGACATTTGCAGTTCATAAATTCTTCGCTCTTAGCTAAGGGGGACTTGCCGTCGGGCTTAAATTCTACGTCGTAGGGTAAGCGAACGGGTAAATCCTTTTCGGGTACTAACACTTCACCGCAAGTGGGGCAATGAATTACGGGGATAGGCGCGCCCCAATAGCGTTGGCGGGAAACCAACCAGTCGCGCAAACGGTAATTTACGCGGTATTCCCCTTTGCCCATGGTGGAAAGCTTTTTCAAAATTTCGCGTCTGCCTTCTTCACAGGTCAAGCCGTCAAAGGTGTCGCTGCCAACCAAGGTGCCGTCCTCCACGTAAGGCAGTTCGCTTTCGCCCTTGCCTTGGATAACGCGGGTGATGGGAAGGCCGTACTTATTAGCGAACACAAAGTCGCGTTCGTCGTGCGCGGGAACGCCCATAACCGCGCCCGTGCCGTAAGAAGCAAGTACGTAGTCCGCAATATATACGGGAACTTTTTTGCCGTTAATGGGGTTAATTACGTAAGCGCCCGTAAATACCCCCGTTTTTTCGCGGGTGGAGGAAAGGCGGTCAATTTCGGTTGCCTTTGCCGCTTCCGCGCGGTATGCTTCTACTTCCGCCTTTTGGCTTTCGGTGGTTAAGGTATCAACCAGGGGATGTTCGGGCGCAAGAACCACGTAGGATACGCCGAATAAGGTATCCGCACGGGTGGTGAATACGCGGAATTTTTCCCCGCTTTCGGTTGCGAATTCCACTTCGCCACCCACCGATTTGCCAATCCAGTTGCGTTGCATAGCCACCGTTTTTTCGGGCCAATCGATTTTGTCAAGGTCGGTTAAAAGTTCTTCCGCGTACTTGGTAATACGGAAGAACCATTGCGTTAAGTTTTTACGCGTTACTTCGTTATCACAGCGTTCGCACTTGCCTTGAATAACCTGTTCGTTTGCTAAAACCGTGTTGCAGCAAGAACACCAGTTTACGGGCGCTTCCTTTCTGTAAGCCAAGCCGTTTTCGTACAGCTTAACGAACATCCATTGCGTCCACTTATAGTATTCTTCTTCGCACGTTTTAATTTCTGCCGACCAATCGAACATACCGCCCATGGCCTTTAACTGTTGTTCCATGGTGGCAATGTTCTTTTCGGTGCTGTCCTTGGGGTGAATCCCCGTTTTGATTGCAAAGTTTTCGGCGGGCAAACCGAACGCGTCAAACCCCATGGGTTGGAACACGTTGTAACCCTTCATTTTCTTGTAGCGCGCAAAGGTATCCGTGGGGCCGTAGTTGTACCAATGCCCAACGTGCAATTTCGCGCCCGAGGGGTAGGAGAACATTTCTAATACGTAGTGCTTTTTATCCCCCGATTTGCGGTTGAATTGCGCAAGCTTATCCTTTTCCCAACGCGCTTGCCATTTTGCTTCAATCTCTTTCATATCCATAAGAAGTAAAACCTCCCTAAATTTAGCCAAATTACCCTTTATAAAAAATCATAGGGAAATACATTATACCCCTTTTACGCGCGATAGTCAAGTAAAAGCACGCGTACGCGGGAAAATTTTGCGTGCGCGCGTAACGGGTGGAAAATTGTGCGCGTATCCGCTTGCTTTTTGGGGGGAAAATGTAGTATACTTTTGGAAAAGAAGCAGATTGCGGCGGAATTCCCCGCAAAAGGAGATCAAAGATATGAATTTGATAAAAAAAGCGATTGTTTTATGCTGTTGTGTGATTTTCGCATGCTCTTTGGTTGCTTGCGGCGGCGGGGGAAAACCCCCGAAGGGCGGAACGAAGACATTGGATCACGCCAAGGAAATTTCCAACGAAGTAGATAAGGTGCTTACCGCAACCGAAATTCAAGGGAGCGCGAAAAAGGAAGCCGATAAAAACATCACCGTGGGTAAGGACGGGGGAATTTCCCTTGCCTCCTCTTTCATCGGCGCGCAACAGGACGTAACCAATCCCCAAGATAACGAAGAATATCTGGATTATTTGGAAAGCGGGCGTTTGATTATGGATATGACCTACACCCAAATTCATAACGGGGACGGCTTCGTAGAAGCCGTGAAGGGCGTAAAGCAGGATATTATTGATAGCGTTACGCAGTTAAATACCTGGATTACCGAAACCCCCAACCCCAACTTAACCCGTTGCCGTTTGAATTACGACGCGTTAAACGACGTGGTAATTTTAGAAGCCGTTCGCTACGTATATTTGGATTTTTACGGCGGATACGATATGGATTATTACCGCATCCGCGCGGCAAGAAGGGCGGATGGCGGCGCGTTGATTGAAGCCACCTTAACCGAAACCCTTTGCGGGGAATTAAACTATCGCAGCAACTTGCGCTTTTTTGAAGGGGAGGAATGGTTCTATACCACCGAAGTGCCCGATTCGGAAACCAATATCATTAGAAAAAACGTAATTTACGCGGACTTAAAAACGGGGGATTTGACCAGCTACACCAAGGATACGGTTGCGCTGATTCGCCGTGGGGAAGTAAACCCCTATCTCGTTCGCAACGCTTCGAATGAAGGGTACTACACGATTTACGCGGATAACGCGAAGGGCGAACGCGTAGGCGAAGGGGACGTTTATATCCTATCCAGCGGGACTTACGCAAGTATTCGCATAGACGCGTACGAAATGCAAGGCTATCAAGCGATTTTGAAAGGGGATAACGGCTACCGCGTGGTACTTGCGGACGGTAGAAACGTAACCGAGGACGCGCAAACGGGGGAAGCGGAAGGGCTTTCGTTTACCTATAAAACGTACACCGCGTATTGCCCCTTCGTTAACGTTTCCTTCCTTTTAGGCGGGGAGAAAACCTTATCCGAAAACCTTGCAATCGCCCTAAACGCACTTGGATTAACCTTAAAGGACGAAAGCGTGCTAAAAACCTACGCTTGTTACGACGATATGGAAGCGTTCCAACGCTCCTTCACCGCGTTCGGCGCGGACGGTACGGTGGTAATGAACGAACAAAAATTGGAAGCGTTATTCCAAGATATCGCGTTCCCTTCCCCCACCTTTGCGGAAATGGAAGAAATGGCTAAGGACGAGAATTTCGTGCGCTATTCCGAACAAAAGGTGGATGAAGAATATCACGCCATTTACGCCACCGAAATTACGGGCACCCCCACCTTTAACGGGGAAGCGGGCAGTTTTGATTTATCCGCGCTTTCCGTAACCGCGCAAGATAACGTTTTAATGGAAAAGGGTGCAACTTACGCGCTTTGCGTTGCGTTGTGCGACGAATTTTCCTCCCTTCCCCTTGCCGAAGCCACCACCGTTTGGAATAAGGGCGTGCTTTCGATTTCGGGGCTTACTTC
>JAZUCI010000088.1:0-5853 GCA_045639045.1 Christensenellaceae bacterium
TCGATATCGGGGTAAGGCATTTCATCGTAAACAAGCATACAGTGGGTAAATACTTTACCGTCAACGGTTTTTTGTTCATCCCCTTCCTTATAGTCCAAACCACTCATCCAAACGTCAATCATCATAGCGTCGATACCGTCGCCGTTATCTACGTACAAGGGCTTGAATTGAACTAACAAGGTATGTTCTTCTTCGTCAACACATTCTTCAACGCGAACGCCTGCGGGACGATAGTAATCGGGAATGATAGAAGTCATTTCTTGTTTAATGGAGTTAACTTGGATTGCATTCATGGGGTTGGTGGGACACCAACGGTAGTAGTTGTGGGAACCAGATTGTTTGTATCTTCTCAAAGAAAGACCGGTTTGATATTTACGGCCATATTCACCATCCAAGGTACCATCTTCAAGGTCTTCAGCAACAATATCTTTAACAAGACGCAATTCGCCGTTCTTGTCGTACATAGTTGCTTTACCGTCAACACCAACAACGTTGGGATCGGTTAAAGGATCGTCCGTACTAGGACCACCTTCGGAGTCAATACAAATGTTGTAGGGATAACCACCGGGAGCGGTCCAAGGAGCAGTTAAGGTGTTCCAAGAATCACCAGGGTTAAAGGTGTTCATGAATTGCCAACCGAAGAAAGCCCCAACCGAAGTTTCGGGTCTTGCCGTGTTGTAGTACATTTCTTTTTGTTGGTCAGTAAATTCGGGGTTCATTAAGGTATCATAAGTCATAACGAACGTACCATAGCCGAATTCTGCAGTTTTCAAGGGACGGCCTGCGGTGCCTTGGGACTTAATGGTTGCAACACCATTTTCTAACTTTTCCCAGGATGCGCCTTTTTGCCACGAAGATGCGTATACGCCAGCAAACAAGTCAACGCTACCGCGCTTGTCTTCACCGGTCAACGAGTTGTTTACGTCGATTTCGCCTTTTGCGTATCTTTCATAAACATCCATCGTATCAGGTTGCGTATACTGAGGTGCGCTTCCGCTACTTGCAAAAGCCGATACCGCTGCAACGGTAAGGGAAATTGCCATAGTAAGGGACAGAAGCACGGTCAATAATTTTTTCATGTACTGTGTTCCTCCTATAAAAATATTATTTTTCGCGTGGGGAGGTTTATACTCCCCTACGCGTAAAAACAAATTTGTTTATAATGTGAAATTATTCTTCACCAACACGAACTGCTTCGTTGTTTCTATAATCGTTGAATGCTACGAATGCCTCAGTGTTATATTCGATTAATTCGTAATAACCACCTTGGTTTTCATACTTCATCAACTTAGTTCTCATTTCAGCGCACAAGTCTGCCAAGGTTTTGCCACCGGGAATAGCCTTGGGCGACCAAGCGTAACCACGAATATCTTGATACAACGCGCCCATATCCGAAGAAATGGAGATGAATTCAAGCATACTGGAAATGTCGGGCAAGTTCAAACCATCCGTGGGGCTCATATTAGCACCGCCGTATTGTACGCCGTCAATTTCCTTAACAGGACCGTTAGCGTAAGCAAAATTGTTAACTTCAACGAAAATTGCGCGTTCGTCTTCGGTGTATTCTTCCCAAACGTAGTTTGCAAGGAAATCGTTACCGACGATGCAATATTTTTTGGAGTATACAACGGTTACGCTATTAAGAACTGCATCGGTATGGAATGCGTCAGTATATTGCCAAGAAGTGTAGGTTTCACCCTTGATATCAACGGTACCCTTATTCCAATGCACACCTTTTACACCGTAGTAAGCTAATTCGTAGTTGGAATAGTTGCCTTCCGCATCTTTCGCGTACAACCAATTCAAGTAGCGAGCATACAAATCTGCTTGGGTGGATTTAGCAAATAATACGTTACCCATGTACGCGGATTGCGCAGCGTTACCAACAACAACGGGGTTGGTTGCAGAACCGTAGGAACCGAAAGAACCGTCTGCCGCTAAAGGCGCAAGAACGATTGCATCGTTACCCGTAGAAGCCTTTAAACGCTTTGCATCGCGCATTAAGCCTTCGGTATCGGGCCAGTTAATCATAACAAGGTTTTTACCAGAGAAGAAGTGGTTGCCGTCAGCACCGTTGGGGTCTTCGTACCACAACAATTCTTCTTGCAAGTATCTTTCGTATTGTAACAGTTTTAAGTAACCATCCGTAGCGTATGCGGGGATGATTTCGTACGTGCCGTCACCGTTTACGTCTTCATATTCAACGCCGTTATAGCCGGTACCGCCGAATAAGGGGGTGATTAAGTAGTCAACACACCAACCTGCAGCGTTCAAAGGACGTTCAATACTGCTGATTAAGTTTTTAGACATAAGCAATACGTTGGTGAATTGCGTCAACGTCATGTGCTTATAGTTTTCTTCTGCTACGTTAAAGTAGGAAGATAAGGGCTTTTCGGGATCGAATTCACTTGCAGGGAAGGTTTCATCATACATCGTTTTGTACTTAGGAACGTTTCTGGAAGCAGTATACAATTTATCCAAAATAGAGCCGTTCATAAGCATACCCCATTTAGAGGGAGTGTTTACGGAAGAAATACCCTTTAAGTCTTCATCGGTGTAGTAGTCGTCTGCAGAATAGAAGCCGGTGTAGTAAGCTACTCCATCGGGATCGTATTGATAGTATGCTTCACGGAAGTTGGGTGCATCTTCCAACACGCCAGCAACCGATTGCGTCATCATTTCGCTCTTCAAATAGCTGTCGATGGGAGAGTCGGTACCCCAGTGGTTTACAAACACGTCTACTTGGTTACCTGCAGCAAGTTCACCTGCAACAACGGTACCTAAAGTAGCCGTGGGTTGGTTTTCAACTGCAAGAGTAATATTGTAACCCGTTTCATCTTTAAATTTCTTTTCGATGTGCGCGCGAACAACGTCGTCTTGAGCGCCGGCAGACTTGTTGTATTCGTTATAAACAACAAGCTTGTCGTTTTCAACAGCGTTGGGAGCCGCTTTGCCGTACCAAGACCATTCACCGATGATGGTAACTACGCGGTCAGCATCGTCGGAAGGAACGGTGTAAGAGAAATCTTTGGTCGTAGCAAGTTCATTGCCTTGATCGTCCACCCATTTTACAAAGGTATCGGACTTCCCTTGCGCGTTCAAGCGGTTTTGCGCTTTAATTTTAATGGAAGTGCCGGGGTTATATCTTTTAATCATGGTTTTACCATCGTTAAAAGTACCGCCCGAAATGCGGATTTCCACTTTTCCGTCGTCAACCGTAGGAGCTACGGAAGGACCACCGGAAGGTCTAGTGGAAGGCTTCGGATCAGAACCACCGCCACACGCCGTTAACGTGAGCATCGACATACAAAGAATTACCGTGATAAGAACGGAAAAAACTGTAGTCAAAAGTTTTCTTTTCATTAGAAATCCTCCTAATTAAATAATGTAAATTTATGTTAACCCTTAACCGAACCAAGCATAATACCTTTTACAAAGTATTTTTGAAGGAAGGGATAAACAGACATAATGGGAACGATAGAAATAATAACCGCAGACATCTGCATAACGGGGCCGATATTAGAACCCGAAGAGCTTTCAGAACCAGCGGCGTTTACAACCAACTCACGCATCCAAGCGATCAAGGGCAACATTTCGTCCTTCTTCGCTTCGGAGATATAAAGCATGGGGCCCATCCAGTTGTTCCAAGAACCCAACGCGGTGAACAGCGTAACCGTTGCCAAGATGGGTAAGGAAAGGGGCATAAAGATGGTTGCGTAAATACGGAAGTGTCTACAACCGTCAATCTTCGCCGCTTCCTCGATTGCAGGGGAAATGGTATAGAAGAAGGAACGGATTAAGATCATGTTCCAAATAGATAAAATACCGGGCAAGATAAACGCTAAATAATTGTTACGCATGCCAAGTTTTACCATAAGAACGTAACCAGGGATGGTACCGCCACCGAACAACATAGCGAATACGATGATGTTCATAAATACTGCGCGGCCAACCAATTCTCTTTTGGAAAGGGTGTACGCTACCATAGAGGTACCGATAACACTAACCAAAGTTGCGCTTACGGTGATGATTAAAGAGGACTTCATGTGCGCCCAGAAGTTTTGATCGGGGTGGAATACGAATTTGTAACCTTCAATCGAAAACGCGGAAGAACCAGCAACTGCGTTGCCAAATTCATCAACGGGACGTTTGGGCCAGAATTGGTATCCGTAGAAGTCGTAGGATTCAGGAGACGTGAAAGATGCAATTAAAATCAAATAGAAAGGAATTGCAAAAATCAAGCCAAGAAGGACTAAAAATACATAGTTCAGTATGTGAAAAATTCTTTCGCCTAAAGTTTCACCGGCTATCATACCTTTGTCCTCCTTCTTACCACACCGATTGCGCGCCGAGTTTTTCAGCCGCAAAGTTCGTGGTCATAATTAAAATTAACGATGCCAAACCTTGAGTTAAACCCATTGCCGTAGAAATGGGGAATACGCCTACGCTACCGCCCATAGCGATTTTGTAAATGTACGTACCAAGTAACTGGGTTGTATCGTAAATTGCGGGGTTATCGCCTGCAAGCGTCATAACTTGGTCAACGTCGTCGCCGAAAATAGAACCAACGCTCATAATGAAGTTGATGGACGCGATACCTGCAAGACCGGGAAGCGTAATGTGGATAATCTGTTTCCACTTGTTAGCGCCGTCGATCATCGCTGCTTCGTAAAGCTGCGGGTCAATAGACGTTAAAATAGCCAAGTAGGTAATGGTTGAATACCCAACGCCTTTCCAAATACTTGTTAACAACAATAGCGGACGCCAAACGCTAGGATCAGAATAATAAGATTTCGCGCTCCCACCAAACGCAATAGCAATCTTGTTAAACAAACCGTGGTCGGTGTCGATTAAAAGTTTCAAGATACCCGCAACTACTACCCACGAAATGAAGTAGGGCATGTAAGAAATGGTTTGGAACACACTCTTAAACACCTTGTTACCAACTTCGTTGATTAAAATTGCCAAAATAATCGGCATCGGGAAACCTACAAACAACTTTAACGAGGAAAGTGCTATGGTATTTTTAATTAACCCTAGGAATCCCCCCTCTGCACCCGCGCCAAAGTGTAGCATCTTTTCAAATTGCAACCAACCAACAAAGGTGTTAATCGTTCCATCGAAGTAAGGAACGGTTAAGTCGTTGTATTGGATGAAAGCAATGTAGATACCGAACATCGGCCCGTATGCGAAAACGATAAGCGCCGTTAAACCGGGAATAAGCATTGCGTACAATTCCCAGTTGTGAAGAATGTACATCAGCTTGCGCTTAAACTTAGACGGCGGAGTATAATCGTACGTTGCAACTGCGTTAGAAGTTTCTACTTGTTCAGCAGTATCAACAACGGCGGTTTCCGCCAAGACTTCATTACTGTCCATTGTTTACCTCCTTAAAATTTCCATTGTTTACCGTACAATGATCTGAAACGGCTTTGCACGGAAGCCCGCGCGCCCTACTCCCCTTCCCCTTGCGGGATTCCAGAACTGCTTGTGGGATGCAAGTTCCCAGATGAAGGCTTTTGGGGTACCGCCGTTTCGGAAAGATACAGAAATCGGACGGCATTGTTTTTGATTAACCGTTTACTTTAGTAAAAAACGTCTTCCCCACTATCGTAAACGAAATTAATTCCTAAATTGAATTCGGATATATAATAATTAAAATTATTACCTTCCGTGATAAGGGCAGAATATCCCCCTTATCCAATTCTCTCTATATTGTACCAAAGTTCCAAAAAAAACGCAAGGGGTTTGGGCAAAATTTATAATATTTTTTTATTTTTTTTGTACATTGTATCATTTTTTTCATGTAATTTTATCTTTTTACAGGTATGTAAAGTAACATTTATGAAAATT
>JAZUCI010000089.1:0-8009 GCA_045639045.1 Christensenellaceae bacterium
TAATCCACCCCCCCCCCCTCTTGGTGGCCGGGCGGCGCGGTTTTACGTTTTATGTTCGTTGGGTTATTCTTGTTTTTCTTCGGAATCGTTGGGGGTTTCGGTTTGTTGTTCGCCATCCCCTTGCTTTTTAGCAAAGCGCGCTTTGATTTTTTTCATTAACGCCCTTCCGTCCGCGTACATTTTCTTATAGGTGAAGGGGGCGGCAAGCGCAAGGAAAAATAAAGGCAAATAAATAAACATGGGGATAATCATCCAAACGACGGGCCAGTAAAAATCAATGCCTCCGTTTAAACCGAACACCGATTTCGTCATAAATTCGGGAACGAGCGCGGTAATAAAGCCCGTAGCGGCGCCGTACGAATCCATGGGGCCGAATACGAAGGAATTGTTTCTAAAATTGCGGTCTAGCAAGGTTTGGGTGTTCGTTTCCTGCCAGTTTAGCCAGCCAAGTTCCATTACTACCACTTCGTTAATCAAAATTACGTATTCGATGATTAGGAAAAATACGGGCGCAACCCAACATTTTTTGTAGTTGACTTGAATTATGCCGAAGCATGCGGAAATAAGGGGTACCGCCACCAATCCCCAATGGTTGATGTAAAAGCGGAAGGTGTCAAAGTTAATTTCGGTTTGTTCAATGGCGTTGGTGGGGTATAAAAACGCTGCTAATCCCCCCACGATACCGATAAAGAACACGTAGTTTTTCACCGCTTGTTTTCTGCTGCGGAACAGGAAGGGGAAAATTAGGGTAGAAACCGCGCAAATGTTTTCAAAGGTAACCTTTCTTATGGAAGCGGGCAGTTCCCCACGGTAGGGTTGAAACGCCAGCTTTAGAAAGTGTAAAATAAAGTTGGCAACGATAATCCCGTACAAAACGTTGTATTTCGTGCGGTAGGACTTGCCGCGCAAAATAAAGAACAGCCCCACGGTTGCAATAATGCCAAGGGCAATAAAAATGAAATACCAAGCGTTCCCCACTTCTACCGATTGGGGGAGCAATAGGTTCAACATACCGCTTCTCCTTTTATTTGTTCGTAACAAAAGATATTTTATCATACCCAAGAAAAAATATCAAGAAAAAACGGGGAAAAAGTAAAAAAGCTATTTACAAAAAAATATATATTATGATATAATATATAAGCAATATCAATTCACAAAAATAGCAAGATTGATTTTCGTGGCATCCCGCTGTGTGGTAGTAGGGGTGTTTTATGCATTGATAAAGTACCGTTTTGGCGGTATGCGAAAACAGCGTTTTCAAAAGGAGAAGGGAAATGAAGTTTACGATCCTATCGGTAATTTTGCTGCTAACTTTGGGGTTAGCGGTATACCATCACGTACGGAAGGGGTACAAGCAAGGATTAACGCGCTCCGCTATGCGCCTAGGGGCGTTTTTGGCGGCTACGCTATTTGCTTCCCTTCTTGCCGTTTGGTTGGCGTATCCTTTAACTTCTTTAATTTTCAACGCAAAGGAGATTGCGCAAGATTTATCCTTGGAACTGAACGGCATATTGCTTTCTGCCGGCTTGGTTAAATCGGTGTTGCGCCTTGGGGTTTCGGTAGTTTTGTATCTTCCCCTCGTTTACGGAATTAACAGTTTGCTTTGCCTTATTTTCCGCCGTTGTTACGCTTCGGCAATGAAAAACCGTGCGTTGGATCAAAGCCCCTATCTTAGCGAAAACGCACCTTATTACGAAAGAAAACAAAACGTAATCGGGGCGTGCATCGGCGGGGCAACGGCGCTGTTGATGTTTATCGTGTCCCTAACCCCGATGATTGGGTTAATCAACACCACCAAGCAAGCAATGGAAATTATAATACAGTACGTAGAAACCGAAGACGCCGTGGAAGATGCCACCGCGTACGTTTCCTTTTTTTCGGACGACGCAATGCTGAACGCTGCCAGTGCTTGCGGCGGTGAAACGTTGTTTACTATGACCGCGCGCACGCGTTATCAAAAAAAGAACTTCACTTTATACGGAGAAATTTCCGCACTAAAACAAGTGGACGTAAAAAAAGTGTTGAGGTCGATAGAAGGGCTGGAATTTACGGATAGCGAAGGGGCGGAAACGGTTTTTGGCATTTTGGAAGAAGTGGAAAAATCCGTGGTGTTAAAATCCTTTTTCGTTTCCTTAATGAGTTCCGCGGCAAGAACGTGGGCAAGCGGGGAAGAATTTTTAGAAATGGATAAGCCCCGTTTTGCAAATAACGTTTACGTGGAAAAGTTTGTAGACGAAGTGTTGTTTATTTGTTCTTCTACGAACGAAAAAACCGTAAGGGCAGACGTAACGACGTTGGTAAACTTATATCAGATTTTTGCGGAAAATGCACAGCTGTTTCAAACTAGCGATTTTGAAGTGATGATGCAAGGCATTATGGAACGCGGTATGGAAGAAGAAATTCGGCAGGAGATTGAAAAGAACCCGCACATGCACGCCTTACTGCCCGCGTTAGAAGAATTGGTAGTATCTTTGTTATCCAACGAAGTAACTGCCGGATTAAACTTTACCGAAGAACAGCGACAGGATATTTTTGAAAGTATTTCGGATTTATTAAACGAAACCCTTGGTATGGATAACGAAATCCGTGTAGAAGAATTCGTTTCGGAAATTTCTTCGGCGATGGATGAGAGCGGGTTGTATCTTCCCGAAAATTTAGGGGAAATCGTCGGTGAAAAAATGGTGGAATTCTTCCCTGAATATAAATACGTCACACCCCAAGATATTGAAGCCTTTTTCTACGAATACGTAGGGCAAGTCGGCTAATTTTAAGCAAACGGACTTTCTTAACAAACTGCGGTTTTAGGAGAAAACTATGGAAGAAATTTTACAAAGCATAATGGAAGTGCTCAACGCTACATTACAGTGCGGCGGGGTTGTTTTGACAACTTTAATCCTCCTCATTGTATATTTTGCGCTGATGACCTTCGCCCTGCCCAGAGTTCTTCGGGTGCGTTACTGCTGCAATCAGGATTTAGGCAGGGGGGTAAAACGGTTTGTGTTTGAAGGAGGACGCGGCGTTTTGTGCGAACCGCATCCCGCTTATCGTAAATACGTGCCCTTATACACGGTAATTTGCAGGGAAGGGTATAAACTGTTGCAACTGAAATTGGATGCAACCGTCCGTACCATTGCTTATAAAGTGGTAATGTTTAATAACGGGGATAAGGTAATCGACGCGCTTTCGGTAAAAGAATCGTTAACCGAACAAAAGCTTTCCAAACAGGTTTTATTGCACGAAGAAACTTCTTACGTAGCGTTAATTGTGGAAAGTGTGAACGGGATGCCCGTTAAAAACCATACCTACCGTTATTTCCGCTTACTGGATTTGCTGCTTTACGTGTGCGCGTGCGCGGCCACTTCGTTTGCGATGTTTGCCACCCTTTGTTGGGCGGGGAATTCGGTAGCCGCTTATTTGCGGGTAAGCCAATTTATGGGAAAGGCAAGCGTTTATTTTTGGCCGTCGGTTTTGATAGGCGCGCTGATTGGGCTCGTAGTGTTTTTACATGCGAAAAAGAAAGGGATTGGGGTAAAGATATATGATAACAAATAACGAGTTTATAGAAAAGGGCTTTTACAATCGCCCCCAGCCCGCAAACGCCTTATCCGTAAAGCAGTATATGCTAATCCGCAAAAATGGAAAACGCTGCTTAATTTTTCGCTTTTTAAACGAAACGGGTGTTGCCGTAAAAGGATTTCAGTTTTTACTGATTCAGTTAGATTCCCACGGGCAAGAAATTGCGCGGGATAAAGTAAAATTAAAGCGTTTACATATCCCCGTCGACGCCACCTACGCCACCGAAAAGGGGGTTGCGGTTTTAGAAAACTGTTCGGATTTTATCGTAAAAGTATTATACGTGTATTCGGGCGCTTACCGCTATACGTACGTGGGCGGAAAGGCCGTTGCGCATTACGACGTGCGCGGATTTGAAGAAGAGGACCCCAAAGCAAACGCATCCTTTGCTTTCCAAGCCAAATCCGAAAAGAAGGAGTTTTCGCGGTTCTTCCGCAAGGTTGCGTTTTTAATGTTGGTGCTGATTGTTGTGGCAATAGCAGTAACGATTCTTCGCGCAAGAAGCAAGTTTGGGAAATTTGACGAGGAAAGCGCGGTTACGCAAAGCCGAACGGCTTTCCATAACGCGGCGCTTTCGATAGATAACCAAAGAACAGGGGAGGGAAAGCAATGCTAAAGTATGCAGATATTATTGCAAAACTTACCGACCAACAGCGCATAAGAATACTGACGGGGCTTGCCAGCCTTTCGGCAAAGGAAGCGGGCATTTTGGGAATACCGCAGGTGGGCGTTGGGTATATGAAATCCTACGGGGAGGAAATTTATCCACACGCAACTGCAATTGCGCACGCGTGGGATACCTCTCTTTGGCACGCGGTTGCGGCGCGTAAGGCAGAAGGCATGCGCGCGGGAAACGTAGGTTTTGCCATTGCTCCGGGCGCAAAAATTAAATTTTCGCCCTTCCGTAAAGAAGTTTCGGAAGATCCGTTGCTTGCCCAAAGTATTTCTTGCGCGTATATGCAAGAAGCACGCAAGGCAGGGCTTACCGTGGGCGCGGCAGGTTGCTATCTTACCCAATGGGATGCAGAGTGGATGGATAATCCCCCAAAGGAACGGGTAGTGCACGAATACTTCTTCCGCCCTTTTCAAACCGCAATTCACCAAGCGGGCGGAGACGCGGTTTTAACGGATATTCGTCCCATCAATGCCGCCTTTGAAAAAACCGAACGCCACGTGCAAAACGTTATGCGCGAAAGCGGAAGGATTTTGGTTTGTGAAAAGGCTTCGGAAGAAAACACCGTGGATTTTATTAGCCGAAGAATCGTTTGTTTGGAAGCTTCTGCAAACGCGCTGACCGCGGCGATGAACCGATACCGCCAATTAAAGCAAAGTATGGAACGCGGGGAAGGGATAACCCCTGCGCAAATTGAAGAAGAAATTTTAGATCACACCGCCATTGCAACCGAAACGGTAGAAAACGCTTTGGATGAAACGCTGGAATTTATTTTCCGTTGCAGAAAAAAGCAAGTGATTACCCAGCTAGATACGAATAAGGGGATGGATGAAGGCTTGGCGCTGAAAGCTACGTTGGAATCCGCCGTGCTTTTGAAAAACGAAGGCGCGTTGCCCTTAAACAAACGCAGTAAAATCGCGCTTGTAGGCGGAGTTCCCGATACGGATAAGGAAGCCTTTTTAACAGAGTGTAAAACCGAGTTGGAAAAAAGCGGTTTTGAGTGTGTAGGCGCGGTTGTCGGTTATGATGAAACCGATTATCACGAACGGGTAAATCTTTCACAAGCGATGGATGTGTGCAAGCAAGCGGATGCGGTAATTTTGTTCCTGGGGTTTGGGCATAGGGAGGAGAGCGAACTGTTCAAAACCAAAAAGTTAACCCTACCTGCAAATCAATTACTGCTTGCGGATAAACTGGCGCAAACGGGGAAACGCGTGATAGCCGTAATAAACGCGGGGCACGCGCCCGACGTGGAGTTCACCCGCCCCTTTGCAGGATTAATGGTTGCGCCCCTTACCGTGCGCGGTTCGGCAAAAGCAATCGTGCAAAACCTAACGGGAAAGCACAATCCCTGCGGTAAGCTTGCTTACACCCTTTACGCGGGTAGCGAAAGGGGATTTGAAAAGGCAAGATATTACAAAAAGAAAACGGGTATGAAGTGCGGTCCTTTCGTGGGATACCGCTATTACGATACGGCGGATATGCGCGTGGGGTATCCCTTTGGCTACGGCTTATCGTACACCTCCTTTAAATACAGTAACTTCGTTTTTTCGGGGGGAAAGGTAACCTTCACCGTGGAAAACACGGGAACGCTTGCGGGCGCGGAAACGCCGCAACTGTATATCGGTGCGATGAATTCCCAAATTCTCCGCCCCCAAAAGGAGCTGTGCGCGTTTACCAAAATAACGCTTGCGCCCCGCGAAAAAAAGGAAGTTTCCTTTAAGCTTTCTCCACCTTTGGTATATAACGGAAAAGCGTTCGTTACCAACCCGGGGGAATACAAAATTTATATCGGTTCTTCCGTTTCGGAAATTAAAGTCACCGAAGTGGTGGAAGTGGATGGATCCCCATTGCCCGCGGACGGAGAACACTTAAAAGATTATTTACAAACACAGCCGAACATTACTCAAGAGAATTATACGTTGGAGGCAAAGTATAAGGTCATGAAAAAATCCGTGAAAAATTTATTGTTTGGGGCAGTCGCCCTTGCCCTTGCCGTCAGTTTAGCGATATTTAACACTTTAACGGGCGTAAATTCCCCCTTCCTTGGCTTGGTGGCAAGTGTTCTTGCCGTAACGGGCGTTGCTTACTTTATTATGGAAGTTGCCGAACGGAATCGCGCGCGTGCAGAAGATATAGCGCGGATTCGCGAAGCAAACGAGCAGCATTTTGCGGGCGCTGAACAAATTGCCGTTCCTGCGGCTAACGCGTTGTTCCATAACGAATTCGATGCCGTGGAAACCGAAGAAAAGGAAGACGCGGCAAGCGTGGAAGAACTGATGGAAGAAGACCGCGCGGAATATATCGATGCAGCCTTTACCTTTGCGGATTCCGTAAAGGAATTCCACCGCTTTGCGTTGGAACGCGGATTTAAGTTGCATCCCTGGGTTGCGGAAAATCTGTTTGCAGCCATGGCTACCTCTAAACTCGTTATCACAGAAGGGCTTTCGGATAGGGAATTTAACGCGTTTATGTTGCTTCTTTCCGAATACTTCACTACGGGCGCGTACGTAGATTACGTAAAAGGTGTTGCCGGGGAAGGAGAAGACCTTTTCTTTACCGTAAATAATGCGGGGGATCACACGGCAAGAAATATTCTGCTTGCGCTTGGCGCGGCGGCTTCTGCGCGCGAAAAAGTGTTCTTTGCAGGCTTGAACGGAGTAAACGCGGCAACCGCGCAAGCGTTCACCCGCCCCTTTACCGCATACCTTTCTTACGCAAAGGAAAAGAACGATATCATCATTCATAACGAAGCGGGCGTAAACGTGGGTAACAATATTCCCGCCAACTTTTGGATTGTTTTGAACCTTGCCGAAGGGGTAAGCGTGGAAGATTTAGGGGAAACGTTATCCCAATCCGTGGCGTTGGTTCCCGTGGTTTATACGGTATGCCCCGCGCAGGAATTCCTTTCCGAACGCCATGCAATGAACCGCTATCAGTTTGATTTTGCTGCGGAAAAAGCGGCAAAGGATACTTCGATAACCGAAGAATTCTACAAAAAGGTGGATAAACTGGAAAAATACGTTGCAGGGTTTGCCGATTATCGGTTTGGCAACAAGTTGTGGTTAAGATTTGAAAAGCAAATCGCCTTACTTGCTTCTTTGGGGGAAGATACTGCCGAAGCGTGTGATACCGCTATTGCTTCGCGCTTGCTACCCTCCGTTTTGGTTGCTTTAAAAGGAAAACTTGGCAAGGAGGATAAAACGATTTCCGAAACCTTGGACTTTATCTTTGGTGAAGAACATACCCGCGCTTGCAAGGGTGTTGTAACGCGGGCATCCGTTGCTACGGTGGAAAAGAAAAAGGGCGAAAAAGCGGAATCGGAAGATTCCCCTATGGATGAGCAAACGCAAGAAGGAGAGAACGAATGAGCGCGGAAGGTTTTGCTTTGTTAGCAGTTCCCGCCATCTTAACTTCGCGCGTTGCAATTATCGCGTATTTGGCAATCGTAATGATTTCCATCGTTATTTTGGTGGTTGCCCTGCTTGCAAAAGAAGATAAAAATAAAAACGTGGAATGTAAAATCGTGGGGGAAGTGCCCGTAGATGCTTCCAATCTTTCGGGAAGCGCCCCTGCGGAAAAGAAGGAAGAACGCGTAACCGAACGGTTTTGTATGTTAAGTGAAATTGAACGGAAGCGCAACACCTATCGCAGGGTAAGTTTTGATAAAAACGTAACCTTGCGCAGATTATGCGAAGATTTTAGAAACTTTGCGGCAAACAAATTAAAATTATACTACGATATATCGGATATTCGCCGTTTT
>JAZUCI010000090.1:0-22468 GCA_045639045.1 Christensenellaceae bacterium
CTAAGACCGCTTGGCCTCCGACTTCCCCTTTTTCGTAATGTATTATTATTCCATAATAATTTTTATCCTAAAGGAGGAAAAATTGAAATGAAAAAATTAAGCACTATCATCGCGCTTGCTTTAATCGTTACGATTGGCGGCGTATACGCAGCTTGGCACTACGACCGCGGCGCGGTTTCTTTGGAAATTACCCGTTCGGCTACCATGGCTTCCATCCAATCGGATACCCCCATGGGTTCTATTGCGATTGACCAAACCAAAAACGGCAACCAAGGCAACACCTTAAAGTTCCTTGTAGACGACGTAATTGACGAAGCAGCCGGCAAAACCAAGGACTGGGTTGCTGAACTTGTTCCCAGCGGTTCGGTTTGGGTAGTATTCACCCCCTCTGCTAACGCGGACGCTGCCGTTAAAGATTACGGTATCAAAATGAAGGCTACCGTTACCATAACGGGCACGCAAGAAACTTACGACGGCAAAAAGATTTTCGCCGCTAAAGAAGGCGCAAACTCCTTCGTAATCAACAACACCGCAACTTTGGATTCCGTAGAAATTACCGCAGCACAAATTGCAAACTGCTTGATCTTCAACGGCGGACAAACCGTAGTTTTGGATTCTTATGAAGACAACTATAACTACGAAGTTGCAATGAAAACCTACATGATCACCATCACCATTACCCAAGCAGCATAATAGAATATATCATTTTATAGCGGCGGCGCATCCTTTGATGCGCCGTATCGCCTTATTTTAAGCCATGAAATCACACGAAATATACAATCTTATTACCTGCCTAATCGTTTTCGTTTTGTTAACGGGCTTACTTTCCTACCTTATCGTTACCATGATTCGCCACTATTTGCGCATGGTAAAGGGCGGTTTGGAGGATGAAGCCATTATCAAGGAATTCGAAGCAAAAAAGAGCAAAGGGGAATCACGCGTGCTAAACGTGTTGGATAAAGCGTTCCCCGCTTTCGTTTGCGTTCTTTTAGGTCTTGCGTTGTGTTTTTCGTTGTATTCGCGTTTCACCGCCAACGATAAGGTGGGAAAAATCCCTACCTTAAAAGTGGTAGAAACGGGTTCTATGGAAAGCAAACACCGTGATAACCTTTATCTTTACACCAACGGTTTGAACGATCAAATCCAAACCTTCGACGCAATTATTTTACATAAGTTGCCCAAGGAGCAGGATTTGAAGCTGTACGATATCGTAGTTTACGAAACGAACGGCTATTACATCGTTCACCGCATCGTGGATATTGAAGAACCCAACGAAAGGCACCCGAACGAACGGTGGTTCGTTTTAAGGGGGGACGCAAACAAGCAAGCGGACGATTTCCCCGTTACCTATAAGCAAATGAAAAGTATTTACCGTGGGGAACGCGTACCCTTCGTGGGTTCGGTAGTATTCTTTATGCAGTCGCCCGCGGGTATGCTTTGCTTCCTTTTGGTTTTATTTGCTATGTTTGCAACGCCCATCGCCGAAAAGAAGATTTTGAATGCGAAAAAGGCGCGCTACGCCCTGCTTACCGCAAACGGCGCGGTGGAAACCGCAACCGAAAGCGCAACCGTTACCGAAGCTGACGGCAAATCTGATAGCGACGAAACGGAAAATTCTTCCAAAAAAGAAAAAAACCGCGAACGTTGGATTCACCCCGCCCTTTCTTACGGGCTAATCGGCAGTTTTGCGCTTTTGGTATTATTGGTAGGCTTATATTTCTTATTATTTTAAGGAAACGGCTTATTTTTAAGAAAGAAACTTTGCCCCGTTTGGGCATTACCCTTTGCCCCGTTTGGGCGTGACTAATTTCAAAAAGGAGGAAGCGAAATGAATAAAGTGAAACTGCTTAGCCGTATCTTTATCGTGGCGTTACTTGCGCTTGCGTGCTTTATTCCCTTGGGCGTTAAGGGCGTTTGGCATTACGCTTTGGCTTCTTCCAGCACCATTGAACTGCCTATGAGCGTAGAGGTATTCCCCTGGGTGGGCGCGGATAAGCTGCCCAACGACGTTATGGGGGAGGACCACGGGCATTTAATCGATATGATTTTGAACGGTACGTATACCGATCCTTCTTCGGGCACCGTTACCAACATTGGGCTAAACAACCCCGATTCGTACATCAGTAGTGAAATTAAAAGCCGTACGGAAGGTAGCATCTTCTTCCGCTCGGATACCTTGGGTAGTATGGACTATTGGGAGGACCAAGATATTAGCAAGTTCTTCGATACCGCTACCACGGGGCTTGCCTTCCTTTTGTACTTCCCCAACGGCAAGGCTTCCCCTTACTACTTATACACCACCAGCGTGGTATTGGGTAAGGATAGCCCCAACATTCCCATTGGGGAGGACGTGTACCCCGTGTACCGCACCCAAATCGAACTGAATAGCGAAGGCGTATGGAAGGCAACCGAAACCTTGACGGGTTACGCGGATTCGGATTACTACGAAAACCCCATTACGGGTTCGTGGCTGGTGAAATATCCTTCTATCAATCCTTCTTCTTGGAATGAAGGGGATTTAGGTTTAACGCAAGGAACCGCAATTTACGCGGCAATCGGGCAAACCTACACCGCGTATAATCAGGATACCGCAACGCCCAAATATTATAAAATCAAACGTTCTTCTAGGGGCAACGTAACCGTTACGGGTACCGAAAGCACGCACATTGTTAACGTGTACGACCAAAATATGAAGGCGGTAAACACCTCTGGCGGAACCAAGCAAGGTAGCAACAAAGTTACCTTCTCGGCAAACGCAAACGCTACCTACTACGTTACCGTTTCGGGCGCAACCACCCTTACCTTTAGTATTCAGTAATTCCCTATGATACCTAAAAAAGCATCCCACCGTGGGGTGCTTTTTGTTTTTGCTCCGCTTTCATAAAACGGGATGGAAAGACGTGAAATACGGCGGAGAAACAAGTTATACAAGGCTCGGCGGGAAATTCGGCTAAGGCGAACCTTGTTGGTTGCCGCAGGCGAATTTTTCGACAGTAAACGCAGTAGAATGAAGTTTATACGCCGTATTTCCACCTACCCACCCCTATGGGGTGGGTAGGAAGCACACCGAAAAAGCAAGATTTTTCTTTCCTTTCGGGCATAAAAACCCTTGCTTTTCCTTTCCCCCTTTGTTATAATAATCGCAAAAGATCCGTACACTATACGGAATTATGGGAGGCAAAGCATTGAAGGCACACGGCGAATCAAAAGACGTATGTTTACAAACTTTGGGCGTAAACCCCACCCTTGGGCTAACCCAAGAAGAAGTTTCTAAACGCAAAGAAACTTACGGGGCGAACCGCTTGCAAGAAAAAAAGAAGAAAACCTTTTTTGGTAGATTTATCGAGCAGTTTAAGGACGCGATGATTTTAATTCTGCTTGCCGCGGCGGCAGTTTCCTTTACCATTGCGTGCGTAGAACTTGCCAAAGGCCACGGCAAGGCAAGTGAATTCTTTGAACCCGGTCTTATCCTTTTAATCGTGGTACTGAACGCGATTATGGGGGTGATGCAGGAAAGCAAAGCCGAACGGGCGTTAGACGCGCTTAAAAATATGTCCGCGCCGCACGCACGCGTGATTCGCGAAGGCAAGGAAGCGGTAATTAGCGCGGAAGAACTGGTGCCCGGGGATATTATCCTTTTAGAAGCGGGCGACTTCGTTCCCGCGGACGCGCGTTTGCTTACTAGCGCAAGCTTGAAAAGTGAAGAATCCGCGCTTACGGGGGAATCCGTTCCCACCGAAAAGGATGCGGAAGCGCTGGTAAAAGAGGATGCTCCCCTTGGGGATCGCCACAATATGGTGTTTTCGGGTTGTAGTATTACCTACGGCAGGGCAACCGCCGTGGTTACCGCAACGGGCATGAACACCGAAATGGGCAAAATTGCCAACCTTCTTTCGGGGGAAGGCAGTACCCAAACCCCTTTACAGCAAAAACTTGCCAAACTTGGCAAATACCTTGGCTTTTTAGCGCTTGGCGCGTGCGCCATCATCTTCGTGGTTGGGCTAATTAGCAAAATGGATCCCTTGGATATCTTTATGACCGCCGTTTCCTTAGCGGTTTCGGCTATCCCCGAAGGGCTTCCCGCCATCGTTACCATCGTGCTTTCCATCGGCGTACAGCGTATGGTAAAAAAGAACGCCATTATTCGTAGGCTTCCCGCGGTAGAAACGCTGGGTAGCGCTTCGGTCATTTGTTCGGATAAAACGGGGACTTTAACCATGAACCGTATGACGCTTGTAAAAGCGTACGCGGAAGGGGGCGAAATCGTGGATATTACCACCGCGCCCGACGAAAACGTACGGCAACTGCTAACCTTTGGTACGCTTTGCTCGGATGGTAGCGTTACCTTTGAAAACGGAAAGGAAATTCATATTGGGGATCCCACCGAAACGGCAATCGTTCTTGCCGCGCATAAGTGCGGACTTAAAAAGGAGGACTTGAACGCCGAACACCCCCGCGTTGCCGAACTGCCCTTTGATTCGGATAGAAAGCTGATGACTTCGGTAAACGTGATAGACGGCAAAAACGTGGTTATCGTAAAGGGCGCGTTTGACGTAATGGAAACGCGATGCGTTACGGGCGACCTTGCCGCCGCAAGAAAAGCGTGCGACGAAATGAGCGCGAACGCCCTTAGGGTGCTTGCCGTGGGTTATAAAATCATTGCTACGGTACCCGAAAACCCCACTAGCGAGGAATTAGAAAGCGAATTGCATTTCTTAGGGCTTGTGGGCATGATCGATCCCCCCCGCCCCGAAGCGAAGGAAGCGGTGAAAGTGTGCCGCGCCGCGGGTATCAAACCCGTTATGATTACGGGCGACCACGTGGTTACCGCCACCGCAATTGCAAAAGAACTTGGCATTTTCCTAGAAGGCGACCGTTCCATTACGGGCGCGGAACTTGACAAAATGACGGAGGAGGAATTGGACGCGCAAGTAGAAACGATTTCGGTATACGCGCGCGTTTCCCCCGAAAATAAAATTCGCATCGTAAAGGCTTGGCAAAGAAAGGGCCAAGTGGTTTCTATGACGGGGGACGGCGTAAACGACGCGCCCGCCCTGAAAGCCGCAGATATCGGTTGCGCCATGGGGATTACGGGCACGGACGTAGCTAAGGGCGCTGCGGATATGACCTTGACGGACGATAACTTTGCTACCATCGTAGACGCGGTACAAGAAGGCCGCGGCATTTACGCCAACATTAAAAAGGTAATCGGCTTTTTGCTGGGTACGAACATCGGCGAAGTGGTGCTTGTATTCGTTGCCATGCTTTTATGGCAAGTAACTCCCCTTCTTTCCATGCAACTACTTTGGATTAACTTGGTTACGGATAGTCTACCTGCCATTGCGCTTGGTATGGAGCCCGTGGAAAAGGACGTAATGAACCGCAAACCCAAGCCCAAGGCGGAAGGCATTTTTGCGAA
The DNA here is from genome assembly GCA_045639045.1 of Christensenellaceae bacterium. Classification (GTDB taxonomy): domain Bacteria; phylum Bacillota; class Clostridia; order Christensenellales; family Borkfalkiaceae; genus SIG402. The sequence goes on from JAZUCI010000090.1 coordinate 5,420, forward strand.
CGGATTAGGCGCAAGAATTATTACGCAAGGGATTTACTTCGGCGTAATCGCGCTTGCCGCGTTCTATATCGGTTGGAACTTCTCGGGAAGCCTTGCTATGGGGCAAACCACCGCGTTTATGGCGCTTTCCCTTTCGCAAACCTTACACGCGTTTAATATGCGTTCGGATAAATCTCTGTTCAAAATCGGTTGGTTTACCAATAAAAAACTGACCTTGGCGTTGCTTTCTTCGGTGGCGCTGGTTGCTATGATTTTATTCGTTCCCTTCTTACGCATCCCCTTTGGGCTGGTAGTTTTGCCCTGGCAGCTTTACTTAATCGCCTTTGGCTTTGCGCTATCCCCCTTGGTGATTATGGAAACGCTGAAACTTACGGGCGTAATTAAAGATAAAAACTAATTTTTAGGGGGCGGAAAACCCGCCCCCATATTTTTTGTTTATGTGGAATTTTTCGTTCTTTTTTAACAGCATTTTACTTGGCGTTGGCCTTGCGATGGACGCGTTTTCGGTTTCGCTTGCCAACGGCTTAAACGCGCCTTGCATTTCCAAGAAAAAAACGGTGGTAATTTCCGGTACGTTTGCGTTTTTTCAAGCCCTTATGCCCTTTGTGGGTTGGGTACTCGTTTCCACCGTACTTTCCTACTTCCACGCCCTTTCCCGTTGGATTCCCTGGCTGGCGCTTGCCCTTTTAACGGTTATCGGGGTGAAAATGATTTTGGACGCGAAGGAAAATAACGGCGCGTGCGATCCAAACCCCGCGGTGCTTTCCGTAGGTATGCTTTTGGTGCAAGGGGTGGCAACTTCCATCGACGCGCTTTCGGTGGGGCTTACCATTGCCACGCACACCCTTTCTATGGCGGCGGTTTCTTCCCTAATTATTGGGGCGGTTACCTTTGGCATCTGCTTTTTGGGGGTGGAACTTGGCAAACGCTTCGGCACCCGCTTTTCGGGGAAAGCCAATATCTTTGGCGGCATTATTTTAATTATCATCGGTTTGGAAATTTTCCTTACAGGCATTTTTTAATTCCCTAAATCCTAAAATAACGAACGGGCGAAGGCTTTTTATCAGCCTCCGCCCGTTTTCCTTATCAATTCAAAATAAACCTTAATCAATTACTTTTTCAACACGTACGGCGCGTAAGATACGTCTGCATTATCAAACGCAGTATCCACCGAAAGGCGTTTGCGCGCGTGTTGAGACACGATTAATGCAATTGCGCCCACAAGCAAAATTATCGGTCCGGCGCTAATTGTAAACAGAATCATTTGTTCCCAACCGCCTTTGATAATTGCGTTTGCGATTATCAGCAATACCACCGTATAGCAGAATTTAATGATTGCAAACACCGCTAACGTGATAATGCGTTTTTTCAACTTTTTATCGTTCTTTTCCATCAATAAAAGGTTTCTTGCCAAGGTGTACAACGTAAGGGCAATACATAAATACAGCATCACCTGTAAACCCACGTGCACGATTGCCAAAGCGATATATCCCCCTTTCATCTGACCTAGTCCCGAAAAAGTTACCATAAAGGCAGATACGCCGTCAAGATTCACGCCCTTTCCGTCTGCTACGTCGTAGCAAAGGATATACAGTACGTCCGTCGTTAAATAATTTACTTCTTGTTCCGTAGGCACGTACACCGCTCCGTTTGGCACGGTTAATTTTGCAGTATTAATGCCACCGCTACCGTTAGGCATTGCCACTTTTATTGCCACGCAAGGCAGTAAGGAAGCAAGGAAAATAAGAAATACGGCAGAAACGCTGATAATTGCGTTTACCGTTTTGCGATTCAAACGCCCGTTTAGTCTGCGTTTTAACCCAATCACGTATTTACCGCTAACGAATACCACCCCTAAAAGGCAAATCACCATAGAAAGCACTAATCCCCAAGAAACGCCAAAGGAAAAAACGCTTACGGAACCCCCTAGGCTTGCGCGCATAAAATGGCATAGAACATAAATCAGTAAGGGATATGCGGCAAAAACAAACCAAAGCAATACCGTGGGACGGCGCATTAGTTTATAATCTACCTTTTCCCCTTTTCTTCTTTTCCATAGCGTAAGGCCGAAATTCCAGCAAGAAAGCCCCAAAAGGACGAGTACGGCTATTAGGTATCCCAACAGCGCCACGCCCGTTATAAAGGGAACAAACTCCTTTGTCATAACCTGTACGATATCCGACAAATCAATTCTTGCCCGTTCGCCCCAAGCTTCTAAATATAGAACGGGGGCAAAGCCAAGCAAAAACAGAAGAAACGCAACACCCAAAAGCACCGCCCCGTTGATTATGGGATGATATAACACGTCCTTCACCGTCCAAGTACGGGCGGGAAGAGGCGTTCTTTCAGTTACGCGTACAGGCTCCGCATTCTCCGTTTGCTTGGGTGCCGAAGGCATAAAGGAAGCATTAGCTTCTACCACAGGAACAATGGGTTCTACTACGGGTGCGGAAACAACGGTTTCTACCGTAGGAACAATGGGTTCTACTGCGGGTGCAGGCGCAACAGCCTCTACCGTAGGCATAACCGAAGCCATCGCCTCTGCAGCCGCAACGGATTCCACGGGCGCAATGGGTTCTACCGCGGGTACGGGCGCAACAGCCTCTACCGTAGGCATAACCGAAGCCACCGTCTCTGCAGCCGCAACGGATTCCACGGGCGCAATGGGTTCTACCGCGGGCGCAGGATTAGGGGCGGGGGTATCCGCCAACATTATTTTTGCGCCGCAAAACACGCAAAAACGCGCGCCTTTCATTACTTCTGCCCCGCATTGCGGACAAAACGCAATTTTTTGTTGTTCTTCCATCTTAACTTTCTCCTACAAAGGCCTATGCCCAAATTTCTTTGGGCAAGCCTTTTTATTTATCCTTTTTCTTAACCAATAACGGTAAGCGTACCTAAAGAAATTTCTACGTCAAAGTTATCGGTTACATCCACGTAAAATCCGTCCTCTTCCCTTCGCATAATTCTTAACGATCCTTCGGTGTAAGTATTCAACAAAGAACCGGGGAACTGAATTACCGTGGTGGTTTCCAGCGTTAAAGTATGTTGAACAGCCGTGGGAAGAGAGGTGTTTTTCAAATAATCCACACCCGAAGCGCTGTGTTCCTTCCCGTCAAAGTTCCACATACCGCTTTTGGTGGAAATTACAAGTTTGTGTTTGTTTACGGTGATAATATCGTAGTCTTTTTCGTATCCTTCTCCGTCCTGCTCGGTAGCGCCGTAAGCGCAAATGCGCAAAATATAATTTTCGGTTACGTCTACCCCGTCAACGTCCCGCGTTATGGTATATTCTAAGAATTCCCCAAGATTTTCATTGACTTGGCTAGCTTTTAACGCGCCTACGTCACGCAAAGAAATGTTGTTGTTGATAATGTTTAAGGTTACCCCTTCCGGTCTATGAACGTAATAGAAGGTAGAAACGCCAAACCACGCGCCACTATAAATATTGTTGCGTGAAGGCGAGAAGTATATTGCAATAATATCTCCGTAAACTTGCAATTCGCCAACTTCGAATATTACGTTATACTCTTGCGTTACGGGAAGCCCGAACGGATCGTACAGCACGAATTCGGTAGCGGTAATCACACCCGTTCCCACTTCTTGTTGGCGACCGTTCAACTTAACGCTGTAAGTATACCCTTGCCTTAACAAATACGATAGGGTTACATCTTCTTCCAAACCGATGAAACTGCCTGCGCGTTCAATGGTTTGATTGATTACGAAAGGTTCGCCCGCAACGTACTTGCTACTTTGTTTTTGGGGCTTAACCAGAATAGTATCCTTATCCGGATCTAACGGACTGCCCGTAACTTCTACGTAACGCCAGCCTACGCCGTCCACGTAGATTTCCACCCACGCGTGCGCGTCCTTACTGGTTACGTCAACGTCCATTCCGCTTATCGTTTGAACGGCAAATCCCGTACTGTAACGGGCGGGAATTCCCAACGCGCGGAACAGCATAGTTGCTGCGGCCGCGTAATGGCGGCAAACCCCTTCCTTATACGTTTGCATGAAGGAAAGAATTACGTTTTCTTCCCTATCTAACGCCGCGTTGTAGTTTAAATTGTACACGGCGGAGCGTTTGATAAATTCTGCAACCTTTTCCACGATTTTCGGATCGTTTGCATCAAATCCATGCGTAGCGATTAACGATTCCATGTAGGCAAGCGTTTCCGCGTCTACCGTTTCATAACCGTAGTTTGCATATACAAAGCCACGGTAATTTTCTTCAAACGCGCTATAACCCGTAATACCCGTATTTCCCCACAAGTAGAAGTCCGTAGTATATATATCCGGGGATTTTACGGTTGCGTCGTCCGTTTGCCAATCTGCGGTAATGAGAGAAGAATAATACGGCAGCATAGGAATAGAGGTTTTCACCGTAACACTATGCGGACTTCCGCCGCCGTTACCCAACGCAAGGGTGGTTAAATAGGACGCCACGTAATAATCCTCAATTTTTTCGGTGTAGCGGGGGGCGGTAGCAAAACCTTTGCCCGTATAATCCCCGAAACTTTCCATTTTGAGGTATAAAGTAGTATCTACGTTAGCATTTACAACGGCGTACGTAATTTCCTCGTTTAACGGTTCATAAACGACCAAATATCCAAGATAGATATCCGCAATTTCACAGTACTGCGTATGATCTTGTACGAATCCCCCGTATTCGTTGTATTCGTATACCCACCAGTTACGTAAAATGATTGCATTTTCCACTTCCCCGGGAAGCATAATCCTTTCGGTAAATTCAATTTCCACTTCAAACTGCCAGTTTTGTGGCCAATCATTACTGTAATAGGACCATTCTTCACAGGTTAACCAAGATCCGTCGTAATCCTTATCCGCGCTGCCCGTTTCCAAATAAATTAGGCGATTTTCCACCGTAAGAGTTCCGGGATTGTACGAAATGGTATAGAACTGCGATACGTCGTTTCCTTCGCTATCTTTAATGATATACACCAGTTCGTTAGCAACGTTTCCGGGCACGGTAATAGAAGCAACGGGTTCGCCTTCCTTTAATTCAATGTAATGGCCGGAAATCAATCCCACCGCCATAGAATAATCGGTTAAGGAGTGGGGCTGACCGTCGTATTCCCACGTTTGCGAACCTGTAGAAATGATAACGGATTTGGTAGATATGGTAAGCACGCCCAATTCCGAAGAAATCGTAACGGCGTAGTTTGCGCTTACGTCCTCCCCGCCAGACATCACGCGGGGCTCTTCTTCCATGCGGTAGGTGTTATACGACCAACCTTGTTCGGTTTGTTCACCCGTTAGCGTGGGCTTCGTTAAGGTATGGCCGGGGATAAAGCTTCCTTCCAAAATCTCCCATCCTGCCGTTAGGGGTATTCCATCGAAGGGCTTTTCCGCGCTACCCGTTTGTACGGTAACTGCGCGGGGGCGAATTAGCACCAGACCGGGAGTAAAGGAGATAACCGTGTAGTTTTCGGTTACTTCTTCACCCAAATCGTTGTAGATAACTACGTCATTTTCTTGAATCGGGTTGGGTATGGACGCAACTTCCCCAAAGGCATTGCGCGTAACGTTTACTTGCCCGTTGTTCTCCGCTAAGGAAATCGAGTGCCATTCACACAAATCGTCCGCAAAAACACCACTTACGGAAATCGCGTCGTATTCCTTTTCCACGCTTTCGGTTTGTACCGCGATGGGACGGGGAAGAATTTGCACCCTACCGCGCACGAAGGAGGCGATTACGTAGTTTTCGGTAACGTCCAAACCAAACGCATCGTAAATTACAACTTCCTCTTTGCTTTCAATGATGGGGTTATCAATTTCAACCACTTCACCAATTGCATTTTTGGTCACGTTCACTTGCGCTTTCGTGTAATCCACGAAAACGTAATGAATGGGATTCCCCAATATATCGTCCACGCATAGATTATCTACGAATACCCCCGTTATTCCTTGCCCATCGTAGAATTTTTGTTCGGTTGCCGTTTCCACGCTGATTTCACGGGGCGAAACGGTTACGGAACCGCAACCATCGTAATAAATTGCGTAGTTATAGGTTACGCCCCCCCCGCTTTGGTCTTTCACCAAAATTTCGGGCTTGTTTTTGCCGCTGGAAGCAACGGCGTTAAACACGGGGAAATCCACCTGCCAGGTTTGATCGGGCGCTAAACTGCCTATATAATCCCAATCGTCGAACACGTGGTCTTTTCCATCGTAAACGAAGAAATAACTGTTCGTGTAAACGTAGATTTCCCTAGGCGAGATTTTTACCTGACCGCGCCACAAATCCACTTCGTAGTTTTCGGTTACTACTTTTCCGTTTTCATCTAAAATTACTACTTCTTCTTCACTTTCAATTAAGGGGTTTTCAATTCTTTCCGCATTCCCAAGCGCACCGTAAGTTACGTCCTTTTGGGCCTTTTCCAAATCTAACGATAAGGTATGTAAGGGGGTTCCGTAATCATCCTGGCAAAGGTTATCCGCGGATACGTCCGTAACGGGAATTCCGTCGTAAACTTTATCTTCGCTTGCGCTTTCCACCACGACATAACGGCGGTTTACTTGTATCCAACCGCAGTTTTCGTAGTTGACTACGTAGTTTTGCGGACCAAAGGCGGTTTCGGTATCGAATACTACGTCTTGGGTGGCTTTATCCCTAACTTGAATTTTGGGAATATTGTATCCGCTATCCGAAACGTTTTTGAAGGTGGGGAATACAAGTTCGTATTCCTGCCCATACGCAAAGTCCCCATCCCAAGAACAACCGTTATCGAATACGTGTTCCTTGCCGTCATAAGTAAAGCTGCCGCCGTACGTATAAAGAACGATATATCTGGGGGTAATGCGTACGGTACCCCAAGAAGGTTGACCGAAATCGTAGTTTTCCTTGCTGATTTGTTCTTCACCAAACCAAATTTCAAACTCTAATTCGTTTACGGTTTCAATTACGTCGCAATAAGTACGGGGATTAGTTACTTTAAATACGTAGTTATGGCAGGGCGCATCGGGGGCAAGCGCTTGCATAGGATCAAAGGTAACGATTAGTTCCCCGTTGCTCACGGGAATTCCATCGTATTCCTTTTCAATGGATATGGAAGAAAGGGTTGCCCTTCTTTGCGCAATATTTACCCAGCCAAAGTTTTCAATTATGATATAATTTTCTTCGTCTACGGGGTTGCCCGCATTCGTAATCGTATATTCAACAGCGTTTTCCCCGCTTTCCCACACGTTGCGGAAGGTTTTAATACTGCTTTCGGTTGCGGTAAATACGTCGTTATAGCAAGGCGAACCTTCGGGGGCTGCTTCTTGGGAAAGGTCTTGCGTTATAGTAATCGTTCCATCCTTAAAGGAAGAGCCATCGTACACCCAATCCTTCTCGGGAGTGGTAAGAATCACTTTACGGGGATTTACGGTAAGCGTTCCATAGCTTGCGGATACGTCGTAATACATCGTTCCGTCGCTGCCTTCCGCATCGCGGATAATTACTTCCCCGACGTAAGTGTTTTCCGCGCTATCCTTTACGTTGGTACAACTACCCGTAATATTTTCAACGTCAACGTAATGCCCTTCTAACAAATTCCCTTTCGTAACGATCCACTCTTTTGCGGTTAAGGGAGCGCCGTCGTAAATCTTCGTTGCGCTTGCCGTTTGTACGTTAAGCGTGATACGGTTTACGATGATTTTACCCAAATTCCCGTCGTCAATGGTCACATTATAGTTATGCGTTTTATGTACGCCCGCGCCGTTTGCCACCACGATGGGTTGGGTAGTATCGTACCGGTTCACCACCCCTTCTTCCGCAATGCCGTACACTTCGGTAATAATAGCGGGGGAAACCATCGTATGATCCAAAATAAACGCGCCCGAAAGGATTTCCCAATTCTTCGCCGTAACCACCTTCCCCGAATAAGTCACTTCCTTACTTGCGGTAGTAACGGTAACTTCTATGGGGGTTAAGGTAAGCGTTCCAAGCGTTTCGGATATCGTAATTACGTAGTTTTGCGTTTCATCCCACGAGCCCATTACTTGATAAGGTTCGCGCGCGTATTCGTTGGGAAGCCCAATTACGTTGTCATTTTCATCCCTTTGCACTTCGGTAATTTCACCCGTGATACGGGGGGCGGATAAAAAGTCTCCGTCCACAAAACTACCCGCAACAATTTCCCAAACGGAATTGCTATGCGCGTTGCCGTCGTACAACCAAGCGCCGTCGGGCGTTTTTACAGTAACGAAACGGGGGGAGATAACAACTTCCCCAAAATCGTAGGTGATTTCATAGTTTCCAGAAGGAACGGGCTCGTTTGTCTCGTCCTTAATTTCAAATTGCACGTCGTTTAAGGTGTTTGGCGCCGTTACGTTACGGAATTCGGGAATATAGGTCACGTCGAAATAGTGCCCGTCGCACAAATCAAAGGCTAACGGCTCTTCCACGCGGGCAATTTCCACCCTTCCGTCCGAATAAAATTTTCCGTCGTATTCTTCCACCGTAATTTCATACGTTTTTACGGTAATGGGGCGAACGTATACCGAAACCGTACCGAAATTATTATCAAATTCAAAGTTTTCGGTTACGTCGTTTTCGGGCGTTTGCGTTGCGCTGTTATAGATAACGACTACAACTTCGTTTAGCGCGTTAGAAACCACGTCCTTAAAGGTTTTAAATTTCACCGAACAGGTGTACCCCACGGGTAAACCTTCTATGTTAAAACCTGCATCTACCATGTGGAACTTGCCGTCGTACGTCCACGCATCGCTACCCGTAGTCACGCGAATCGCAACGGGGGTAATGGTTACCTTGCCGCGCAAAGATTCGTAATCAATATCGTAATTGTTCGTTACGTCTACAACCGCATCCGTCCCTAAACGGCTTTCCCAAATGCTAATTTCCACCACGTTGGGTTCGTTTTCTATGGGCGCGTAGAACTCGGTTGCAAAATCAATTTGATACTTATGTTCCCAAAGCCCGCCTTTTAGCAGTTCAGGAAGGATTTCAATATCCGTAAAGGTATACGTATTCCCATCGTAAGGCTGATTTACGCTGGGGGTTTGCACTTTAACGGCGTACGGACGGATAACCACTTCGCCGTACGTGGTGGAAACTTGGTAGTTCCCTTCCTTAACCGCAACGCCCTTTTCGTCTACGATAATAAAATCAACTTCGTTGTCCGGATAAATCCCCGCGCGCGTAGTAACGTTTGTAAACGCCGTGGCGGAAGTTTTATCCACCGCTACCTTATGCCCTTCGCACAAAGAATACTTCCCTTCCGCTTCGTTCACCTCTTGATGAACTTCATCGCTCTGCCAAGGGTTGCCGTCGTATACCTTTTCCACCCCGTCGGTATAAAAAGCCACGGGACGAACGGTTATGGTAAGCGTTCCCTTTTCTTTGGAAAGAATTTGATAGTTCCCTTCCTTTACAGGGTTTCCTTGCGCGTCTAAAACGGTTAACTCACCCAAACCGAAGCCGTTGGATACGCTACCTACGTCCGTAATCGTGGTTGCGCCCTTAATTTCGGCAAAAGTTTGATTGGGCGCAAGGCCGTCGGGCGAAGTTTTAGTCAGTTCCCACGTGGGATTGGAACGGGGTTTGCCGCTATACATTTCGTTTAGGCTACCGGTAACTACGTGAATTTGCCTTGGCGTAATTTGCAGTTTACCCGTAAGCACGTTTAAGATATGGTAGTTGTGATTAACCGACACACCTTCCCCGTTTTCAAACGAAACGGTGCCCGTATAGCTGTTGGCGCTAGTTCCCACGTCCGTACGGGTGCCCGTGATCGTAGCGCCCACGATTTTATCCTTGCCCACCAACTGATAGGGGGAGGTTTTATCCACCGTCCAAGTGGGCGCGGTTAAGGGGGTTCCGTCGTATTTCTTTTCCGCGCTTTCCGTAGCAATAACCACGGGGCGCTTTCCTACCGTAAGCGTTCCTTCGGTAAGAGTAATTGCATAGTTTTTAGATTGATCCTTTCCTTCCCCGTCCTCTATGCGGGGCGTACCGGTATAGGTGTTTTTACTACTGCCCGCATCCGTTTGTATTCCCGTAATAGTTACACCCACAAGCGCGTGGTCTTTTACAAGGTCTTTGGAGCCGACTACTTCCCATTCCTTTGCTTCCAACGGTTCCCCATCGTAAGCCTTTTTTTCCGCAGAAGCGGAAGCAAACGTAACCGCTCTGGGGGTAATGGTTACTTTTCCGTATTCGTAGGTAATTTCGTAGTTCCCCGTTACGTCCTTATTCGTCGCGCTTTTCACAATTTTACACACGACTTTGTTTTCCACGTTAGAAACTACGTCGCAAAATTCGGGAATCGCGCTTGCTTTTAACACGTGCCCCACGTAAAGTTGCGCGGTATTTTGGGGCTTTAATACGTCGTTCGAATAATTTTTACCATCGTATTCACGGGTAAATCCCGTGGTTTTGACCACGATGGGGCTGGGGGAAACGGTTACTTCCCCATATTCGTAGGTAATTTCGTAATTATCGGTTACGTCCCTTCCGCCACCGATAATACTAAACGAAACCGTGTTTTGTTTGGATATAACTACCCCTTCCTTGCGTACAACGTCATTAAACACGGTGCCATGAACGTTGCCGAACGTATGCCCGCTTATCAAACCGTATTCGGTGGGGATTTCGGTCAGTTTTTCAAAGGTATGATCCTTGCCGTTGTATACGAAGCCACCCCCTTCGGTTTGTACCGTTACGGGGCGTTTTTCTACGGTTAATACGCCTTCTTCCTTAGTAATTTGATAGAAATCGGTTACGTCTGCCCCCCTTTGGTTGAACACGGTAATTTTTACCGCGTTTGCCAAAGAACCTGCGTCCGTAAGCGAAGCAAGGAAGGACACTATCATTTGGTCGCCATCCGCTAAAGAGCCTTCCGTAATCGCATAATCTTCACAGGTTAACGGTTGCGCGTCGTAAACTTTCGTTGCCCCGGATACCGAAACGGTGATGGGACGGGGAACGATTTGCAAGGTTTTCGGTTGCACGGTAAACGCGTACCGATTGGTTACGTCCTTGCCTTTTTCATCTTGCACCAATACGGATTTCGCGTCAATTTCCATCTGCCCCGTTTCTTCGTTGTACACAAATTCCGCGTGGGCAATTTTATCCTTAAAATTCAAATCTGCAAGCACCGTGGGGGTGTTGCCGTAGGAAATTTGGTTTTCCTGAATAGAAAGGGAAACGGGTTTAGGAAGCAGGGTAAAGGTTTTAATTTCTCCGTGGCGTTTTCCAAACGTAGCGTCTGCAACCACGCGAACTTCGTATGCCCCGGGATCTTTAGGGGCAGAACTCGTCCACTTCTTTTCCCCTACCTTGCGGTATTCCAAGCCCGTTTTACTCATAAGCGCGTCACCGCTATATTTTAAGGTTTCCCCGTACGTAATTTCCGTAGGACAAACGCCCGTGCTGAGAATTATCCCACGGGTTGCCAAAAAAGTACATAGCATTGCCATTACCGCCGCCAAAGCAATCAAAACTTTAATTTTATGCTTAAACAGCAGTTTAATAAAATCTGCAATTTTTTGTATTTTTGATTCGTACTTATCGTATTGCATCGTTTACTCCTACGTTAGGGGGATTTCCCCCTTGTGTGAAAGGAAAGGGGGTTAATTCCCTTTCCGTTATTCTTTTGTTTTCGTTAGGAAAGCGGAGGTCCAATCGTAAGGGTGCCGTTTACTTGGGTGATTTGATAGTTACCCGTAACAACGGCGCCGCCTTGCTTAATTTCCACAGTTACAATACTGTTGGGACCCGAAGCGCCCGGTTCATTCGTGGGAACTTCCCCCACAACCACAACTTCGGCCGTATGGCCTTCTACAAGACCTTCACCCGTAATGGTAAAGTATTCTTTTCCATCGCTACCATCACATTTTAAGGGCGGCGCAGAAGGATTGGGGTTATATTCCGCATACGCGCTTTTCGCAGTAATGGTAACGGCGCGTTTATTAATGGTTATCGTTCCGTAATTGTGGTTAATTTTGAAGTGATCGCTACAATCTTGCCCACCGTAGTACACGGTTGCCGTAAACATAGCGCTTCCCACCCCGGCGTTCACGTATCCCGCGCCCGTAACGGCGTATTCTACCGAATATCCGCTTGGCAAGCTTTCGTTTAGCCAGCAATCCGTTTTGGCAATATTATGCGTTTTTCCATCATAGGTAGCGGTAAGACCGTTGGACACGAAATTTAATTCCATCAAATACATCTTCACCTTTCCCTTTTGGTAAGAAATGGTGAATTTATCCGCGCCCTTGGTTACACCGCGGTCGCTATCGTACACGTAAACGGGATCCAAAGGATGCTGTTTATGGTAAATTTCCAACGATACGATTTCGCTTGCGCCCACGCCTAATTCCGTACGGGTACCAGTCACTTCCGCCTTGCAGTAATAGTCCGTACTGCTAAATCCCGTAACAGACTGTATGGGGATTACGCCTTGGGGATTTAAGGATTGTAACCCTTCGGTAAAGGCAGGCGTTATAACTTCTTGTATGGGCTTACTGCCAGGGATTGCCCCGTTACCGCCCGTAGCTTCTACCGGAACCCAACCAAAGTTAGGCAAATAAACTTCTACCCACGCGTGGGCGTAGTTGCCCGTAAGGCTTACGGGGCTACCCGTGGCGGGTTCGTTTGCCAAAAAGCCTAGGGTGTAGCGCGCGGGAATACCCAACGCGCGGAATATCAAAGTTGCCGCGCTGGCAAAATGCCGCCCTACCCCGCGCTTATATTGACTAAGGAATGCCACCGCTACGTCCGATTGGGTGTCCATTTCGGGGCAGATATCCCTATAATTCGCATCGTAAAGGGCTGCGCTTTTAATTACTTGGGGTACCATATAAATGGCAAGTCTGGTACGGGTTGCAAGGTCCGTTTTACTTTCTATCCCCGTGGGAAGCAACGTTTTTAAGGTGGCGTTTCCGTTGATATACGAAGCAAAGAAGGCTACGTCGCTTACACCTAAACCCAAGTACGCGCTTTTCACGTATTCGTAGTAATCGTTCTCGTTTGCAATCAAATCGTCTACTAATTTCGCGTTGGCGTAAACGTTCATATCGCTTACCGCAAAATATTCCGTATAGTACGAAAGCGCGGCGCTACCTTCCGCCTTTACGTCCGAAAGCAACGGGTTGAAATTCGTATAATAATACGGTTCGGCATACATACCCTGTTGGGGGGTAATTCTTATCTTTTTGGTACTTTTTCCGCTTCCGTCAAAATTCCAAAGGGCGTAGGCGGGCGAACTCATCAGTTCATAACTTTCCGCATAGTTCATTGCTTCCGCCCAGGAAGAGCCGTAGTAAGAACCGTAACTTTGCATTTTTAAGTATACGTTGCCCGTATTCTTTTCGGTAGAAGTTAGGGTGAAATATTCTTTCGCATCCTTTACGTCCGCCCCCCAATTTCCGCCGATTTCCCCCGTTAGGGTTAATCCGTCTGCATCGCGAACGGTTAAAGCGCCGTTTATAAGCGTTACGGAATAATAGTCTAACGTAACGGTTCCGTCCCCGTTTTCCGTTCCCAAAACGGTGGGTTGTCTATCGCGGTTTAAGAATACCTGCTTAATTTTGTTTTCGGACGTTCCCACTTGGGTTTGAGAGCCTTCGGTAATCGCGTAAATGAAATCCCCTTCCATCATTGCTTCCGGGTTTTCCAGAACGTAGGTTTCATCCGTAAGGGGAACCCCATCGTACTTTTTCTCATTACTGCCCGCGGTTAACGTAATCAAAATGGGATTTACGGTTAACGTCCCCGTTTCAGGGGTAATTTCGTACTCTTCGGTTACGTCCTCCGTACCGCTTGCGGTATTTCGCAAAACCTGATAGGTAAACGTGTTTTCACTTTCCCCAACCGTTGTTTGGCTGCCCGTAAAAGTTACCACAAGTTCATCCCCTTGCTTTACCTCCCCAACAACTATGTACCCATCGGGGGCGGACGTCAACACTTTTCCGTTATACGTTTGCGTTAAAGTATCCGAAACGATGGTTAATTCTATTTTTTCGGGGGGAAGAGAAGGAATTACGGAAGGAATTATAGAAGGTAATACGGAAGGAATCACGGAGGGAATCACGGAGGGAATCACGGAAGGCGTTACGGAAGGAATCACGGGGGGCGTGGGGGTGTCGTTGGGCGCAACACCGATACCCGACCCCATAAAGGGAGGCGTTACTTCCATCACAATCCAACCGGTGTTTTCCAAATATACTTCCACCCACGCGTGCGCGCTCATACCCGTAACGGGGACTTCTTCCCCTGCTAGCGTTGCGGCGGCAAAACCCACCGTATAGCGCGCGGGGATGCCTAGCGCACGGTAAATTAGGGTAGCCGCGCTTGCAAAGTGGCGGCAAACCCCTTCCTGATAGGTTTCCAAAAAGGCGATAACGCCGTTGGCTTCTTCATCCATGGAAACGTCGTATTTTAAATTATAGGTTGCCGCGTTTTGTACGTAAGCCGCAACTTCATTGATAAGATTGGGCGTGGAAGCATTCCAACCCTGTTGTTGAATTAACTTTTGAAGATACGATTCCGTTTCGTAATCGTATAAATCCAAATAGTTCTTTCTTACGAAAGCAGTATAGCTTTCGGCATATCCTTGGTACGCGCTACTGAAATACACCGAGGATTCCCCACCCCAAGCATAGTATTCCACAAGGTAGGGTTGTTCTGCACTTCCTTGCATTTTTACGTCCGAAGTTTGTAACAATGCCGATTGTCTGTTAGAAGCGTAGTACGGCAAGGCGAAAATGCCTTTTTTCGGATCTATTTGTATTTGCGAAGAATTGCCGTTCCCGTTTTGAATTGCAGCCGTAGTTAAGTAATAGGCAGAACCGCCGTTGATTAAAGGCGCGTATGCAGTTGCCGCTTGCCATTCCTGCCCCACGAAATTGCCGAAGCTTTCCATTTTCAAATATACGGTGCCCGAGTTTTCTCCCCTCACCATAAAGTATATTTGTCCGTCATTGCCATCGGGGCCCCAACTACCGCCAAGCGACCCTGTGCCACCGCCGCCGCCAACGCCGGGGATATCCCCGGGATTATCGGGCTCGATTACGGTTAGCGTTCCGGGAACTAATATAATTTTATATTCCCCGGTTACAATCTTCTTTCCGCGTTTAATTTCAACCGAAATGGTATTTTCACTTTCCCCAACTTGCGTTTGCGAGCCGCTTACCGTAACAAAGGCTTCATCACCCGCCCTTAAGTTGCCCGAAAGCATTTCCCAATAATCGTAGGTTAAGGGGGTTCCGTCGTAAACTTTGGAATCGCTGCCCGAAGCAAACACCAAGGTGCTTTCGTCGTAAACAATCAGCTTGCCCGTTTGGGTAGTAATCGAATAGTTGCGCGTTACGTCCTCGTTTTTCTTGTTACGGATTAAAACGCTGGTAATTCGGTTGAGCGTTTCCCCCACTTCGGTAATAGAACCATCCAATACTACTTCCCCGAACGTATGCCCGGGCGCAAGCCCTAAACTAGTGGAAGAAAAATGAAATTTGTACGAAGTTAAAGGTGTGCCGTCGTACAGTTTCAGCTCGCTATCCGCAATCAGTTTTATGGGGCGGGAAAGCACGGTAAGCGTTCCTGGCTTATAGGTAATATGGTATCTTTTGGATACGTCCTTTCCTTCGGCATCCACTACTTTAGCCGAAATATGGTTTTCGCTTTTCCCTACTTGAATTTGTTTACCCGTAATTTCAGGCACAATTTTATGGCCCTGTTCCAAATTGCCCGAAACAAGGCTATATTCTCTATTCGTTAGGGCTTTGCCATCGTAAACTGCGATTGCGGAGCCCGAGGAAACTACGATTTCCTGCGCGCTAACTTTAAACACGCCTGCGAATACTAAAGCCAAAATCACCGAGGTGACGAACACCACGCTGATAATTAAAGCCCCTATTAAATTCATTAATCCGGATTTCTTCATGTTTATTACCGTTTTCGTTTGGGGTTGCCCCCGTTTTCGTTTTGGTTTTTACCCGTTTGCCTTTTGGGAAACGTTGCCTTTCTACCTTTTACGCGTTCCGTTCTAATCGGTGCACGTATTCCTTACATAAGGGTAATCCTTCCGCGCCGAATAACTCGCCCATATAAGACACCAACCCTTCGGCAGCATTTCTTAAATATATGGGGTTTTGCGTTTCTAACTTTCGGAATACCTTTTTGCTTAAAATATCGTCTAACGCTTCCAGTTCTTCCCCGCCGCAACTTACGTATATGGGGATATACCTTCTTATCTGCTTCATAATACGGTTACCGAACGTTATGTGGAAATGATCGATTAAGTACTTATCCAAAAGCTCTAAACGCTTTCTGTTTCGTTCGCTTACGTCGTATTCCTTTACCGCTTCTTCCACAAGCGCGGTGAACTGCGCGTACGATACGTGCAGTTTATCCGTTTTGGGCGCTACGAATCGCTCGCTCTTGCTATCTAGGTTCAAGATCATCGCGCGGTCGTACACCTTATCCGAAATTGCAAAGGTGGAGTCGTCGTTGTTCGCCGTTCCGATAAACCACATATTTTCGGGCAGTTTTATCCGCCCGTCCTTTAACTGCGAAGGATCGTTTGGCCATTTATCCGAAACTACGTCTATGTACCGTTCTTCGGGGTTGGGTAATTCAAGTAGGGATAAGAATTCCGCAAAGTAGTACTCTACGCGCGCAATGTTCATTTCGTCCAAAACGGTTACGTATACGTTTTCACTGTAATTCGCTTCGTACATCTTTTCCAATAGAAGCGTTTCGTTAAACTTTTTGGTGAATTCGTTGTAATACCCAACAAGATCCGTTCTTTCCTTCCACATCGGTTGTACGGGAATAATGGTGGAACTGTTATCCACGAACGAACCGAACGCGTGCGCAAGCGAAGTTTTACCCGTTCCCGACATCCCTTGTAAAATTAAAATGTGCGATACGCCCATCCCTGCAATAAAACGGCGAATATCCGATATATCGTAGTATAATTTTAATTTGTTTGCCGCAAAGTTTCTAAAATCTTCGCATAATCTGCGCAAGGTTACGTTTTTATCAAAACTTACCCTGCGATAGGTGTTGCGCTTCCGTTCAATTTC
>JAZUCI010000091.1:0-8151 GCA_045639045.1 Christensenellaceae bacterium
CCCCCGTGGTAGTAAGCCCACGTTGCATTTGATGAGCGATAGCGTGCTTGTAACGGGGAAAACCAAAAAATTAAAACTGACCAATAAATCCTTGGCGCTTCGCCACGATTTATTTGATAACGACGCGCTCGTTCTTTCGGGTACGAAGGGTGTAACCTTGGTTGGCCCCAAAGGTAAGGGCGTTACTATGGAAATGCAAAATATGCCCTATCTTGGCATTTGGCATGCCAACAAAAAGCCCGCCCCCTACGTTTGCTTAGAACCTTGGGCTTCCTTGCCTTCGGATGAAGGGGTAACGGACGATTTTGCAACCAAAAAGGATTTCAAGCAACTTCCCGCGGGCGAAGCGTATACGCTTGGCTTTACCATGAAATTTTTCTAATATGCCAAAGGACGTGGTACGCGCGTTCTCCTTTTCCGCGCCTTTTACGGGGAAGGTTAGGGACGTGCTTCGCAATCGTTTTTCCGCGCGCTTTTGCTCCTTTTTGAAAAAGGAATTGGGGCGCGTTGCCGTAAACGGAACTCCCGTAACCGCCATTACGAAAGTTAACGCGGGGGATATGGTTACGGTGCGCTTTTCCGAACCGAAAAGCGAAAAACTGCCCCCTTGCGCCCTGCCTTACGCCGTTCGTTACGAGGACGAGGACGTTTTGGTTGTGGAAAAGGGAAAAGGCATCCCCACGGTGTACGGCTTTGGGTATGAAAACAACAATTTACTCGGCGCGCTTTCGGCTGATTACGAAGATGCAAACTGCCATATCGTTACCCGCTTGGATAAGGATACCCAAGGCTTGGTTTTGGTTGCAAAAACGGGGGTAATGCATAGCATTTTGCAAGCAGAAGGGGTAAATAGAACCTATCTTGCCTTACTTACGGGCAAACTAACGAAACCCGTAAGGGTGGACGCCCCCATAGCAAGGGGCACGGATATCACGCGCGTTCCCGCACGCGATGGCAAGCCTTCGGTTACGGATTTTTTCCCCGAAAAAACAGTGGGGGAAAACACCTTGTGTAAGGTGGTTCCCTTAACGGGGCGCACGCATCAAATTCGGGTACACGCAAAGCTGTTATCCCACCCGTTGGTGGGGGATACGCTGTACGGCTATGCGCAAGGCGCGTATAACGGTGGGCAAGCGCTGATTTGTTACGAACTTACGTTTCGTCATCCCGTAACGGGAGAAAGAATTACGGTTACGGCGAAAAACGTTGATTTTTAGGAGCGTTAAAATGAAAATTTTATGTTTTGGAGAGCTTCTTTGCGATATGACGGGGATTTCCCCCTTAACCTATCAGGTAAACGCGGGCGGGGCCCCTGCCAACGTGGCGGTTGCCGCGAAAAAGGCGGGCGCGGAAGCGGGTGTTTTTTGTAAGGTTGGCGCGGATAACTTCGGCGTGTTCCTTCGCGAAGAATTGGAAAAAGCGGGGGTGGATACTTCCTCCCTGCTTGTAAGTATGAAGCATAACACCACCCTTGCCTTCGTTTCACTTGCGGAAAACGGGGAACGGGATTTTTCCTTTTACCGCTTGGCGGATAAGGAAATTACGGAGGAAGAAATTACCTTTGATCGTATGCCCGTACGCGGCATTTTCCACTTTGGCAGTTTATCTTTAACCGTAGAGCCCATTTTGAAAAGCACCCTAAAAGCGATTGCGCTTGCAAAAAAGAAAAACTGTTTGGTTTCCTTTGACGGCAATTACCGCGCAAACCTTTGGCAAAGCCCCGAAAAGGCGCGCGCCAAAATGGTTTCGGTAATCCCCGCTTGCGATATCGTAAAACTTTCGGAGGAAGAAGCCTTGCTCGTAACGGGTATTTCGGATCCCTTTGAAGCCGCCTACGGCGTTTTGGCGTTGGGCGCAAGGGTTGCGGTTATCACCATGGGCGCGGCTGGCAGCATTATGGTTACCAAGGATATTGCGGTGGCGGAAAACGGCTTTTTAGCAAACTGCGTGGACACGACGGGCGCGGGGGACTGCTTCTTTGGAAGTCTGCTTGCGCAAATCGCCCTTCGCGGCGGAATTGAAAACATTACCGAGGAAGAAGGCGCGAATATGCTGCGTTTCGCTAACGCCGCAGGCGCTATTTCGGTGGAAGGGTACGGCGCAATTCCTTCGTACCCCGAAAAACAGCAAGTTCTTGCCCGGATGAAGGGTTAAGGAGGAAAAATGGATTACGAAGCAATTGCAAAACGGTTACTCGTTGCGCGTAAAAACGCAGGTCTTTCGCAAGAAGAATCCGCCGCCTTACTTAGCGTAAGCCGTCAAACGCTTAGCAAGTGGGAAAACGGGGATGGCCTTCCGGATAGCGAAAAACTGATTGCCATCTCGCGCGTGTACGAAATTTCTATTGACGCGCTTTTACTGGGGAAAACCCCCGATATTGATATGGCAAGCTATGAAAAATTAGTAGAAAAGGCTTCTACGGACGAATATACTTACGGGGAATCGTTAGAAGCGGCGCTTGCTCGCCCCGCGGAAGATGCCTCCACCTTGGATCGGATTATCCAATGGTTTCCCTATCCCGTACTTTGCTTAATCGTATTTTTGGTGATTGGTTTTGCGTATGACGCGTGGCGGGTATGCTGGTCGGTGTTTATCACTATTCCCGTATACTATTCTACCTTACGTTGCTTAAAATATAAAAAGACGGTTATGGTGGTATACCCCTTGGTTGCCACGGTGGCGTATCTAATCGTGGGCTTTTTCGTGCCGAAGGGTTGGGAGTACGGATGGCTGTTACTGTTCTCTATTCCTTTGTTTTCTTCCATCGTTCGCGCGATAGAAAAACACAACTTCTTCTACCTTTCTTACTCCACGGTGGTGGCAATGGTTTACCTTTTCTTGGGTATGTGGAAGGGATGGTGGCACCCGCAATGGATTTTGTTTTTAACCGTTCCCATCTATTACGGAATTGCAAAAATCGTGCAACACAACAAATAAAACCTAAAAAGGAACTGAAATTGTCGCTTTTTCCATAGGGATTTTTTTAAACAATACAAAAAAGAAAAGACTAACGAAATTTTCGTTAGTCTTCTATCTTGTCTAAAAAACCCTTATTTGAAACGCCCTTTCATTCGGTTCTTTTTTTTCTAAAAAAAGACGTATTTTATCCAACCGTAACCCCTAAAGGGGTTACGGCAAGAACGAAAAATAATTTCTAAAACTCACTAAAAATCGTTTGACAAACGGAAAAATATTTCGTACAATCAAGGGGAAGAGTTTTAGGAGACAAGCATATGATTTCACGGTGCTTCTTAACGAAGCAAAAATATACCACCCATTTCCATACGTATTTTTAAGGCTTTTGCGGGATAAAATTTTTATCCCGTAGAAGTCTTTTTCTTTGATTTTTAATTCTTTTTTACACGTCATCACCTTCCGTTTTCTATGCCGAAAAGGGAAGAGAAAAAATAGAAAAATAAAGGAGAAAACAAAGTATGCAATTCACACACGTAATGGCCCTACTTGGGGGCTTAGCACTGTTCCTTTACGGAATGCAAATGATGGGCGGGGGATTAGAAAAGGCCGCCGGCAACAAAATGAAACTGATTTTGGAAAAATTAACCGCCAACCGCTTTTTGGGCGTTTTGGTGGGCGCGGCAATTACCGCAATTATCCAGTCCTCCTCGGCAACCACGGTTATGGTGGTTGGGTTCGTTAGCACGGGCATGATGACCTTAAACCAAGCGGTTTGGGTAATTATGGGCGCAAACATCGGTACCACGATTACGGGGCAGCTGGTAGCGTTGGATATCGGCGCGGGCGCGCCCCTAATCGCCTTTTTGGGCGTTGCCGCCTTGGTATTCGTTAAAAATAGAAAAATTGCGAATATCGGGCAAATTATGGCGGGCTTCGGTATCCTGTTCTTAGGGATGGATATGATGAAAAACGCCATGTATCCGCTTAGGGATAGCCAAGCCTTTTTGGATTTAATGACGCAGTTCAAAAACCCCTTGCTGGGGATTGGCGCAGGCGCAATCTTTACCGCGCTAATTCAAAGTTCTTCGGCGGCAATCGGGATACTGCAAACTTTGGCGTCGCAGGGGTTAATTCCCTTTGCAAGCAGCGTATTCGTATTGTTCGGTATGAATATCGGTACGTGTATCACCGCCGTGCTTGCTTCCATCGGTACGAGTAAAGAAGCAAAGCGAACCACCGTAATTCACTTAACCTTTAACGTAATCGGAACGCTTTTATTTACCCTCGTTTGCATTCTTTTGCCCGTAACCGATTGGGTGGGAAGTCTTACACCCAACGCACCTGCATCGCAAATTGCAAATATGCACACCGTGTTCAATATCGTAACCACCCTTGCCTTGCTGCCCTTTGGTAACTACCTTGCAAAGCTGGCAAGAAAAATCCTGCCCGATAAAAAGGCGGGGGAAGAAAGCGAAAGTTCCCTTGTGGAATTTGCCAAACGAACGGGCGGACTTGGTTACGGCGCGATTCATACCGAACGCGTTCGCCAAGAAGTTTCCAAAATGATTGCCCTTGCCACCGAAAACGTACGCCGTTCGTTTAACTGCGTAATTTCCGCCGATGCCGAAGGTATGGGGGAAATTGAACAGGCGGAAGAAAAATTGGATGAAATGAATAAGGATATTTCGCAGTTCATTTCTAAAATATTGGCGCGCACGCAAGGGCGCGGGGAGGTTGCGGATACCGAAGAATATTTCTTAATTTCGGGTAACGTGGAACGGATTGGGGATCACGCCGTAAACATCGGTGGGTACGTAAGCCGTATGATAAAGCACGGCATTACGTTTAGCGAAGGCGCCGTTCAGGAATTAAAGCTGATGCGGGATACCGCCCTATCCGCAATGGAAAAAATTTCCAACCCCGAAAGCGGAAGCGCTTGGCTTGCCGCCGTTGCCACCTTGGAAGATGAGATGGACGTGATGAAGCGTTCTTACCGCGATTCGCACATCGAACGGATGAAGAAGGGGGAATGTACCGAAGAAGGTTGCGTTTTGTTTAGCGAACTGTTAACCGACTTTGAACGTATTGGGGACCACGCATTAAACGTGGCGCAAGCGTACGCAAAAATTCACGCGTAAAAATAAATAAGCGCCGTGGCTTAATAAATGCCACGGCGCTTTCTTTTTAATTTTTTTGTAAGTCTTCGCAGTCCTTTTCAAACTTATCAAACAGGTTATACCGATCGGGGTGAATCAAGGCGGTTAAAAGCCGTTCCTCCGCAAAGGGGATGGAAGTTTTTAAGTGGGTTAAAAAATCCTTCATATCTTCGCGTTTGGTGTGTTTGTTTGCAGGGCATGGGTTGTGTAAAACGGGCTTATCCCGCATAAAGGCGGTAATATCCTTTTCGCGCATCCAAATCATGGGGCGAATTAGGGTGATGCCCGATTTACTCATATACGAAAGGGGCGCAAAAGTGGAAAGTCTGCCTTCGTAAAAAGCGGAAAGCAAAAAGGTTTGCATCATATCGTCCGCGTGGTGGCCAAGGGCAAGCTTGTTCATCCCTAACCTTTGGGCGGCGGTATTTAGCGCCCCACGGCGCAGTTTACTGCATAAACTGCAAGGGTTGCTTTCCTTTCTAATATCAAATAAAATTTCCCCAATTTGCGTGTGTTCCTCTTCGTAACGCACGCCCAAGCCTTCGCAGTA
The DNA here is from genome assembly GCA_045639045.1 of Christensenellaceae bacterium. GTDB lineage: Bacteria > Bacillota > Clostridia > Christensenellales > Borkfalkiaceae > SIG402. The sequence continues at coordinate 5,623 of JAZUCI010000091.1, forward strand.
GTCTTTTAGGGCGGCAATTTCTTCCTGATCCGTTTCGCTAAACCCCATATCCACGCGGATGGCGCAAAGGGAAAAACGCTTGGGGTAAAATTTTTGCAGGGCGGCGAAAAGGGTTAATAAAGCAACGCTATCCTTTCCCCCCGAAAGTCCAACGGCAATTCCGTCCCCTTCTTCTATCATACGGTATTTTTCAATCGCCGCGCGAAAGGGGGATAATAATTGTTGTAAGGTCATAAAATATTAAAAAATCCTCTTGTACTATTGATAAATCTATGATATAATGAATTGCAGAAAAAATCAAGTAAATTTAATTGCTTTAGCAATATAAATTTCCCCGCGCAAGCAATCGCGATAGAAGGAGATAGAAAATGGATGCGGTAATTGCATTTTTAGAAAGGGTATTCGGCGCGCCGCTGGCAACGGTTTTAGGCTCTATGATCCCTTTAATTGAATTAAAGGGCAGTATTATGTTTGCCCGTAGCGAGCAGGTAGGATTGGGCTTTTGGGAAAGCTTCGGCCTTTCCTTTTTAGGCTCCACCGCCGTATTTTTCATTTTATTTTTCTTACTCGTGCCCGTTTTGAACTTGCTAAAGAAATGGAAGTTCTTTAGAAATATCGCCTTGGCGGTAGAAACGTATATTCAAGAAAAAGCGGAAGGGGAAATAGAAAAACGGGGTAGCGATAGTAAGCTTACCCCCGAAAAAATTAAAATTCTTGCCGTATTTTTGTTCGTTGCCATCCCTTTGCCCATGACGGGCGTTTGGATGGGTACGGGGCTTGCGGTATTTATGAATTTAAAATTCAAGCAAGCGGTTTTACCCGTGGTGCTGGGTAATTTGATTGCGGGGCTTATCATTTCCCTTCTTGCGGAATTGTTTTTACCCTACGTGGATATCATTTTATACGTTCTACTGGGGCTTGCGGCAATTTTCCTTTTGTATTTCATTTACAAAATTTTGAAAAAGAGTAGGGAAATTAGCAAAGCGCAAAAAGAAAAGGAAGAAAGGAACGTAGATTAACGAAAAAGGAGAAAACGGATATGGTATGGAATCCCTTTCGCCGCCGCCCGTTAAAGCTAGGGCTTGCCCTTGGCAGCGGCGGATCAAAAGGTATGGCGCACGTGGGCGCCTTAAAAGCGTTCAGCGAATACGGCATAGAATTTGATATCGTAACGGGTACAAGCATTGGATCCATCGTGGGCGCCGCTTACGCAGACGGGATGTCTTGGCAAGAAATTTACCAAAAGGTTTCGGAAGTGGACCTTGCTTCGGTGCGGAAAAAGGGAATTTTAGCCCAACTGACTATGACGGATAGCGAACGGGTAACGGACGTAGTTGCTTCGGTGTTCGGCGCGGAAAAGAAGATTGAGGACTTAAAAAAGCCCTTCGCCGCCCTTTCGGTAAACTTAAAAACGGGGGAAGAAGTGGTTTTAACCAAGGGGAACCTTGCAAAAAGCCTTACCGCATCTTCCGCAATCGCGCCCGTGTTTAGCCCCGTGGTAATGGAGGAGATGCATTTAATCGACGGCGCGTATCTAAACCCCATCCCTGCGGACGTAGCCAGGGCGCTTGGGGCGGACGTGGTAATTTCCATTGATTTAAGCAGTAAAAACGCGGCAACGACCGAATCTTTACGGCTATTCGACGTACTGATTGCATCCGTAAAAATCGCTATGCGGAACGCAAGGTACAAGGGGTACCACAATTCCAACGTAGTAATTCACCCCAACTTAAACGGCTTTAAGGCAACGAAGTTCGACCGTTTGGACGAAATGTTTGAAGTAGGCTATCAGGAAACCCTTTCCCGTATGCCCGAAATTTTAGAAGTTCTTCGCGCGCACCACATCAAGGTAGGAGGAAGTTATGGCAAAAAGAAAGCAAAGAAAGAAAAATCCGCAAATTAAACTTTCGGCAAAGGCGCTGATTATCGTCCTCGTTTTATGCGTGGCGCTGGTAGCGTGCTATTTGTTCGTTCCGCCCGTAAAAACGTACGTGGACGGGGTGTTAAAGCCTTCCACTTCGCCTTCGGTAACCCCCTCGCCTTCACCCACGGCACAACCTTCGGTATTACCCACGGCACAACCTTCGGTGTTCCCTTCGGTTGAACAAAGAGGGGAGGAAGACCTTCGCGTGCATTTTATTGACGTAGGGCAAGGGGATAGCATTTACATAGAGTTCCCCGACGGCACGAATATGCTAATCGACGGGGGAGATAAGGAGTTTGACGACGAGGTACAAACGTACTTAACCGATTTAGAAGTAACCACCATCAATTATTTGCTCGTTACCCACTACGATGCAGACCACATCGGTGGCTTGGACGAGGTATTCGGTTATACCGTGGTGGAAAAGGTGTATCTCCCCACCGTTGGGGAAGGGAAAATTACCACCAACGCGTACGAAGATTTACTCACCGCCGTTGCAAACGAAAACTGTGAAGTGATTGAAAGTAAAATGGGTACGCAAATCCTTTCCACGGATACGGATAAAAGTCGGAGGCCAAGCGGTCTTAGGAAGACAATACACCAGT
>JAZUCI010000092.1:0-3401 GCA_045639045.1 Christensenellaceae bacterium
AATAACTTTATCTTTAACATTAACAAACAATCTTAAACAAATCATAATTTCTTTTATTTTAAGCGTTATATCTTTGCTTCTGTGCTTTATTATAATTTGTTTTTCCATTTTATATAACTCCCCAAAAACCTAAACTAATTACCTAAATTAAACCCGCAATGATTGCTCCGATTGGAAATGGTACGTAACTGCACCGAAAACGCAAGTTTAACACCGTATTGCGAAGGTTATAATCCACCGAAAAGGCGGGTTAGAACCGAGCAAGACAAATCAAAGTGGTCTAAATAATCTAAACTATCCTGCGCGGGTGTTTAGCCAGTATAAGCAAGTTTTGTATCACCGTAGCGATATTATACCACAGGTAAGAATTTTGTCAAGACTTGAAAAACGGGATTCTATCGCTACGCTCCAGAATGACACGAAGAAAAAACGAAAAAGAAAAGCGCGGTGGATTTCTCCACCGCGCCCAAGCCCTATTTTTGTTTTTTTATTTCCCTTTGTGCCATTGCGCTTTCTATATCTGAAAGCGTATACATTTTATCAAAGTTTTGCGCTATCGCGTTTCTTATTAGGTGACTGTCTTGGGTTTGCAAAACATCTTCACTTAAACTGTTGATTTCGTTTTGCAAAATGTCGAAATATTTCTTTTTACTTAAGACTTCTGCAACGAAAAAAATCACTCCACACACAAGAACGCTAACTATGAGGATCCAGGAAAAACCCTTTCCTTTTACCGCGCATAATATTTCAAAAATGAAAGCTACCGCATTGACAAAAATAATGCCTGCCCTATATCGGACAAAGAACTTTTTTACATTTAGCGTAAACAAATAACTTTTGAACGGGTTATATTCTAAAGAAAACACTAAAATATGACAAAAAAAGATTATCACGTCTTCCATTATAACCCCCTATATATTACCAATGAAAGTAGAAAAAACAATAGAACCGGTATTACCCTTTCAAATTTTCAGGATTTAAGCACAGCAAATCTTCCACCACGAATCTGCCGTTTTTACGAATCAGTTCGCCGTCAAAGTAAATTTCCCCACCGCCGTATTCGGGGGTTTGAATCAGCACCAAATCCCAATGCAGGGCGGATTCGTTGCCGTTGTACGCGTCGTCGTAACAGCTGCCGGGGGTAAAGTGGATACTTCCCGCAATTTTTTCATCAAACAGAATATCCCCCATGGGGTTGGTGATATAGGGGTTAACGCCCAAGGCAAATTCGCCCACGTAACGCGCGCCTTCGTCCGTATTGAAAATTTCTTCAAGCAAGGCGGGGTAGTTGCCATCCGCTTTTACGATTTTACCGTTTTCAAAGGTAAGGGTTACGTTTTCGTGCTTTACGCCCCGTTCAATAGAAGGCGCGTTGTAGCGAATTACCCCGTTTACCGAATTTTTTACGGGGGCGGTGTAAATTTCCCCGTCTGGAATATTCATATGCCCCGAACATTTTACCGCGGGGATATCTTTGATGGAGAAGGTTAAATCCGTACCCGGCGCAACGATGCGCACCTGATCCGTTTTATCCATACGCGCTTTTAGGGCGTCCATCGCGCGGTCCATTTTGCCGTAATCCAACGTGCATACGTCAAAGTAGAACTGTTCAAACGCCGCGGTGGAAGTACCTGCAAGTTGCGCCATAGCGGGGTTGGGATAGCGCAAAACCACCCACTTGGTGTTTTTTACCCTACGTTCGTGGTGAACGGGGTGGCTATATAAGGTGGAATACATGGTCATTTTTTCGGCGGGTACGTCCGAAAGTTCAAAGGAGTTCGTGCCACCGCGGATGCCGATATACGCATCCATATCTTCCATGCGGAAGCAATCGTATTTTTTCCACGCGTTGAAGTATTCTTCGCTTGCGCCCGATAAAATTTCGCGTTGAATTTGGTTGTCAATAATATTTACGTAAGGGAAGCCCCCTGCCGCGTACGCTTTTACCACCAGCGCGCGCACCAAATCGTTGGGGATGCCCACCGCTTCGATAAGCACCTTTTCGCCCTTTTGAAGGCGCACCGAATAATTAATTAAGCCTTCGGCTAATTTTTCAATTCTTGCATCTTGCATAAAAAGCACCTGCCTTTTCATTTTTCCCTATCAGTATACCACTTTTTTTGGGTAAGTTCCACAAAAAAACGCCGACTTTTGAAAAATAATGGAAATTTTCACGGAAAAACACTTTCGTTTTTGCAAAAAATATTGTATAATACATAGCGGTGTGAACGAAAACCGCGTTCCCCAACTACATTTAGGAAATATTTTTTCGGAGGGTTTTGATATGCCACTTATGACGACCAAAGAAATGTTCGCGCACGCTTATAAAAACGGCTATGCTATCGGCGCGTTCAACGTAAACAACATGGAAACCATTCAAGGTATCGTTACCGCAGGTAAGGAGTTGAACGCTCCCCTGATTTTACAAGTTTCCGCAGGCGCAAGAAAGTACGCGAATCCCACCTACTTAAAGCACCTTGTTGCTGCTGCAGTAGAAGAAAGCGGGCTTCCCATCTGCTTGCACTTGGACCACGGCGCAAGCTACGAAATGTGCAAGGACGCAATTGACGGCGGCTTTACCTCCGTTATGATTGACGCTTCCTCTTTGCCCCTTTCCGAAAACATTGAAGTTACCAAAAAGGTTGTAGAGTACGCGCACGACCGCGGTGTTACCGTAGAAGCGGAACTTGGCACCCTTTCGGGCGTAGAAGACGAAGTAAACGTTTCGGCTGAAAACGCGCACTTTACCGACCCCGAAGAAGCAGCAACCTTTGTAAAAGCAACGGGTATTGATAGCTTGGCTATCGCAATCGGTACCAGCCACGGCGCTTACAAATTTAAGCCCGGCACCAAACCCCAACTTCGCTTTGACATTTTGGATGAAGTTGGCAAACTGCTTCCCGAATTCCCCATCGTATTGCACGGCGCTTCCTCCGTTCCTCAAGATAGAGTTGCCATCGTAAAGCAATTCGGCGGCGCAATGCCCGATGCAATCGGTATCCCCGAAGATATGCTTCGCCAAGCGGCTTCTATGGCGGTTTGCAAAATTAACATTGATAGCGACCTTCGCGTTTGCTTTACCGCTGCGCTTAGAAAGCACTTGTTTGAAAACCCCAGCCACTTCGACCCCCGTCAATATTTAACTGACGCGCGCGCGGACATCGTAAACATCGTTAAGCACAAGCTTGCCAACGTTTTGGGTTGCGCAGGCAAGGCAAACGAAATTTTGGGTAAATAAGTGTTAAGCAGTACGCTTACGTAAAGTAAAAATAACACCGCCCCGAAGGAGCAATTCCTTCGGGGCGGTTGTTTTGTAATGACGAAATAAAACGATATACGCCCGTGGGCGTATGATATAAACTGCGTTTATGATATATCCTAACGGATATGATATATTTCCT
>JAZUCI010000093.1:0-38829 GCA_045639045.1 Christensenellaceae bacterium
CCATATGACGGGCATATTTTACGGGCAAAGGTAACCGAGGGGCCCCCTTTAGGGGTGTCGGTTTCATCCTGCACGCCAAAAATAAACAACGCAAAAATTTTTGCGTTGTTTACTTATTTTATTGTAAAAGTTATTCTTCTAATCCTAAAAGATAATCTGCTGTTTCGTTAAAAAATCTCGCAAGGGTAATAATTGCGCTTGCCGTAGGTTCGGTTTTTCCAAGTTCCCATTTTGCAATTGCGGATTGGCTTAATCCCGTTTCTTTAGAAAGCTGCATTTGGCTTAAATTGTGTGATATTCGTAAATCTTTTAATACGTCTTTAAATTCCATACTATTATTATATACAAAACAAGTCTTAAAATACTTGACAAGTCGTAAAAGACTTGATATAATAATAAAAAAGTGCAAGTCACTTAAAAACAAGGGAGAAGAGAATGAAAAGTGAAAAAACATTGGAGCAAAAAGTTCAGGAATTATTGAAAGTTGATAAAGAAATTAAAAATATCGAACACTATAGGGGTTTAGAAATTGAGGCGGTTCATGAAACATTGTTAGGAGATTTTACTTTTGACGATGAATTAGAGTTTCAAAATCCAGAAGAATTTGGGTTTATTTCTCAAGAAGAATATTTAAAAGAAAAATGTGGAGAAGATCCTCTAAAAAAAATAAGAAACACATATAACTATCCCCAACAAAAACCTCAAGTACCAATATTAGCCATTTTGGGTGGAGTTTTTTGTTTAATTGGAATAATTTTAGCAATAATTAGCTGGTCAAAAAATTTTGAAGTGCCATTTTTTCAAGGATTCCTTGCAATTGCTGGTTTTATTGTCTTTAAAGTCTCAGTAGGTGGTTTTAAAGCAAAAAAGGCAGAATATAATAGGAAAATGGACTTATATGTAAAAGAAAAAGCTAGTAACGATAAATTAAAAGTTAAACATAATGAATGGAACAAAAAAGTAGAAAATGCAAAAAAAGAATATCAAATTGAAAACGAAAATCGCGAAAAAAGGAAAAAAGACTATTTTATTGCTTATGAAGCGTTCGCCAGTGAGGCGCTTAAAATTAACGAAAAGTATGATAATCTAGACGAATACGCAACATTATGTGCATCTCGTGACAAAATGCAAATAGAATTACTTGAAGTTGTTAAGGAATTTGATGATAGAATACCTGAGTCTAAAAAATTTGATTTAGATTTGTTTATAGAAGGTAGTTCAAAAGATTATGGAAGGGAGAGAATATCATTTATTAATGATTTACTTCCAGAACTATCGCTTTATTTAAAGGGCGATGACATGTTATCCGCGCTTGTAGAGTACTATAAAGAATCGCATAACGAAGAGTTGGAAAAAGAACGTATAAAACTTGAAGAAGAAAGAAATGAGATAGAACGAGAGAGAATACGCGCTTACGAAAGGCAAGAGAAAGAAAATAGAAGACAACAAGAAAAATTTGAAAGACAGCGAGAAGAAAATCAAAGACAAATGGAATACGAGCGTCTTCTACAAGAAAAACAGGTAGCACAGCAAGAAGCAGAGTGGGCTGCTGCAAGAATTAGGTGTGCACAATGTAAATTATATGACACTTGTTGTTCGATGAGCAAAAATAAAAAACCACACACATCATGCTTTAGGTCTAGATAACACAATAACAAGGAATTGATTTTATTAAAAACTGACAGTTTTTATCATTGAAAGTAAAAAAGAACGAAGCAACCGCTTCGTTCTTTTTTTGTTTCTCTGTCATGCTTCGCGCCTTGCTTTTTGGCGGATAAAAATAGATAATCGGCATAATTTAAGGGCGCGGGGAAGGTGGGCCTTCTTTTCTTTTGCAAAAAATACAATTTTTTATTGAAAACGGGGAAGCTCTGTGCTATAATAAAATAAAACTTGAGTAGGATACTGTAAAAACGAATATTTTTTCCAACGGAAGCTTGAATTTTGAAGGAGCGCACATGAAACTTACTGAATTTTACAAAAACAACGTAGTATTATTGGACGGGGGATTTGGTACCTTATTGCAAAGTTACGGTCTTGGCGCGGGGGAAAAGCCCGAACGTTGGAACGTAACCCACGCGGATGACGTGATTAAAGGGCATAAAGCGTACTACGATGCAGGTAGCAACGTGGTTTCAACCAACACGTTTGGCGCAAACCTATTAAATTTCACGCGCAAGGAATTAGAAGAAATTATCCCCGCAGCGGTACGCAATGCGAAAACTGCAAGGGAACAAAGCGTGGGTACGCAACCCAAGTTCGTTGCCTTGGATATCGGCCCTTCGGGTAGATTAGTGGGGCCCCTTGGCGGTTTTTCCTTTGAAGATGCGGTAGCTACCTTTTCCGAAACGGTAAAGCTGGGCGTAGCCGCAGGGGTGGACTTAATCATCATTGAAACCATGAACGACGGCTACGAAGCCAAAGCCGCCGTAATTGCCGCAAGGGAAAACTGTGATTTGCCCGTATTTGTTTCCAACGCGTACGGCACGGGTGGGCGTCTGATGACGGGTGCAAGCCCCACGGTAATGGCTACGATTGCAAGCGGTATGGGGGCAAGCGCCGTTGGGGCAAACTGTTCTTTCGGCCCCAAACAACTGCGCCCCGTAATGGAAGAACTACTTACCATCAGCAGCCTCCCTATCATTCTAAAACCCAACGCGGGCTTACCGCAAAACCGTAACGGCGTTACCACGTACGACGTAACCCCTGAAGAATTTGCCGAAGACGTATCCGCTTTGTTAGAAAAGGGGGTGCGCATCGTGGGTGGTTGTTGTGGAACGACCCCAAGCCATATTTCGGCTTTAGCAAAAAAAATGGGGGATAGAACGCCTATTTCCACGTCTATGCCAAAGCAACAAGCCCCCGTGGCCGCTTCCTTTTGCAACACGCTAACCCTTTCTAAACCCCTGACCGTAGGCGGAGCGTTAAACACCGCAACCCCAAAAGGACTTGCAATTTTTGAAGGGAAGGACGAATACGAGGTGTTGGACGAAGCCCTTTCTATGCAAGAAGAGGGAATTGATTTACTACTATTCGCGCCCGATACTCCTTCCGTCAATTTGGATTTTATCCGCGCGGCAATTTACGAATTAAACGCGGTAATCAAGGCCCCCTTACTGCTCTTAAGTGAAAATGCAGAAACGATTGAAGCGGTACTTCGCGCGTACAACGGAAAGGCGGTTTTGATTTTCCCGCAAACGGAACTTGCGCAAAAGGCGGCCATTTCCGCGGCAAAGAAATACGGCGCCGTAATCGTGGGTAAAGTGGAGGGGATAACCGATTCCGTTTCCACGGAATTCCAAAGCCTTTTCGGGCAAGGATTTAGCAATGCTGATATCCTTTCCGAACTGTGCGTGGAAAATATTTTGATATAAAGTAAACTTTACGCCCCGTTATTAACGGGGCGTAATATTTTTGCATACAATAAAGGGAAAAGGGCAATCGTAAAAGGGGGCTTTTTTCCTGTGCTTAAAAACACTTTACATATACAAAGAAAAGTGCTATAATGCAAGTATCTCTATGTAAATAGGAGCAAATTATGAAAATTATCATTGTTGGTATGGGTATGATTGGCAAAACCATCTTGGAAAACTTGATTGGGGAAGGCCACACCATTACCATCGTAGATGAAAATAAGGGTAAAATAGAAAATTTAATTGAAAAGTACGACGTGCTTGGCGTAGTAGGTAACGGCGCGTGCTTGGACGTTCAATTAGAAGCCGGTGCGAAAACCGCGGATATGGTAATCGTGGTTACGGGTAGCGACGAACTGAATATTATGACTTGTATGGTTGCCAAAAAAGCGGGCGCAAAAAGTACCATCGCGCGCGTAAGAAATCCTTTATACCGCAAGCAAACGGAAGAAATGAAGGAAGAACTTGGTATTTCCATGGTGGTAAACCCCGAACAAGAAACCGCCAACGAAATTTTTAACCTATTAAGTTTGCCTTCTATTTCGGATATCGAACATTTTGCCATGGGGCGCGTTTCCCTTGTGGAAGTAGTTGCAAGCGAAGGCTGTGCCCTCGTTGGGGAAACGTTGATTTCCTTGGGGCAAAAGTTAAAAAATAAGGTTTTAATTTGCGCGGTGCAACGCAACGGGGAAGTCATTATCCCTACGGGCGAATTTTTAATTCAGGAAGGGGATAAAATCAGCTTTACCGCGGATACCAAGGATTTGGGGGATTGCTTAACCGAAATTCACTTAAATAAGCGCCCCTTTAAGAACGTAATGATTGTGGGCGGTGGAAGAATCGGCTACTATCTTGCGGAAAAATTAGCGCAGAAAAAGTTCCGCGTAAAATTGATTGAAAACAACGGTGAACAAGCCGAAGAAATGGCGGAATTACTTCCTTCCGTTTCGGTAGTTTACGGGGATGGAACCTTGCACTCGGTGTTGACCGAAGAAGGAATCGAGGCGATGGACGCCTTCGTTGCCCTTACGGGTAGCGACGAAGCAAATATTATTGCTTCCATTTTTGCAAACCGTTCGGGCGTAAGAAAAATGGTTGCGCAGGTGAAAAACGACGAACTAACGAATATGTTAGATAGCGAACAGTACCTTTTGGGCGTTTCCCCCAAGCACATCGCGGCAAGCAAAATCATTAGTTACGTGCGCGCAATTGCAAACAGCGAAGGCAGCAACGTAATTACTTTGTACCGCTTGGTAAAAAACCAGGTAGAAGCTTTGGAATTCTCTGCTAAGGCGGAGGAAGATTTCTATAACGTTCCCTTAAAGGATTTGCAAATGAAAAAGGATTGCTTAATCGCTTGCATTATTCGGAAAGGGGAAGTGATTATTCCTAACGGTTTATCCCATATTGAACAAGGGGATAACGTTGTCGTTGTAACCACGCATAAAAATTTTGACGATCTTACCGATCTGTTCATTTAAGGGATTTTATGAATTATAAAAAAATTGGCAAAATTTTAGGGAAAATTATGATTATGGAGGGAATTTTAATGTTCGCCCCCTTGCTTGTTTCCCTAATTTATCGCGAATCCGTGCGTAACGTGTTTGCGTTCGTTATTCCTGCGCTCGTTCTTGTGGGAATAGGGTTTTTATTGCAAATTCCCAAATCGCAACGCGAAACTCTATACCAAAAGGAAGGCTTTGCCTTGGTTGCTGCGTCGTGGATCGTAATGTCCTTATTCGGGGCAATTCCTTTCGTGATCAATAAGGAAATCCCCAATTATATCAACGCTTGCTTTGAAATTATGTCCGGCTTTACCACCACGGGCGCAAGTATATTGGAGGACGTAACTTTACTTTCGCATTCATCGCTTTTTTGGCGCAGTTTTTCGCATTGGATTGGCGGTATGGGAATTCTGGTATTTATTCTTATCTTTATTCCCGAAAGTAAGGAAGGTTCTTCCATGCACCTTCTTCGCGCGGAAAGCCCGGGGCCGCAAGTCGGCAAACTTGTTTCCAAAATGAAGGTTACCACTCGTATTTTATACTTAATTTACGCGGGGTTGACCGTTTTAGAAATCATTTTATTGATGTTTGATAAACCCGTAGCGGGTTACGAAAAGGATAAATTCTTTTTCAGTATGTTAACCGCTTTCGGCAGCGCAGGTACGGGTGGCTTTGGCTTTATCCCTGGCAGTATGGAACTGATGAACCCTTATTCGCAGTACGTAATTGCGGTATTTTTACTTTTGTTTGGTTGCAATTTTACCTTATACTATTTGCTGCTTATCGGTAAAATTAAGCACGTTTTGAAAAGTGAAGAACTCCGCGCGTATTTCGGCTTAGTGTTCGTTGCAATTCTCGTCATCTTCTTAAGTTTATATAATAATTTAAGCGCAATGCCGCAAATAGGAACGGGGGAAGAAGCCTTCCGCCACTCCCTATTCCAAGTGGCGTCCATAATCTCTACAACGGGTTTTTCTACTACGGACTTTAACGTATGGCCTTCCATCGCGCAAAGCGTACTGGTTTTACTGATGTTTACGGGCGCAATGGCGGGTTCTACCGCGGGCGGTATGAAACTTTCGCGTATTCTAATTGCCTTTAAGGGAATGTACGTAAACGTTCGTACGACCATCAACCCCCGATACGTTCCCAAAACCAAATTTGAAGGGAAGGTGTTAGAAGAAAAAACAACGAACGGCGTGCTTACGTTTATTACGCTTTACGTATTTATCTTAATGCTTACCGTTTTGATACTATCCTTCGATCCTATCAACCAACAAGCGGTAGCTATTACTTCGGATGCGGGTGTATACACCGTACAGCACGGGTTCTTCAGTAATTTCTCGGCGGCGCTTGCTTGCATTTCCAATATCGGCCCCGCGTTTGAAGCGGTAGGCCCTTACGCAAGTTACGTAGCGTTTAGCCCTCTATCCAAAATCGTGCTTATGCTAACCATGCTTGCGGGGCGTTTGGAAATTTTACCCATATTAATTTTGTTCAGCCCCAAAACGTATCGCAAATCTTAAACGAAAATTCCGCCCTTACACGGCGGAATTTTTTCTTTTCATATTGACAAAAAGCGCCCTATGTGCTATCATAACCAAAGAAAACTTTGTTAGGAGTATAGCAATGAATCGGCGTGAACGCGTAAAAAACGCAATGCATTTTAAGCCAGTAGATAAAGTTCCCGTTCGCTTTTATTATTGCCCCGTTGGATACTATGAACACGGGGATAAGTTAAACGATTTGTACGCAACTTTGCCCGGGGATTTCGAACCTTTCCGTAGGGTTCCCCCCACGGGGCCCGCGCCCGGTGATTACGATAAGGATGGCAAGTATCACGCCTTCCGTACGGATGCGTGGGGCGTTACTTGGGAATACCGCATTTTCGGTATTACGGGGATTCCGCACTCTCACCCCATTACCTATGCGGAAGAAATAGAAAACTACGTTTTACCCAAGGCGGAAGGGTGTGACGCGCAAGGTGTTGCAGACTTTCAAAAAAGGATTACCGAACGCAAAGCGCAGGATTATTACACGACGGCAGGTTGCGGCAGCCTTTACGAGCAGTTAATTGCCCTTTACGGGGATGAAAACGTGCTTTGCGATATTGCGCTAGGGGAACGGGAAATCGGCGTTCTTGCGGACCGTATCACCGAACGCAACGCGCAGTTCGTTGCCCGTGCCGTTAAAGCGGAAGCAGACGCGCTTACCTTTGGGGATGATTACGGAAGCGAGCAAGCCTTGTTAATGAACCCCGAAACGTGGCGTGAATTTTTCAAGCCTCGCCTAAAAAAATTATTCCAGCCCGCCGTGGATAAGGGGATGGATATTCACTTTCACAGTTGCGGAAAAATTTGGGATATTTTGCCCGACCTAAAGGATATCGGCGTAACTTCTATTTGGCCGCAAATCCCCGCGTATAATATGAAGGATCTTGCGAGATATTGCAGGGAACTTGGCTTGGCGGTGGAAGTGCATACCGACCGCGCAAGAACGATGACTTACGGCACACCCAAAGAGGTAGAAGAACTTGTAAAACGCGAATTTGATACCTTCCAAATGGAAAAGGGGGGCGCGTGGTTTTACGTGGAAGCGGATAACGGCTTCCCTTACGAAAATTTAGAAGCGCTTGTAAACACGATTTCTTACTTGAGAAAATAAAAATAAAGCCACGGGTTTACCGTGGCTTTTCTAATACAAAATTTTATTTTATGGCCACGTTTTCAGCAAACGGGCCAACGGTAATATTTGCTTGCTCAAAACCCGATAAGCGTTTTCCGTTCACGGTTAAATTTTCAATGCTAACGTTACGGGTACAAACTTCGGGGGAATACCCGCGGATTGCGCTGGGCGGAACGGGAACCCCTTCTTCGGTATAAACGGAAATATTTTTATAAGATACGTCGTGAATATCGGGGAAGGGTTTATCGGGCGCAAGCATATCGTGCCAATGCTCGCAAACTTCAATATGAATTAGCCAAGGGCAAAACACTTCGTTTTTCGGTTGGTATTTCATATCCTTAAAGGTTTCGGGTGGGGCGTGGCGCACGCGGAATAGTTCGTCTGCCCAAGGTGGGGGCGCAGGGCGAACGGGGCGCTCGGTTTTTTCGGTACTTTGCCAAAATCCGTACTCCTCATCGCTATCCCCAAGGTTGAAAATGGGTTCGCGCATATGCGCGGAATATTCTACGCGGATATCTTCGTAAGCGATATTTGAAACTTCCGCGTAACCGCCCGTTTGAAAACTCATCGCTGCGTGTGTTGCGTGAATAATATCGCAGTTTTTAAAGGTAATATTGCGATATCTTTCCGCGCAAGCCTCCGCCCCGATTTGTAAGCTTACCCCCCAATCGCACCAAAAAGTACAACCTTCCACGGTAATATTTTCGTTACTCATACCTTCGTAAGGGGCGAATCCTTTAATGGTTACGTTGTCGTCGCTATTGCGTAAAAAACTGTTGGTTAGCGAAACGTTACGGCTGTTTACTACGTCAAATCCATCCGTAGAGCCGCACCACATTCCCACCATTTTTACGTTGTTCACCCTAACGTCGTCGCTATTTGCCATGGCGATAACCCATAGGGGATTATCACGGAAAATCACGCCGTCAATTTCCACGTTTTCGCATTCGTGTAAAAAGATTTGGCGGCGCCAACTGCCTAAACTATTGCTCGAAACGAAATATTCGGGGGAGCGGTCTATAATTCCTTTCCCAAGAATGCGAATGTTTTTAAGTCCCACCGCACAAACGCTGCCGTGAACCACCGCGCCTTCGTCAATAAATAGGGTGTCCCCGTCCTTCAAAATAATGTTTCCCGGGAAGTGTTCTCCCGCGCCAAAATATATCACGTTGCTATCCGTGGGGGAAACTCCGTAATCCGTGGGCGCTTCCGCAAAAAGATGAAAAGCGTTATGTGGGGTGTCAAATTCTACCGTGTACGGTCCGCTTTCGGTTACCTTAAAGGTGACCGTGTTATTTATCACGGCTGCTTGTACCTTTTTATTTAACGGGCGAACGGTGGCTTTTTCCACGGGAAACGCGGGGGTAACTTTCACCGTTACGCTTTCGCCTTCCGTAATTTCAAAGGAAGCAAATCCAATTTCTTCCTTGTTATACTCAAAAATATCGTAAGAAAGATCCACGTTTCCAACGGCAAAGGGGTACTTTCGCACGTGGCCGTAGCAACAAAAAAGCGGCTCTCCGTTAACCTCTGCCGTGAACGTAGAACTACGGAAATTTTCGGGGTAAGAAAGATACGGTTTTGCCATAATTTTCTCCTAATGGAAATGTTGTTCATATTATAAAGCAAAAAGATTTTTTTGTCAATAGCGAGGGATGAGGAAGGGAAAACCTGCCGTTGGAAAGGATAAGCGGTTTTTTTAGGGAAACGCTTTTTTCGGAAAGGGGAATTTTTTAAAAAAATTTCATTTTTTTTGTAAAATCAATTTACAAATGCTGTTATTTTTGGTATCATATTAAAGTGGTTTTGCTTTTGATAAGGAAACCGAAGGAGATAAGATTATGAGTCGTATGGTTGGTACCGTATCTATGGGTATTCGCGCTCCCATTATTCGTAGTGGGGATGATTTGGTTGAAATCGTAACCGATTCCGTTTTAACGGCGGCAAAGGAAGATGGGTTTACCATTCGCAACCGTGATATTATTGCAATGACCGAAGCAATCGTTGCGCGCGCACAAGGTAACTATGCTACTACGGACGATATTGCTAATGACGTTCGCGCAAAATTCGGTGGCGAAACCGTGGGCGTTATATTCCCCATTTTAAGCCGTAACCGTTTTGCAGTATGCCTTCGCGGTATTGCAAAGGGGGCAAAGAAAGTTGTATTAATGCTTTCCTATCCTTCGGACGAAGTGGGCAACCATTTAATTTCCTTGGATATGATGGATGAAAAGGGAATTGATCCTTATAAGGACGTTTTGGATATCAATAAATATCGCGAACTGTTCGGGTACTCCAAACACCGTTTCACGGGCGTTGATTACGTAGAATATTACGAAAAGTTGGTACGCGATTGCGGTGCGGATTTTGAAGTGGTATTTGCAAACGATCCCCGCGCAATTTTGCCCTATACCAAAAACGTACTGAACTGCGATATTCACACCCGCGCACGTACCAAACGCTTGTTAAAAGCGGCAGGCGCGGAAAAAGTGTTCGGATTAGATGAAATTTTAACCGCACCCGTAAACGGCAGCGGCTACAACGAAAATTACGGTCTTCTTGGCTCCAACAAGGCAACCGAAGACCAAGTAAAGCTTTTCCCCCGCGATTGCCAAACCTTGGTAGAAGATATCCAAGCGCGTATCTTTAAGGCAACGGGAAAACTTGTGGAAGTTATGGTTTACGGTGACGGCGCGTTTAAGGATCCCATCGGTAAGATTTGGGAACTTGCAGACCCCGTCGTTTCCCCCGCGTACACCAAAGGCTTGGAAGGTACGCCCAGCGAACTGAAATTAAAGTATTTGGCGGATAACGACTTTGCAGATTTATCCGGGGATGCGTTAAAAGAAGCAATCAAGCAAAAGATTCAAGAAAAGGATTCGGACTTGGTTGGTAAAATGATTTCCGAAGGTACTACCCCCAGAAGATTGACCGACCTTATCGGTTCGCTTTGCGATTTAACTTCGGGTTCGGGCGATAAAGGTACTCCTATCGTATTTATCCAAGGATACTTTGATAACTATACCGCAGAATAAAACGGATTTCTTCCGTAAATTAAAAATCGGCTATAAAGCCGATTTTTCTTTTATAAAAAAACGTTTACCCCCTTGCAAACGGAGGGGAAATTTGCTATAATAAACAAAAACGAAAAGGATGAAGGTTATGGCTTGGAAGTACATCAAAGAAGGGGACGTAATTTATACGCCCGAACGCTATTTCGGTAAGTTCAAAAATATCATCATAACATCGTATTCGGCGTATTTTGATATTCCTTGGTATAAGGACCGCTTGTTTTTAACTAGCGAATCGGCAAAATATACAAGGGAATTCGTTGCTAGTATAGAGGAGCAAGATCCGTACGGTTGGTTTTATAAAAGTTACGGCAGTTATTTTTCGGATCGATACGATGAACTTGCCAAACAAATCTTTTTGTATAGTAAAACCCGACATAAGAAAGTAAAAGCGGTGGACGCAATGGGCTTTACCATCGTAATGCACGATTATTTCCACAACCGCATTAAAATCGACTGTGATCTTGGTATGTTGGAAAACGATATGAAAGCGATTGCCGAGTTGTTGGAAACCTTCGTTCCACAGTATGAAGAACCTTTACAATACACAAAGCCCGTGATTGGGTGGGAGGATTTCCTTGTTAAAGAAGAGTGATGCAAAACGTTACGCAAAAATAATTGACGGGTACTTAAAACCCAATTTGCTACGGGTATGCGCGCCCGCTTGCGGTATTTTGCGTCATCCCTTCGTAGATCCCAGCGCGCAGTACGCGGGGACTTTGTGGGATTGGGATAGTTATTGGGCGATTCGCGCTATGATTACGGGTTTAGAACGTTATAAAAAGGACGCGAACTTTGATTACGAAAGCGCGAAGGCGAAAATATTCTTGCATGCAAAAGGCACGGTGCTTAATTTCTTTGAACATCAAGAACCCGACGGGTTTATCCCTATGATGATTGCCTCCTCCGGCCCCTTCCATAATTATTATAGGGACGCGCACAGGGCGGGCGTAAAACACAATATGCACAAGCCCTTTTTAATGCAAAACATCTTGCAAATTTGCCGTTTTGCAAACGATTTTTCGTGGGTGGACGTGGATGCGGCGGTAAAATATATGCGCTATTACGAAACCGCGCAGTTTAATCAAAAAGCGGGCCTGTTTTATTGGGTGAACGACGTAATGATTGGGATTGACAACAACCCCACCGTCTTTTTTAGGAACAAAGAAAGTTCCGCGGATATTTATCTTAACAGTTTTCTTGCTTTGGAATACGATGCGCTTGTTGCCATCCTAACCGCTTGCGGGGATAGCCGCGCGGAAGAATTTAAGGAACGCGCCACAAGGTTTAAGGAAACGTTAAACCGCGTTTGCTACGACGAAAAGGACGAAATTTACTATTCGCAAGATTTATCCTTTGATTACACGCCTTTCTACGCTAACGGGTTTTTATTGCACGAAAATATGCAACCGCATTGGCATGCAATGCCCCTAAAAGTGCGCTTTTGGGGATGTTTTATTCCCTTATACGCGAAAATTGCGGATGAAAATCGCGCCCTTGCCATTGAAAAAAGGCACTTAAAGGATCCCGCCGTTATGGCGAAATACGGGGTGCGTACGGTTGCTAGTGACGAGCCCTTTTATAGCCTAGAAAAGACGTCTAATCCCAGCAACTGGCTGGGCGCAATTTGGGGGGTATCCAATTTCGTAGTGTATCAGGGATTGAAAAATTACAATCTAAAAACCGCCAAGGTTTTAGCCGAAAAAACCATCCGCTTATTCGCGGAAAACTTGGAAAAAACGTGGGATATGTACGAAAGTTATTTGCCCGATACGGGTGAACCTTGCTTGTATCCCGGCTTTACAAATTGGAACGTTTTAGTTTTAGAAATGTTAAAAGAATTTAACGTTTAGTGTCGTTAATAGGAAAGGTTAACCGCTCGCGTATTTGAACGCGAGCGGTTTTTTATCAAAATTACGCAAAAAATCTAAAAAAATATGCCTTAAAACACGAAAAAACTAAAATTTGTGCAAAAAACCGTTGAAAAAAAAGGGAAAATTTGATATACTAATAAAATATAGAAAAACGCGCAAACAAGCGCGGTGAGAGGTTTGCTTTATGGAAAAAGAATTGAAAGCAACGATTTCGTTGATTGGGGAACGTACGGGGATTGCATTTGATTTATACGCGAAAACGGGGAATCGGTTTTTTACCACTCGCCCAAACGGAACGCCCGAGCAATTGCCCGAAAATTTATCCCATCTGCCCTTCGCGGATAGGGAAGCAAACCGCACTTACTTTTCGGTAAGCGCACGAAAAACCGAATTTATCGGCATGCTTTTCGGTGTTGGCAAGGAATACGATAACTACGCGCAACTGATTAGCGCGGTATTAGAAAGCCAACCCGTGGGCGGTGGCAATAGGGATGCCGAAATGAAAAATATTTTAGTGGGCGAATGCACCAAGCTCCGCGTGCAAAAGTTTGCAGAAACTTACGCGCTTCCCAAATGCGCGTGTTTTGCCATCGCGTTCGAGCCCACCGAACGAAATTTGGAACTTTCCGAATTTTTAAAGAATTTCAACGAAGAATCGGTATGCGAAATTGCCGAAACCGAAATGGGCGGATTGGCTCTCATTAAGTTTATGGATGGGGAAACACAATCCGTGTTCCGTTCGGCAACTGAATACGCCACGCTTTTGGTTAA
This sequence comes from Christensenellaceae bacterium, assembly GCA_045639045.1. GTDB lineage: Bacteria > Bacillota > Clostridia > Christensenellales > Borkfalkiaceae > SIG402. Next base: position 13,320 of record JAZUCI010000093.1, read on the forward strand.
CGCTGCGTTAATGGAAACGGGGATCAACGTTCAAGTGGGCGTTGGTTGCGTTGTGCCTTCTTTTCGCGAAATTGCAACTTCTTACCGTCAAGCGGAAACCGCCCTTTCTTTGGCAAAAACCTATCGCGTGAAAGGGCAAGTACATACTTACCGCGAATTTTTACTGATTCGTATGTTAGAAGAAATTCCCGAATACAAGTTAAAGGAACATTTTTCCGCATTGTTTGACGGGGATGTGGATAGCGTGCTTTCGGACCGCGATTTAATGAATACTGCGGAAGAGTTTTTGCAAAACAGCTTAAACGTAAGCGAAACCTCGCGCAATTTATTTATGCACAGAAATACGCTAATGTATCGCCTAGATAAAATTGAAAAGGCAACGGGGTTAAATATTCGTAATTTTGAAGACGCAATGTCCTTCCGCTTGCTTACGGTAATGTATCAAATTTTAAGGTAACGGCTTAAGCCGAAAGGAGTGCTTTTTGAAACAAGAATCTCCCAAAGGAACGCCTTCTCGCAAAAAAGGTGAGGGTGGCGAAAAACTAACGTTAGTCCTATTTATCGTTGTGTTATCGTTGGTGGTGGGTTTTTCCTCCTTTTTTGCTGGGTATATCGTACGCGAAAAACAGCTAAATAAGGAAACGCGCACGATAGATTGGATTATTACGCAAATTAAAAAGAATTATTACGAAGATTTTACCTCTCAGGAAATGATCGACGCGGCTGCCCTTGGTTTAGAAACGTTGCTCGATCAGTTTTCCACTTATTACAATGAGGATGAATATCGGGCGGTGCAGCACGCAAATCAAGGATATAAATTGGGGATTGGCGTTGGTTTTGGCATTTCTCAGGACGGCAAGGCTTTGGTTGAACGGGTCGTTATGGGTTCCCCTGCAGAAGAAAGCGGTATCGTTAAGGGGGATATCTTGCTTGGTATTCGTACCGAAGGTAACGTTGATTTTGCCCTAGGGAACACCGCGCAATCGTTTATTGCTTTACTTGAGCAAGCGCCCGAAAATACGCCCTTTGAAATTCTTACGCTACGCGACGGGTTGGAAACCGTCCGTACGGTAGAAAAAAAGGAATACGTACAAGTTACTACCCGATATTATACGCAATCCGAAATATCTTTCTTGCCCGAAAACGCGGCGTATATTCGCTTTGATACCTTTACGGGCAACGCCGTAAGCGAATTTGAAGGGGCTATGGCGCGCTTTAAGGAAGAAGGGAAAACCGCGCTAATACTAGACCTTCGCGGAAACGGTGGCGGAAGGGTAAACATTGCCCAAGAAATAGCCGCCCACCTGGTAAAAGCGCAAAAAGGGGATACCCCCTTACTGATGGAAGCGCGCTATCAAAAGCGTACCGAATCCTATTACGCCGCAGAAAGCGTGTATTCGGATTATGGGTTTACCGCAATTCGCGTTTTGTGCGATGGCGGCACCGCGTCTGCTTCAGAAGCGTTACTTGGCGCAATGCTCGATTACGGCAGTATCACCCTTCAAGATTTGTACGGAACACTTACCTACGGAAAGGGTATTATGCAAACCACCTTTGAACGTATCGTGAAGGAGGACGCCATTAAACTAACCACGGCAAGGATTCATTGGCCCGTATCGGGAACGTGTATTCAAGGGGTTGGCATTACCCCGGGGAATATCCTTCCGTTAGCCTTAAACGGTAAATCTTATACGTTTGCCTGGGACGAGGCGTTAAAGACGGCTGCGCAATCGCTCAATCCGTAACCAAATAGTTTTCGTTCAATAATTCGGATAACACATGCCCCATTTCTTCCCCCGTCAATTCTTCCGAAAGGGGGGCAGGGGCGCGTTCCACCCTACTTTCTTCGCTTTTTTCGGAAGAGAAAGCGGAAAATAATTCCAGCAGCTTTTCTACGGGGAAATTGCCCGAAAGGATACGCGAAAGCGGTTCTCCGCTATTCAGTAAGTCTAAAACTCCGCTTTCTTTTACGTTTGCGGCAATCTTTAATAAGGATAGTAAATTTTCACTTCCCAAACCTTTTTTGCGGGAAGTGAAATTTTTTGTCAAAAACACTAAAATAAGTAAGGGTAGCCAATTCATAAAAGTCCTCCAACGTGGTCATTTTGCTTTGCTTTAGCATAAAATAAAGTAAAATATCATCCGTTAGGAAAAAGGGGGAATTGAGCAATGCGGAAAGAGTTTAGTAAATTTCAACAAAAGGGGAAACCGCAAGGGGGTAAGGAGGAGGAAATGCTTTCCGCCTTCGCTAAAAAATACGAAGGGAAAAGCGAGGGGGAACTGATCCGTGAAATTATGGCGGTAGCCAAAGAAAATCGAAAGAACGGAACCCTTTCGGATGAAGAAATCGATCGTTACGTATCCTTACTTGCGCCCATGTTGGGGGAAGATAAACGGAAAAAATTATACGCCGTATCCGAAAAAATTAAAAAGGAAAAGTAACTTCTTTTGCCACCGATTTTCGGTGGCAAAACATTTAACATTTTACCTCGTCAATTAAAGTTTTTAACGCTTTTAAAAAGCGCGTTTCTTCGCTTTTGGTGTTGCTTGGCGAAAGGCTTACCCTAACAAGACCTTCTTCTTCGGTGTGTAATGCGCGATGCATCAAAGGGGCGCAATGGTATCCCCCGCGCACCGCGATATCAAACCTTTGGGAAAGTAAATCCGCCACTTCTTGGGATGGAAAATTGCGAATAGAAAAGGAAACGATTCCTACGGGGTTCGGGCGGGAAAACAGGGTGATTTCTTTTATTTCGGATAGGGCGGAACATAGCCGTTCGGTGGCTTTTTGTAACGCTTCCCCAAAACCGTGCATATAGCGATTTAAAAAGCGCGAACTCTCGCTTAAAGACGCAATGGCGGGTAGGTTTAGCGTTCCGCTTTCAAGGGCGTCGGGGTAGTTTTGCGGCTGGACTGTGGAAAGCCCCGCGCTACCCGTACCGCCAAGCATTAACGGGCGTATTGTAACGTGCTTTTGAAAAAGCAAGGCGCCGCTTCCGGGAATTGCCCCCATACCCTTATGCCCCGCAACGGCAAGGATATCCACGCCGTCTTTTTGCATATGGATGGCAACGTGCCCGGCCGATTGCGCCGCGTCTAATAAAAAAAGCGTTCCGTTCGCTTTTAACACGCGCGCAATTTCTTTGGGGCAAATCAGCTCGCCCGAAACGTTACTTGCGTGTGATAAACAGCAAAGTTTGGTTTTGGGGGTAAGCGCGGCGGTAACTTGCTCCACACTTGCGCAAGAAAAGCGTTTTACGGGCAAAACGGTTAAGGAAATTTTTCCTAATTTTCGTAAATAAAACAGGGGACGAAGTACCGAATTGTGTTCGGCTTCGCTTACGATTACGTGGTCGCCGCTCTCTAACACGCCAAAAATTGCCACGTTTAACGCTTCGGTGCAGTTTTTTGTAAAAACAACACGGTCAACCTCGTCAGCGCCAAAAAATTCGCGTAGTGTTTCGCGCGCTTCGTAAACGATATTTGCGCCCGCAAGGGCAAGTCTATGGCCGCTTCTTCCCGGATTAGCGGTTAAAAAACGCATGGTTGAAAGCGCCGCATCCATCCCTGCGTGCGGCTTAAAGCCACCCGTTGCCGCATTGTCAAAATATATCATCCTATCTCCTTCACGAAGGCGTTTTCCCCTTCATATTATGTAATACGGTGTAGATACTTTTAGTATATGAAAGGTTTGCGCCGAATATGTGATTTACGTTAAGGGGGAAAGAGGAGTGGGGTACTTTTTGGCGGCGTTCCGTTCCAGAACGCAAACGATGCGGTTTTTTGAAAGGATGAAAAGGGGTGGTTGCGCGGTTGCGGTGGTGAACACGCCTAAAGAAGCGCACGTTGGGTGCGGTATTTCGGTTAAACTTTCGGCGCAGTATTTTGGCTTCGCCAAACGCGTGTTATACGCGGGCGGATACGATTCTTTCGCAGGTTTTTTCGAAATTCGGCAAATCGGTGGCAGAACACAGGTGAAAACTCTTTGAAAATCATTGTAATTTCTCAAAAAATGTGTTATACTGAATTGCAGTACGGATAAAGTGCTGCAATTTTTGCCGTAGAGAGAAGTATGAAACAACAAAAGGTTACCGAAATGTTAGCGCTGTTTCAAAAGCGTTATCCAAACCCTCGCCCCGCGCTTCGTTATGCCAACGCATTCGAATTGTTGGTTGCGGTGGTGCTTTCTGCGCAATGCACGGACGAGCGGGTGAACCGCGTAACCGAAACTTTGTTTCAAGAATACGGCTCGCCCGAAAAAATGCTTTCCCTTGGGGAAGAAGAACTTGGTAAACGTATTTTTTCTTGCGGGTTATACCGCTCGAAGGCAAAACATTTAATTGAAACTTGCCGCGCGCTAATAGAAATCTACGGCGGACAAGTTCCCTCTACGTTAGAGGAGTTAAAAACGCTTCCCGGCGTTGGGGTTAAAACCGCTAACGTGGTATATAGCGTGCAGTTCGGCGGGGATGCCATCGCGGTGGATACCCACGTGTTTCGCGTAAGCAACCGCTTGGGCTTATCCAATAGCAAAACGCCCGCAGCGTGCGAAAAGGATTTGCAACGCGCAATTCCTAAAAAAGAGTGGGGGAAAGCGCATCACTACCTCATTTTCTTGGGTAGGGAAATTTGTTCCGCGCGAAAACCCGACTGTGAAAACTGTTTTCTAAACCACTTATGTGAAAAAAAGATAAGGAAGAAGTAAAAAATGTTCGTTGATAAAGTACAAATTACCGTAAAAGCAGGGGATGGCGGCGATGGCGCAGTATCCTTCTTGCACTTTAAAGGCGTTGTAAACGGCGGCCCCGACGGTGGGGACGGCGGACGCGGTGGGGACGTAATTTTCGTGGGCGACCGTAGAATCACCAGCCTTGCGGAATTTTATTATAAAAGAAAATACACCGCGGAAAGCGGTGCAAACGGCGCGTCAAAAAACTGTCACGGTAAGGCGGGGGAAACGTTAATCGTAAAACTTCCCTTGGGTACGGTGGTAAGAGATGCGGAAAGCGGTAGAATTATGTGCGACATGTTCTACGACGGGCAGGAAGAACGCCTGTTTAAAGGCGGGGAAGGCGGCAAGGGTAACGCCCGTTTCGCTACTTGGCGTAGACACGCCCCCCGTTTTTCGCAAAAAGGGGAAAAGACGAAAATCCGTACCGTACATTTGGAATTAAAAACCATTGCGGACGTAGGCTTAATCGGTTTCCCCAACGTGGGCAAATCCACTTTGCTTTCGGTAATCACGAACGCTCGTCCTAAAATTGCAAACTACCACTTTACCACCCTTTCTCCCAATCTTGGCGTTGCGGATTATTACGGGGAAAATTTCGTGGTAGCGGATATTCCCGGATTAATTGAAGGCGCGGCGGAAGGTTTGGGTTTAGGGCACGATTTCTTGCGCCACGTGGAACGCACCCGTATGCTCGTACACGTTGTGGACGTTTCGGGGGAAGAAGGTCGCGATCCCGTGCAAGATTACAAAATGATTAACGCCGAATTAAAGCGTTACAGTAAGGTGCTTGCATCCGTACCGCAAATCGTGGTGGGGAATAAATGCGAAACGCCCGAAGCGGAAGAAAATTTCAAACGCTTAAAGCGCTCTATCCGTAAATATCCCGTTATGCCCATTTCCGCAGTTTTGGGCGAGGGTATGCAAGAACTGAAAAAAGCAGTTTACGATAAATTGCAAACTTTGCCCCCCCTTGCGCCCATTGAATACGAACCCTTCTTCTATGAAGAAACCGATCCTTCCAAGTTCGATATTTATTTTGACGAACAAGAACACGCTTTCCTTGTAACCGGACCTTTTGTAGAAGTTGCTTCTAGAAACATCACCGTAAGCGATTATCACTCCTTGTCCTACTTCCAAAAACTGTTAAAGGAAAAGGGCGTTATTAAAAAATTGCGTCAACTTGGTGCAAAGGACGGGGATACCGTAATTATTGGCGATGTAGAATTTGAATTTACCGAATAGGAGAAAAATTATGACTTCCAAGCAAAGAAAAAAATTACAAGCGCTTGCATCGCAAATAGATGCGATTATGCAAATTGGTAAGGGTGGTATTAACGATAATTTACTAAAATCCCTTTCGGACGCGCTGGATAAACGCGAATTGATTAAACTTTCCGTACTGCAAAACCAAGAAGAAAGCGCAAGAAGTTTGGGGGAAACTTTGGCTTCTGCTCTTTCGGCGGAATGCGTGATTGCCATTGGTAGAAAAATCGTGCTATATCGCCGTTCGGAAAGAAAAGATATCGAACACGTCGAATTTTAATGCAAGCAAAAGAAAAACGCGCCAAGGTAGGCGCGTAACCAATCACGATTCGCTTTTTACCCCAAAAATAAGGCAAAAAGCGGAAAGAATTAGAAATATTCCCCCTGAAATTAAATAGTAAGTGGGGAAGGGAATGAACAAACTAAATAGCGCGGTCCAAGCGCCCAGCATGAAAAATCGTTTACTCCGTTTTCGTGTTAAAAAAGCGCGGATACGCTTTCCAAACGGAAGTTTGTTTCCTTTTTCATCCGTAAAAACGGGTGGAAAGCGGTTTTGTTTTTTCATTTCTACGAACAATTCTTTCGGTTCGAAAATTTTCGTATCGAAAGCCGAGGAAATCGCTTTCACGTTTTCTTCGTAATCGCAGGCTACCACGGTTAACGGCCGCACGGCGGGGTTTAGGCGCAACAGCTCGATTACCCGTTCGGCTTTTAAGGGGAAATATTCGGGGAAAAAGGCGAAAGCGTTCCCTTTTTCGCTAAAATATAGCGTTTTTCCATTGCAGCGCACGGGGGAAAGTTTTTCATTTAAGCGTTCTTCGAATAGCGTTTTTAAAAAGATTTCCGCGTCGTCGTAGGGGATTTTTCCAAGCGAAAGCATACATTTTTGGGCAAACGCCTCTTCGCGTTTTCCTAATGCTAAAATACCGTATTTTTTATGCCGATTTACGTAAAAAACAAAGGCGGTGATTCCGCCAATCGTCGCGGAAAGAATTAGCGCAAGGGAAAAGGACGCGTAAAACCTTAGCCCCGTTAAACAAAATAAAAACGTAATTGCAAATAAAAAGAAAGAATCCGTAACCATAGGAAGGGAAGATTTCATAACCGCAGTTCTCCGTGATTTTTATCGGTTAGGATGCTTTCCTCTTTTATTTCTATTTATACTATCAATTTTCAAAAAGGGGAAATTTATGAAAATCGCCCTATTCGGCGGAACGTTTGATCCGCCCCATACCGAGCACGCCGCATTGCTTTCCACCGCGCAAAAGGAATTATCTCCCGATATTCTTTACGTGGTACCTGCCGGTATCCCTCCGCATAAAAGCCGCAAGGTTTCCCCATCGCTTATGCGTAAGGAAATGGCGCAACTCTTGGCGGATTCGGTACACGGCGCCACGGTTTACGAAGGGGAACTGAATCGGGAAGGAAAAAGCTACACCCTTTTAACCGTGCGCGAAATTAAGGAAAAGCACCCCGACGCGGAAATTTACCTTTTAATGGGCGCGGATATGCTTTTGGATTTTCCCACTTGGTATCACCCAAAGGAAATTCTTTCTTTAGCAAAAGTTTGCGTATGTTTACGCGGGGATGAAATCCAAAACGAAAACAAGGCGAAAGCGTTTTTCAAAAAGCGTTTTCATTCCGAATGTATCGTATTACCATTTCACGGCAAGGCGGTGTCCTCCACTTCGGTTCGCTGTAAAGCGGCTATCGGCTTAAATTACGATAAGGATACTTTACCTAGTATTGCCACATACTTAAAGGAGCATAATTTATACCGTATGCCCTGGACGGATCGGTTAGAAACCGCCCTTTCCCCCCATAGAAAAGAACATACGCTTGGGGTAATGCTTACCGCCCTTTCGGCGGCAAAGCGCCTTGGCGTGGATGAAGAAGCCGCGTTTACCGCCGCCGCTTTGCACGACGTAGCCAAAGCCTATCCCGACGCCTTTTCGGATAAAATCCCATCGCACGTCCCCGGCCCCGTTAAGCATCAGTACGCGGGCGCGGAACTTGCCAAAAACGATTTAGGGATTACGGACGTGGACGTATTAAACGCCATCCGCTACCATACCAGCGCGCGGGCTGGCATGTCCACCTTGGAAAAACTGATTTACGTTGCGGATATGATAGAGCCGGGTAGGGACTATCCTTGCGTAAACAAACTTAGAAAACTGTTTTATAAAAGTTTGGATAAATGTTTCCTTGCGTGCTTAACACATACGGTAAAACATTTGAAAAAACAAAAAAAGGAAATCTATCCGTTAACGGAAGACGCCCTTCGGTATTATAAAAAAAGGAGAAAAAACGATGAATTTTAACCCTGAAACGCTTGCTAAAGCCGTAGAAGCGGAATTAGATAAAAGAAAAGCGTACGATATTTTAACCTTAAACGTAACGGATAAAACCTCTTTAGCCGATTACTTTATTATTGCAAGCGGCAGAAGCAGTACGCAAGTTACCGCCCTTGCCGAACACGTAGAAGAAGAAATGGAAAAGCAGTTCGGCATTACCGTAAGAAGAAGAGAAGGAATTCGTGACGGCCGCTGGGCGGTATTAGACTTTGGGGACGTAATCGTGCACATTTTTAACGATGAAACCCGCTTGTTCTATCATTTAGAACGCCTTTGGGAAAGTAAATAACTATTCGCTTTCTTCTTGCTTTCGCAAAGTGGAAAGGTAGTAAACTTCCCGTTGCGGTTTAGGTTTCCGCTTTTTTACGGAACGCTTTTTGGGGGGCGCCGCGCGTTTTTCCAAAACGTAGTATGCGGGTGCGGATTTTTCTTTTTGGTCGGTAGGATTTTCTTTCTTTTTTCGATGCAAAAATAAAAGTAAGTACTGTAATGCGACGGCCGCCGCGTAGGATATAAAAAGTATCATCAATAAATAAATGGCGCCAAGGATAGGCGTTACGGAAAGTATCATTTTAACCCCCTTTTACCCTATCATACCACGGAAAAAAAGGAAAACGAACGGTATTTTTCGTGAAAACACGGAAATAATGTAGAAAGGAGATTCTGCTATGAAACAAAAAGAAGTAAAGGCGCAACCCCAAGCGCCCGTAGAAGCAAAAACCGCTACCCCCCAAATGGATAACACGTTGAAACAAGAATTTCAGTCCTTTAAGGCGGGTAAAGTTATCAAAAAATTAGCAATGCTTCGCTTAACCTACCCTTATTCTATGGAAGGGGTAAAAATCGCGGTTACGCAAACGCGCGCAAGCGAATTTGCTAGCGTTGGCGTGCTTCCCTCCGCAGTTTCTCAAGCCGCTAAACTGATGGCGGGCGCGAATCCCACCGTATGCGCGGTAATTTCTTATCCGCACGGGGAGGACGTGTTAAAAAGCAAAATCGTGGCGGCAAAAGTCGCCCTTTCGCAAAATGCAGAAGAGCTTATCGTGTTCGGCTCAGCCTCTCCCTTAAAGCGCGGGGACGTAAAATCCATTAGAAAGGAAGCGGATAAATTAAAGGGTTTAGGTAAACGCGCAGGTTTCCGTTACGCTTTGATTTTAGACGGGTTAAACGAAACCGAAAAGGAAAAACTGTTCCGCGCCTTCAAAACCTATCCCCAACCCATCGTGCTCGTTAGAAGCGGCAGTTCGGTAACGGCGGCAGACGTAGCCCAAGCCAAAAGCTTTGCCGTAGGATGCTCGGTAGAAGCGATGGGGAATTATCGCACCCATACCGAAGCGTTAACCGTGATAGAAGCGGGTGCGCAACGCGTGTGGTCTCCCTTTGCGGACGAACTTGCGAAAGGGATGTTGGAAGAATTTGAAGCCTCCGTTTCCCAAGCAAAATAATAATTAAAACACCGCAAAGGTGATTTTTCCGCAAGGGTTTCACTTATAAGATACAAAACTCGACTTTTCTAAGTCGAGTTTTCGTTTGCCCACATTTTTCTTTGCCCGTTTTCGCGCGTAATTGAAAATCTTAAAAAGATTTTACAGCGAAAGGGAAAATCCCGCCTTCTATGCTTGACAATGAGGGAAACAAGGTTTATAATTAGCGTATTCTTTGGGGCGGGGTGCAAGTCCCCACCGGCAGTATAGTCTGCGAAAGGGAAACCTTTGAGGAAGTGCAATTCTTCCACCGACGGTATAGTCCGGATGAGAAAAGAGAGCAGTATTCTTTGCCCGAAGTGTGATACTTCGGGCATTTGCGTTTCTTTTCCTGCCAAACTTTAAGGAGATAGATATGCAGGATAATCAAACAACCGAAAATTACACCGAAACTGCGGTAGTCAAACGCAAAAAGCGCGAAAAGTATTTTACCGCTTCCAGATGCGCCAAAATCGGCATTTTTACCGCGCTTGCTACCGTACTTTACTTCTTCGTAAAATTCCCGTTACCCTTCTTTCCGCCCTTTTGGGATATGAAATTTTCGGATGTGCCCGTTTTAATCGGCGGTTTTGCGCTTGGGCCCGTGGCGGGGGTGTTAATCGTATCGGTTATGGTGCTTTTAAAGTTGCCTATGACCAGTACCGCTTGCGTGGGGGAATTGGCAGACCTATTGATAGGGATTGCCTTCGTTTTGCCTGCATCCCTTCTTTACCGCAAAAAAAAGAACGTAAAGGGCGCGCTTTTGGGTGTAACCTTGGGCACGGTATGTTCGGTGGCGGTTGCCATGCTGGTAAACCGATTTATTTTGGTAAAAGCGTATATGCATTTTTACCATATGGATATGGAAACCTTAACTAATCTTTGTAAGGTGCTTTCGGATAAAATTACGCCCGAAAATTTCTTTACGTATTATATCTTTTTGGGTGTGCTGCCTTTCAATTTGCTGCGCTGTACGGTGGCTTCCGTTATTACCTTTTTAGTGTATAAGCGCATTTCTAAATTACTGAAAAAGTTTTAAGGGGAAAAGGATGAAACTTTATTCCAACAACGTGAAAGAAACCGAACGAATCGCCGCCGCATTTGCCAAAACCTTAAAGGCGGGGGATTGCATTTCTTTGGAAGGGGATTTGGGCGCGGGGAAAACCTCGTTTACCAAAGCGCTTGCAAAAGCCATGGGTATTCAAGCCGAAGTGGTAAGCCCCACCTACGCGTATATGAACGATTACGAAGGGAAACTGTACCACTTTGATTTTTACCGCCTTTCTTCGGGGGAGGATGCCGAAGCGTTAGGGTTGACCGACTATTTTTACGCCAACGCAATTTGCGTGTTCGAATGGGCGTGTAACGTGATGGACGTAATTCCCGAAAACACGCAAAAAATCGTCATAGAAAAAACGGGGGAAACGTCCCGTACGTTTACCTTTGAAAAGGAGTTCGTTTTATGAATTTACTTGCCGTTGATACCGCGCAAGGATATTTATCCGTATATTTGTCATATAACGGGAGGGAGTACGCCGCTTTTAGCGAAAACGCGGGGATGAAGCATTCCACCTTGCTTTTGCCCGAAGTAGACGCGCTTTTAAAAAGCGCGGGTGCAACCCTTTCGGAAATGGATGGCTTTGGCGTGGTAATAGGCGCAGGTTCTTTTACGGGGATTCGCATTGGCGTTGCCACGGTAAAGGCGTTTGCGCTTTCGCAAAATAAACCGATAATCCCCGTAACTTCTTTCGACGTAATCGCATATAATAAAACGGAAGGGAAACGACTGGCGGTAATCAATGCAAAACACGGGCATTATTACGTTTGCGGATACGACGGAGTATCGGTAGATATTCCTCCGTGCTATTTATCCGAAGAGGAAGCCATTGCTATCGGTAAAGAACGCGAATTGCTTTCCTACGAGGAAATTCCTTCCTTATCTACCACGGTAGTTAGCCCTAAACAAGGGTTAGCGCTAGCGGTAAACGCGCTTTCTAAAACGGGCGTTGCGCCCGAAAGCGTGCAACCGCTTTACGTCAGAAAAAGCCAAGCGGAGGAAGGAAGATGATCGTCCGCCCCATGCTTTTTACGGATTTAACCGAAGTTGCCAAGTTGGAAGAAGTATGTTTTCGCGATCCGTGGAATTACCAAATGCTATCTTCTTCCTTTACCAGCGGCGCGTATAGTGGGTTCGTGCTTGTTCACGAAGATATGGAAGGAAACAAACAAACGGTGGGTTACGCTTCCATCTCCGCCGTGTACGAAAACGGAGATTTAGATAAAATTTGCGTACTTCCCGAATATCGCAAATCGGGCGGCGGAACCATGCTGATGCAAGCAGTCATTGCCCGCGCGGAAGAGCTTGCTGTTTCCGATTTGTTTTTAGAGGTGCGCGTAAGTAACGAAAAAGCAATTAACTTATATAAGAAATTCGGATTTTCTCGCATTGCTATGCGCCCGAAATATTATTCGGACGGGGAGGACGCCGCGGTGTTCCGCAAGCGCATAACCCGTAACCGTTAAGGGGGATTTGCCTTATCTTTGTCAACGGAGAATATTATTCTACGATGGAAAAAGGGGAGGGCGACCCCCTTGTTTTTTTGCACGGATTTGGTTTAAGTAAGGAAATTTTCCAATACCAAATAGAATATTTTTCCAAATATTACAAAGTAATTGCCGTGGATTTCCCCGGGGCGGGGAAAAGTTCACCCCTAAAATCCGCCTACGGGGTAAGGGATTATGCGGAAGGTATTCAACTGCTGCTGGGGGAAATGGGTGTTGCCAAGGCAACGGTTTTGGGGCATTACTTTGGGGGAAGAATCGCGGTGTGTTTAGCGGCGAATACGGATGTTGTAAACGCCTTAATTTTAACAAACGCGGCAGGGATAAAACCCCGTTTTTCCTTGCGAAAAATCTTGAAGAAACGTAAATTTATCCGCCGAAAAACCCGTATGGGGGAAACCGAACGGATGCAATGCGGCTCGCCTGATTTTCGCACCCTTTCCCCTTTGGAAAAACAATCTTTTTCCAAGGTGGTGGGGGAGGATTTAACCCCAATCTTATCTAAAATTTCTTGCCCAACCCTAATTATTGCGGGTAAAAAGGATAGGGAAACACCCCTCTACACCGCAAAAATCTTTAAAAAGCGCATCAAAAATGCAAAATTGATTATTTTTAAACGGGCAGACCATTTTGTGTTTTTCAAACGTCATCGCGAATTTAATTGTGTAGTACACGATTTTCTACTCACCTTGCAAGGGGGCGAAAAATGACCGCGCTATTACTTGTTCTCGTTTTTTCTGTTTACCTGCTTTTTTCTTTCGTCGCATGCTTCGCTGTTCAAGAAAACGGGTATCGGCATTCTTGCACGTATTATAAACGCTACGGCGCGGGGGAAGGGTATACCGCCCTCGTTGCTTTTTTGGTTTGTTTATCCCTATCTTATACGGTTCGCTTGCCCGTTTGGTGGGGGCTTGGGAACGTTTTAGCGGTGGGGGTATACGTTTTATTTCGCGCCTTTGCTTCGCGGAAAAAGAAACGGGTTTTTACATCGCGCTTGTTGCGGACTTCATTTACAGCGTGCATATTGAACGTGGGAATCGCTTTCTTGTGTTTTGTTTTGGGATTGCGAATTCCTATGCATAAAATAATATCTGCGGCTGTTCTTTCCCTTCCCGTTTTTGCGGTATATCCTTGCGTTTTGCTTTCGGTTTTTCTTCTTTTGCCGATAGAAAAGAAAATCGGTAATAAGTATATTGCCAAAGCGCAGGAAAAATTAAACCGAAACCCAAGCGCGGTACGAATTGCAATTACGGGTAGTTTTGGGAAAACGACCGTGAAAAATTTTCTTGCAGCATTTCTAAAAGAAAGGGGAAGCATTTTTGCAACTCCCAATTCGTATAATACCCCTCAAGGAATTGCCCGCGCTATCAACGAAACATACGCGGGGGAGGACTTCGTAATTATGGAATTCGGCGCGCGCAGAAGGGGGGATATTCGTGAGTTGTGTAAACTGTACGCCCCTAAAATAGGGGTGATTACGGGTGTGTGCGAACAGCATCTAGCAACCTTCAAAACTCTTTCATGCGTGATGCAAACGAAGGGGGAACTATACGAAGAAGTAACCAAGGCGAAAGGGATCACGTTTTTTAGTAGTGATAACAAGCGTGCTTGCGAATTGTACGAAAAGTGCGTTGGCGAAAAGCGGTATTGTGGTATCGCCCGCAGCGAAACCGCGCTTTCCGTGGAATTCGTAAAAACCGACAGTTTTGGCAGTACGGTACGGTTAAGCGAGAAGGGTGAAACGCAAGAAGTTACTCTTTTTTTATACGGCAAGCACACGGTAAAAGATTTTGCCCTTGCCGCTTGTATTGCAAACGCGCTTGGCGTATCCCTAAAAAAAATTGCCCGCGTTGCCAAGGAATTAACTCCGCCCGCCCATCGTATGGAAGTAACTCGCCTTTCGCATTGCACGATTATCGACGATTCGTATAACGCCAACGAGTTGGGCGCGGAAGAAGCGCTAAACCTATTAAGTTGTTTTTCGGGCAGAAAAGTGGTTGTTACCCCCGGGCTTGTGGAAATGGGAAAGCGAACGGAAAGCGCCAACCGCCGTTTAGGTGAAAAAATTGCGGAAGTGTGCGATTTTGCCCTAATATCCGCGCGTGAAAACGCCCACGCTATCCTTTGCGGTATGAAATCCGCAGGTTTTACCCAGGAAAATTATCGCGTGATTGCTAACGGGGAACCCCTTAACCGCGCGGTAAAGGAAATTGCAAAATACGGGGATACCGTTCTGTTTTTAAACGATTTACCCGATGGATATAAATAAAACGGGGGAATTATGCGTTCGGTTATTTTGGTTGCGTTCGGTGGTCGGTCTACCGAGCACGAAGTTTCGGTAATTACGGGTGTTCTTGCGCTCAACGCGCTAAAAGGTGTGGGGGAAAGCGTTCTTCCGCTGTATATAGATAAAGATGGAAGATGGCTTACTGGTGAGTGGATGAAGGACGTAAAAGCCTTTTCTTGCACAGAAGGGCGAAAGTCGAAAACGGTATGCTTTCTTCCCGGGGATGACAGTTTATATGAAAAGAAAGGGACAAAATTAAAGCCCTTTGCCACCGTACGCGCCGCTATGGTTTGCTTACACGGAAAAAACGGGGAGGACGGCGCGTTTGCCGCTCAAATGTTGGCAAGTAACGTTCCCGTTTCTTGTCCGCCAATGACCGAAAGCGCTTTACTTATGGATAAATGGCTATCCAAATCCGTGTTTCGGGGGTTAGGAATCCCCGTATTGCCCGCCGAAAGCGTACTAAAAGCGGATTTTATTGCAAACCCGCTAAAAACGTGTGAAAACCTGCAAGAGAAATTGGCGTTTCCCGTTTGCGTAAAACCCGCAAGGCTGGGATCTTCCATCGGTATTTCGGTATGCGAGAATTCAGAAGAACTTGCCGAAGGGCTAACTACCGCCTTTCGCTACGATTTTCGCGCCGTGGTAGAGCCCGCTTTAATCGATTTTACCGAATATTCGGTGGCGGTTTACCGCAAGGGCGAAAAAATTATATGCGGCGCGCCATTAAAGCAAAAACACACGGGTAAAATTCTTTCCTTTGCGGAAAAATACGGGGAAGAAGGCGCGTACGCGGGCGGTGAATCCAACGCGTGCAACTATCCCCCAAAAAACAATAGGGATAAGGAATCCCGTTTGCTAGCTAAATTAACCGCCGTAACCGAAAAAGTGTATAAAAACCTACGTCTTACGGGGGTTGTTCGCGTGGATTTTCTATGCGCGGAAGATCAATTCTACTTAAATGAAATTAACACCGTTCCCGGTTCCCTATCTTATTACTACTTCGCGGAAAATACGCAGGATGCAGGGGCGTTTTTTAGCGAACTGCTGCAAGAAGGAATTATGCGCTTTCGCGAAGACGTCGCGCTACAAACCACCTTTGTTTCCACCGTTCTTTCGGGATTAAACGGTGGGAAGAAGGGTGGGAAAAAGTAAAAAGTGTAAAATATCGCGCGTGCCGAAGGAATTATTTCCTTCGGCGTTGCTTTTTTTAATAAAAACGCTTGAAACGTAAGGGGAAATTTGGTATAATACCAAGGAATAAAATAAAAGGCGGTGTATACCAAATGCAAAAAATTCAGATGAAAACCCCCCTCGTTGAAATGGACGGGGATGAAATGACCAGAATTATTTGGAAATGGATTAAAGAAATTTTATTAGAACCCTTCGTGGATTTGAAAACCGAATACTACGATTTAGGGTTGGAAAATCGCGATGCGACGGACGATCAAGTAACCGTTGATAGCGCGGAAGCAACTTTAAAATATGGCGTTGCGGTTAAGTGCGCAACTATCACCCCTAACGCGCAACGCGTTACCGAATACAACCTGAAAAAAATGTGGAAAAGCCCCAACGGGACCATCCGCGCGGTGTTAGACGGTACGGTATTCCGCGCCCCCATTTTGGTTAAAGGCGTAACCCCTTACGTTCCCACTTGGAAAGCGCCCATCGTGCTTGCCCGTCACGCTTACGGTGATATTTATAAAGCAACGGATATGAAAGTTGGCAAAGGAAAGGCGGAACTTGTTTTCACGGATGAAAACGGCAAGGAAACCCGCCAACTGATTCACGATTTTAAGGGCGACGGCGTAATTATGGGTATGCACAACACGGATGAGAGCATCCGCAGTTTTGCAATTTCCTGCTTTGAATACGCGCTTGATACCAAAATGCCCTTATGGTTTGCTACCAAGGATACCATTTCTAAAGTGTACGATCACCGCTTTAAGGATATTTTCCAAGAAATTTACGATGCGGAATATAAGGAAAAGTTTGAAAAGGCAGGCATCTATTACCTTTACACCTTGATTGACGATGCGGTAGCTCGTGTAATCCGCAGTGAAGGCGGTATGATTTGGGCTTGCAAGAACTACGATGGGGACGTAATGAGCGATATGGTTGCCACCGCGTACGGCAGTTTGGCAATGATGACCTCCGTACTCGTTTCCCCCAAAGGCGTTTACGAATACGAAGCGGCGCACGGCACCGTAACCCGCCACTACTATAAGCACGTTGCGGGGGAAGAAACTTCCACCAACTCGGTTGCAACCATCTTTGCATGGACGGGCGCGCTTAAAAAACGTGGGGAATTGGATGGTACCCCCGAACTGACCGAGTTTGCGGAAAAATTGGAAAAAGCAACCCTTACCACCATTGAAAACGGGGAAATGACTAAGGATATGATTCCTCTTTTCACGGGTGAACGTAAAATTGCGCTTAGCACCAAGGATTTCTTAACCGCAATCAGAAGAACCTTGGATACGTTATAATGGTTCGCGTTGCCGTAGTAACGGGCGCTTCTTCGGGAATCGGCAGGGAATTCGTCCGCCTTTTGGTAAAAGAACAATCGGTGGACGTAGTTTATGCCGTTGCCCGTAGGGAAGAACGCCTAATTGCCTTAAAGGATGAATTGGGGGAAAAGGTGCGTCCCCTAGTAATGGACGTATTAAACGAAAACCCCCTTTCTTTTTTACAAGAGGGGGAACTGCTTACTTGGGCGGTGCATTCCGCAGGCGTTGGGTATAGCGGCGCTTGTGAAAAACTAACCGTAAAGCAACAAACGGATACGGTGGATTTGAACTGTAAGGCGGCGGTTTCCTTTCTAACCGCATCGGCTGAAAAAATGCAAAGTGGCGGCAAAATCGTGTGTTTAGCGTCCGCCGCAGCGTTTACACCACAACCGTATTTCGCGGCTTACGCAGCAAGTAAAAGTTTCGTTCTTTCTTTTTGCCGCGCGTTATCCGTGGAACTAAAAGGAAAGGGCGTTTCGGTAACTGCAGTTTGCCCCGGGCCTGTAAATACGGAATTTTTCCTAACCTCTTCCAAAGACGGCAAAGTGGCGAAGAATAAGGAAAAATATATGGTAACCCCCGAAAGCGTTGCAAGTAAGGGGCTAAAGGCGGCTAAAAAAGGAAAGCAAATTTGCGTGCCCTCGGGCAGTATGAAATTGGGTTTTTTGGCATCGAAAATCTTACCGCATTCTCTACTGATGCGGGTTTATAAAGAAGAGAAATAAGGAGTCGTAACGTTTTATTATGGATATTACGGTAAAACTTGCGGAAGAATTTGGGCTTACCGCCCGCAACGCGGAAAACTGCATCACGCTTTTGGATGAAGGAAACACCGTTCCCTTTATCGCCCGTTATAGAAAAGAACAAACGGGCAATATTGACGACCAAGTGCTTCGTGAATTTTCCGAACGGCTAATCTATTTGCGTAATTTGGAAAAACGAAAGGAAGAAGTTTCCGCAGCAATCGAAGGGCAAGGAAAACTGACCGAAGAAATTACGGCGGCGCTTTCCCAAGCGGTAACCTTGGCTGAAGTAGAAGATATTTACCGCCCCTATAAGCAAAAAAAGAAAACGCGCGCATCCGTTGCTATTGCAAAAGGGTTAGAGCCTTTAGCTGATTTCATCTTACAGCAAACGGCAGCGAAAGGGGATTTAACCGCGCTTGCAACCCCGTACGTAGATGCGGAAAAAGGTGTGGAAAGCGAAAAGGACGCGCTTGCGGGCGCTTCGGATATCATTGCCGAACGCGTTTCGGATAACGCGGAGTTAAGAAAGCGTTTAAGAACTTTGTTCTTAAAATTCGGTATTTTATCCACCAAGGCGGTAAAAACGGATAAGGAAGGCGGGGAGGTTTACGAAACCTACGCGGATTATCAGGAGCCCGTTTCTGAAATCAAAACCTACCGCACTTTGGCGGTGAACCGAGGGGAGGATGAAGGATTCCTTCGTGTAAAAGTAGAAATTGATGCGGACTTCGCGCACCGTATTGCCCGTAAAACTGTGGTCAAAGCAGGCGCGTTTACCGAAGAGTTTTTGTCTAACGCGGCAGACGACGGGTACGATAGATTGATTGCACCTTCCATTGAACGGGAAATTCGCAGCGAATTAACCGACCGCGCGGAAGAACAAGCGATTAAAGTGTTCGAAATGAACTTAAAAAACCTTTTGATGCGCCCCGCGTTAAAGGGAAAAATTATTATGGGATTCGACCCCGGGTTCCGTACGGGTTGTAAAATTGCGGTCGTTGATCCCACGGGGAAATTCTTGGATAAAACGGTGGTATATCCCACCCAATCTTCGGATAAGAAAAAGGAAGAAGCCAAGGCAATTTTAAGCGGAATGATAAAAAAATGGAAGGTAGACGTAATTTCCATTGGTAACGGAACCGCTTCGCGCGAATCCGAACAGTTTATTTCCGAAATGATTCAATCCGAAAACCTTTCGGTGGCTTATATCGTGGAAAACGAAGCGGGCGCTTCCGTATATTCCGCATCCAAAATCGGCAAGGAAGAATTCCCGGATTTCGACGTATCCGAAAGAAGCGCGGTTTCTATTGCGCGCAGAGTGCAAGATCCCCTTTCCGAACTGATTAAAATTGATCCCAAATCCATTGGTGTTGGTCAGTACCAACACGATATGCCCGAAAAGCGGTTGGATTCCGCCCTTTCGGGGGTTTTGGAAGATTGCGTAAACGCCGTAGGTGTTAACTTAAACACCGCAAGCTATTCCTTGCTTACCTACGTTGCGGGGTTAAATTCCGCAATCGCGAAAAATATCGTGGAATACCGCGAACAAAACGGGGTATTCACCCGTAGAAATCAAGTATTAAAAGTTCCCAAACTTGGGGAAAAGGCGTATAAGCAATGCGCGGGGTTCCTTCGCGTAGCGGATGGGGAAAACGTACTGGATAACACGGGCGTTCACCCCGAAAGTTATTCCGCGGCAGAGCAGTTGCTAAAAACTTTCTCCTATACCCTTGCAGACGTAAAAAACGGCGCAATCGGTGAATTGAAAGGTAAAGTTTCCGCGTACGGCGTGGAAAAAGCCGCAACTGAATGCGGAGTGGGCGTTCCCACCTTAAACGACATCGTTGCCGAATTAATGAAACCGGGTAGGGACGTTCGCGATAAGTTAGAACAACCCCTGCTTCGTACGGGCGCTATGGATTTAAGCGAACTGAAAGTTGGAACGGTGCTAAAAGGAACGGTACGCAACGTAACGGACTTCGGCGCGTTCGTGGATATCGGCGTGCATCAGGATGGGCTTGTTCATATTTCCGAATTAAGCGATCGGTTTATTCGCCATCCTTCCGAAGTGGTAAAAGTGGGCGACCAAGTAACCGTAAGCGTTTTAAACGTGGACGTGAAAAAACAGCGCATTGGTCTAACCATGAAAAACGTTCAACAATCCGTGAAAAAACAAAGTGTATAAAGTGCTTGACAACGGATACGAAAATAAGGTAAAATGTAAAAAAATAGGAGGTGCTAGAAATGGCTACGTATGAAAAAGTAAAATCTCTGCTTGCAGAACAGTTAACCATTAACCCCGAAAAAATCACTATGGAATCCGAAATCGTTGCAGATTTAGGCGCAGATTCTTTGGATATGGTTGAAATGATGATGAGCATGGAAGAAGAATTCGGCATTACCGTGGATGAAGATAAGGCTGCTGAACTTAAAACGGTTGCAGATATCGTTGCGCTTATCGACGGAAACAAATAATTAGAAGTTAAAAAAGATTACGCCTTAAAGGTGGTGTAGTCTTTTTTTGTTTGATAAAGGAAGAAAACTATGTGGGGCGTATTCGTAAACGCGTTAGCCATCGTCGTTGGTACGGCGGTAGGGTTATTGCTAAAAAGGGTGTTAAAGGACGATATTAAAGCGTGCTTATCTAAATTTATGGGTATTATCGTGGTATGCGTAGGCGTGATGGACGCAATTAAAACCACGGACGTACTGTTATTTACGATTAGCCTTGCGTTAGGCGGTCTGATCGGCGCTCTTTTACACTTGAACGATAACATTGAACGTTTTGGTGAATATATAGAAAGGAAATTTACCAAAGACCTAAACAGCACGATAGGGGAAGCATTCTCTTCCTCCGTACTCGTGTTTTGCGTAGGGGCAATGGTCGTTTACGGCAGTATTCAAGCGGGGCTTGGCGATAACACGATGCTTTATATAAAAGCGGTGTTAGACGGCATTATTTCCATGATTTTGGCTACCAGTCTTGGGATTGGAGTTATGCTTTCCGCAATTCCCGTATTCATAATACAAGGCGTATTTGCCTTAGCGGCTTCCTTGCTTTTGCCTATTATCACCCCCGAAGTGCTTGCGCAGTTGCAAGGCTTGGGCGGTGCGCTCGTCGTTTGTATCGGCATTAACCTACTTGAATTAACCAAGATTAAAACCGCGGATTTAATTCCCGCAATGGCAGGATGTTTTCTTCTTTTAATATAAACCTAAACAGCTTTGGTGCGCCGTAATTTGCGGCGTACCTTTTTTTACATAAAAAAAAGAAAAGGGTATTGACACTTATCATAGAATATGATAACATATTCTAAACTAAGCCGTGGGGAGTTGTTATGAAACTAAGATTACAAAAAGGCGAAAACGGAAAAATGCTGTTAAACGGTAAACCCTTCGTTGGGTTTGGCGTGAATTGCTTTAACTTAATTACGTCTTGTTACGATCAGGAAGGGGATAACCCATTAACCATGCTTTGCGATGGTAAATTAAATCCTGCTCCTGCGCTTAAGGCCTTGGAAACGCTTGCAAATAACGGCGTGAAGGTCGTTCGTTTTAACGCGGGGTCTTTTTATCCCGACGGATGGAAAAACGTAATGGATAACTTTGAACTGCACCTAAATTTGCTTGACGAAGTATATACCGCGGCAGACCGACTGAATATCGGTTTAATTCCTTCCTTTTTTTGGACGACTTATTTTTGTAACGTGTTTAACGAAGGGCCTTCGGTTGCCTTGCGCAATCCCGAAACCAATCCAAGCAAAACCCTTGCTTTTATCAAGTGGTTTACTCAAGGCATCGTAAAAAAATTAAAGCATCATACCTCCGCGTATATGTGGGAATTTGGCAACGAGCATCAGCTTAGTATGGATATTCCTTGGTGGCGCCCCATTCCCTTGCCCGAAAACAGCAATCGAACCCGCGCTACGCAATGGGAGGATATGATTACCTCCTTTGAATACGGCGATTTGCTTACTTGGTGGGCAAACGTGATTCGCGAAGTGGATGAAGATAACCGTTTAATCGGCACGGGGGATGCGGTAACCCGCCCTTGCGCCTACAATTTGGCGTATCGCAATCAATCTATGGAAATTGATTCGCGCGAAGAACATTTAACCTTAATGCAACGCGTAAACGGTGGAATAGACGCGGTTTCCATTCACGAATACACCAATTACCCCTTCTTTATGCGCGAGTACGGTTTGGACGGGCACGGCAATTACGGTGTGTTAGGGGAAGACCTTGGCACTACGAATTGGAAGGAACGTATGGAATTGTTTATGCAACAGTGCCGTGCTATGGATAAAACGGGCTATTTAGGGGAGTTCGGTGTGTTAACGGGGGATGCGTTTGATCCGCACGAATACGAAATGCAAGCGCGCGCAATTTTTGAAGCCTGCATTGAAACTGGCGTTCCCCTCGCGCTTTTTTGGAATTACGATTATTTTACCGAACAAATCCCCGGGGATTTAACCGAACACGGTACGGGTGTAGAATATAGCTGTAACGAACGTTGGGAAAAGGGAAAACTTATCTTATCTTTAATCAAAGAATATAACGAAAAAGGAATGGTTAAGCAGCGTTTATGATTAACTTTAACCGTAAAACGGGTGTTTTTACCTTGCAAACCCAAAACACCACCTATCAAATGCGCCTTGTTGGCAACCGTTATTTAACGCATTTATATTACGGAGCGCGTGTAAATGAAGAAATCACGCATTTGCAAGCTTCTTCATTGCTTAACGTGGATGTGGCTTCTTCCCGCTTTGACGTACATATGCCTTTAGGCGAAGCGTTATGGGAAGCGCCCGGGTTTGGTCAGGGGGACGAACGCCCCGCAATGATTAAAATCCGATCTTCTTACGGGGATACGGTTACCTTTTTTACTTATAAAAAGCATAGAATTTTAAACCAAAAGCCTTCGCTTTCGCCTTTGCCTTCCTTCCGTGGGGACGGGGCTAAAACCTTGGAAATTATTTTGGCGGATGATTTAAACCGTTTAGAGCTTACCTTACGCTACACCGTTTATGAAGAATGCGACGTAATCGCCCGTTCTTTTACCCTAAAAAATAACGGTAAACGGGTAGAAGTTTTGAAAGCGGCAAGCCTTGCGCTTGACGTAGAAGGAAAGCAAATGGAAATGCTATCCCTTCACGGCGCGTGGGCAAGGGAATGTAATATTTCTAAAGCGCCCTTACATACGGGCATGCAAAGCGTTTCCACCGTACGTGGGGAAACCAGCGCGCAACACAACAGCTTTTTGGCGGTCGGTACCCTTGGCGCTACCGAAGAATACGGGGAAGTATACGCCACGAATTTGGTGTATAGCGGCAATCATAAGGAAGAAGTATTCGTGGACGATTTCGGCCGCATTCGAATTGTGACGGGTATTAACGATGAAACCTTCTCTAAATTCTTAAATAAAGGTGAAACCTTTACCGCGCCCGAAGCAATTTTGACCTATTCCAAACAAGGGTACGGCGGCGCATCCCGCAATATGCACGACGTAATCCGCAATCACTTAATTGCCGCGGATAAACAGGATCGCCGTTTTATGCTTCTGAACACGTGGGAAGGCACCTATTTTGCCATTGATCAGGAAAAACTGTTAAACTACGCCCGCGCCGCAAAGGAATGCGGAATAGAAATGATGGTAATGGACGACGGTTGGTTTGGGGAACGGTGCGACGATAGGCGCGCTTTGGGGGACTGGACGGTAAACCCCGTGAAATTCCCCAGCGGATTAAATTCATTCGTACAAAAGGTGAACGAAATCGGCTTAAAATTCGGTATTTGGATTGAACCCGAAATGGTCAACGAGGATAGCGATTTATACCGCGCCCATCCCGATTGGATTTTGCACGTTCCCGGTAGGCCCAAACGCGAAGGCAGAAACCAATACTGCCTGGATATGACGCGCGACGACGTAATTACTAATATAGCAGACCAAATAACCGCCGTTTTATCTTCTTGTAACGTGGAATACGTAAAATGGGATATGAACCGCGGGCTTTCGGAAGTGGCAAGCGCGTTACGCGCGGCGGATAAACAGCGTGAAACGTATCACGATTACGTTTTGGGTGTATACCGCTTATATGATATTTTACAGGAACGCTTCCCGCACGTCTTCTTTGAAAACTGTTCTTCGGGCGGCGGAAGGTTTGATTTGGGAATGTTATATTATTCCCCCCAAATTTGGACTTCGGATAACACGGATCCGTTATGCAGACCTTTGATTCAGTACGGATGCTCCTACGCTTATCCGCTATCTGCGATCAGCGCGCATATATCCGAATCTCCCAACGGGGTAACGCACGTAAAAACAAGTTTGGATTACCGCTTGGCGGTTTCCCTTGGCGGCGTACTTGGTTACGAATTGAACACTACCGCGCTTTCTAAGGAAGAACGGGAGGAAGTGAAAAAGCAAATTGCGGTATATCGCGAAGTAGAGCCGCTAATTTTGAAAGGGGATTTATACCGTTTAATCAACCCATTTGAAACGCAAAGAACTGCCGCGCAAATGTTGGTTTCTAAGGATAAGACCTTTGCCTTCGTAACCTACTTACAAATGCAAGGCGTGCCCTTCGGACCAAGCGTATTTTTAAAGTTAAAGGGGCTTGCGCCCAAAAAACGATACGCCGTGCAAGGTACGAACGAAAGCTATTTAGGGGAAACCTTGATGGAGGTAGGACTGCGTATCAACTGTAACTCCGCGGTGGCGCAAGCAAAAATGATAGTATTAAAAGAGGAAAGGTAAAGGATAATGGCAATGGAATTTATCAAATACCAAAACGTTAAAACTCTTGGGGAATTGCATTTTCGCGCGGAAAAAAACTTGCAACGGATGGAAAGCGAGCCCTATCAACCAGAAAAGATTTTTCAGGATGCATCTTATAATTGGCCGGGGGATTGGGAAGGTAGAACGTTGCTTGCTTTGGTTTCGGATGAAAAAACCTTGCGCGTAGAAGCAAAATACTTAAAGGAAATTATGTCCCTACTCAATGGGCATTTGAACGAGCACAAGTATTTTGGTAAGAAATTAGAACAAGTGCTTAGCGAACAGCTTTTGGCAAGTAACAGTTGGTTTTTACGCGCAATGTGTGAACACTATATAAAAAACGGGGACGCGCAATCGCGGGAAATTATACTATCCGTTACCGAAAACTTGCTTGCAAAAACCTTACCGTATTACGAAAAATATCCTACGGATATGTCTATCCGCCAAAATATTGGGGAAGCGATGGGGGATTTATTGCAAGTTCCCGTAAACGATTGGCAGCTTTCTACGGATACGGGTTGCGCGTTTATTCCTTTGGACGGGTACACCGCAGTTTACGAATTATTCCCCTCCGAAACCTTAAAGCAACTGATTATCCGCGCGATAGAAATTTTTGCTTCTATTGATAAAGCGGGCATTCGTTGCCAAACACACGCTACGTTATCGGGAACGCGCGGCATCTTGCGCTTTTATCGCTTAACGGGTGAATGCAAGTATTTGGAAATGGCAAAAGAACTGTTTACCTTGTACGAAGAACAAGGTATGACCGTAAACTACGCCAATTACAACTGGTTTTGCCGCCCCGAATGGACGGA
>JAZUCI010000094.1:0-1362 GCA_045639045.1 Christensenellaceae bacterium
ATTTATTAGCCTTCGTCCGCGCCACCGGGCACGAACCCATTTTTTACCGCGTGTAATAAGGGTTGCGATCCTATCGCGTACCCTTTGGGATGACACCCCAATATATCGTTCTGAAACGGAGCAACGCGAAGGGATAGAATCCCAAATCCCTATTCTTGGCTCCATCTAACGGGGGAGCTGTCGGCAATTTGGGCAGAGGGAGAGAAAGGGCTCCCTTGTGTAAAGGGAGCTGTCAATTTTATTGACTGAGGGATTGTCAAACTACCCTTCCACCGCAATAGCGGTCCCCCTCCCCTGACAAGGGGAGGCAAGAGATCCTATCGCTACCGCTCCGGGATGACAGGGTAGGAAACGAACGACAATCATAAATGCCCCCCCTAACAAGGGGAGGCATATAAGGAAGGCAAAAAAGCCTGCCTTATACTATTTCGTAGGAGTTTTCAAATGAAAAAAACAATTAAAAAATGCCTTTCGGCTATGCTTTGCGCCCTTCTTCTTTGCGCGTTTCCCCTTACGCTTACCGCGTGCAAAGGGTCTACGCCCCCACAGCCTTCGGTAACCCCATCGGCGGGGGCTTCGGTTTCCCCTTCCCTTTCCCCCTCGGTTACCCCTTCCGCGCCTGCCCCTAACCCCGTGATAGAAATCACCCTAACGGACGGGCGCAAAATGACTGCCGAACTGTACCCCAATATCGCCCCGCAAACGGTTGCGCGCGTGCTTGCTTTGGTAGACCAAAACTTATACGACGGGGTAATTTTTCACCGCGTAATTGAAAACTTTATGATTCAAACGGGGGGCTTTATCCCCAGCGCGCAGGGATTAATGCAACTTTCCGCGCCCTCCCTTTACGGGGAATTTTACTTAAACGGATTTTATAACCCCTTATTGCACGAACCGGGCGTACTTTCCATGGCAAGAACGAACGCGCTTAACGGCGCAAGCACGCAGTTTTTTATTTGCACGGAGGAAAGCCCGCATTTGGACGGATACTACGCCGCGTTCGGTAAATTGGTAGATGCGGAAAGCTTGGCGGTTGCTATGGATATTTCCAAGGTGGAAACGGGCGCAAAATACGTGTTCGGTACGGATGCGCCCCTTGAAGATATCGTAATTCAAACGATAAGAAGAAAATAACGGAACGTTGCCCTAAAAACGGCAACAAGAAAGTAAGGAAAAAGAACCCGCCCGCGCGAAACTTCGCACGGGCGGGTTTGTTTTTAACGTTTATGATTATCCAAGCAATACGTCCAACACCATCATCAAGCAAAAGCCAAGTAAAAGGGCGTAAGTTGCGCCCCGTTCTGCTCCGTGGGCGTGCGTTTCGGGGATCATTTCATCGCTGATTACGTACAGCATGGTACC
>JAZUCI010000095.1:0-2796 GCA_045639045.1 Christensenellaceae bacterium
CGCCAAGGCATCCCCACTCGTTTTACCCCACGAAAAACCTACTCCGTGGGGGATTTTGGCTACCCTTTTGCTGTGGGCGGGCTTGCTGTTTGGGTTTAATTTGCTCAACGAATATTTCGTGCGCTTTTTAGAACTTACGGGATATCACCGCCCCGAAAGCGTGATGCCCGTTATGAATACCTTCGGTCAGTATTTCGTTAGCGTTTTGATTATCGCGCTTCTTCCCGCCCTTGCGGAAGAACTGTTATTTCGCGGTATTTTGCTTTCGGGAACGGAAGGGGATAAGCATTGGCAAAGAATTTTGCTTTGCGGCGCGCTATTTTGCGTGTTCCACCAAAACCCTATGCAAACCCCGTACCAATTTCTGTGCGGGTGCGCGTTTGCATATCTCACCTTAAAAACGGGCAACGTATATTTAGCGGCGGGCGCGCACTTTTTGAACAATTTCTACATTTTAACGGCAACTTATGCGGGATTTTCCAATTTTAACACGGTGGCAACCGTGATTGCCACGGCGTTAGGGCTTTTGGCTTTTATCGGCGCAATCCTTATTTTGTATTTCAAAACCCCCAAACTTACCCTCCGTCCTATGAACGAAAAGCCCGTAAAACGCGCCTTTTTGTGGTCTGTTGCGGGGCTTTGCGCTTGCATCGTTATGTGGATTTCTAACCTAATTACGGGTTTTGGGGGATAAACCGATGAAAGTTCGTATCGTATGCGTAGGCAAAGTAAAGGAAGGGTATTTCCTTTCGGGAATTCAGGAATATTTGAAACGGCTAACGCGCTTTTGCAAGGCGGAAATCGTGGAAATTAAGGAAGAAAACTTTACCGAAACCCCCTCCGAATCCGAAAAACAGCGTATTTTACAAAAGGAAGGGGAAAATATTCTTTCCGCCCTTCGCGGCAAGGTGGTCGCCCTTTGCGTGGAAGGAAAGCAAACGGATAGCGTGGGCTTTTCGCGTATTTTGCGCGAAGTGAAGGACGGCGGTGGGGAAATTACCTTCGTCATCGGCGGTTCGTACGGGCTTTTGGAAGAGGTAAAAAAACGCGCGGATCTCCGTCTTTCTTTTTCGAAAATGACCTTTCCCCATACCCTAATGCGCCTAATTTTAACCGAACAAATTTACCGTGGGTTTACCATTATGCAAGGTAGCCCCTATCATAAGTAACCACGGCAGCTTTTTAGCGCGTATACTTTATTATGGATACGTACGCGCGATACCTTTCTTTTACTCGTCAATTTTCTTCCCACGTTATCGGTAAATCCCTATTCGGTAGGGAAATTTACGCATTTTTCGTGGGGAATCCTACCGCTTGCCCCGTAATAATACAAGCCGCGATTCACGCGCGCGAGTGGGTAACGGCGGAAGTTTGCATGGAAATGCTATCCCTTGCCGCCCAAACGCCCCTTATCGGCGGATATTGGTTTTTGCCCATTACCAATCCGGACGGGGTTTTGCTTGCTACACGCGGTATTAACACCGCCCCAAAAGCATTTCGCAGTTCTCTTATCAAAATCAACGGCGGTAAGGATTTTTCCCTTTGGAAGGCAAACGGCAGGGGTGTGGATTTGAACGTCAATTTTGCCGCCCGTTTTGGGGAAGGCAGGGAAAACGTGTTTGCGCCCGCGCCCCAAAATTACGTGGGCGATGCCCCCGAAAGCGAGCCGTGTACTAAGGCGCTGGTTAATTTTACGCGCGCCGTGAACCCTTGTTTAACGGTTAGCCTTCACACCAAAGGGCAGGAAATTTACTACGATTTCCCTTCGGGAAAGGACGTTTTTTCGGGGGATAAATCATTGGGGGAACAAATCTTTGCCCCCTTAAACTATCCCTTCAAAACCGCGCCCTTTAGCGTGGGCGGATATAAGGATTGGTGTATCCAAACATTGCAAATCCCCGCGTATACGGTAGAACTGTTTTCAGATACGCTTCCGCACCCTATTCAAAAAACCGCGCTTACGGGTTTTACACCCAAATTACAACAAATTTTACGAAATACGGAGAAGGTTTTATGGATCAACAGCAAAAGTTTATGCGCGCCGCCCTATTAGAAGCGAAAAAAGCCGCCAAGGAAGGGGAAGTTCCCGTTGGTTGCGTTATCGTTAAGGATGGGGAAATTATCGCGCGCGGCAGAAACAAACGCGAAAAAACGCAATGCGCCACCCGTCACGCCGAAATGATTGCGGTGGAGCGCGCTTGTAAAAAAGTGGGCTTTTGGCGGCTGGTCGGTTGCGAAATTTACGTAACCTTGGAACCCTGTCCCATGTGCGCGGGCGCGCTTGTTAATTCGCGTATGGACAAGCTGTATTTTGGCGCGTACGACCAAAAGGCGGGCGCATCCGAAACGCTGTTCCGCATTACGGACGATCCCCGCTTAAACCACCGTTTGCAGGTACACGGCGGGGTTATGGAGCAACCTTGCAGGGAAGTTCTTACGGAATTTTTCCGAAATATAAGAAAAAATGCCACTTAACCCGTCTTTTCGTTTGACTAAAAATTTTTTCTATCTTATAATAGATAGGCTAACGATGAATCGTTCGGTAAACCGAAGATAATTTTCTGGGAGGAAGCAAATGATTACGCACGGCAATGAAATTAAACTTTTTGCGGGCAATTCCAACCTTCCTTTGGCGCAAGAAATCGCTAAAGAATTAAAATTGGAATTAGGAACATGTGAAGTAGGGCAGTTTAGCGACGGGGAAACTAGCGTTCATATCAACGAAACCGTTCGCGGTAGAGACCTTTTCATTATTCAATCCACCTCTGCGCCCGTTAACGACAACCTTATGGAACT
>JAZUCI010000096.1:0-11948 GCA_045639045.1 Christensenellaceae bacterium
CACCCCCTTGCCTTTACGTAAAGATTTACCCCCCGTAGGCGTCGTGGGGGCGGGGCCTTGCGGTTTATTCGCCGCCCTAACCTTACTTTACGCGGGCATCCCCGTAACCCTATTCGAGCGGGGCGAATGCGTTACCGATAGGCAAAAAGCGGTGGCAAATTTTAACCGAACGGGCGTACTGAACACCCAAAGCAATATTCAGTTTGGGGAAGGGGGCGCAGGCACCTTTTCGGACGGAAAACTGAACACCCAAACGCACTCCCCCTACGTTAAACGCGTATTAAAAACCTTCGTACGCCACGGCGCGCCCAAGGAAATTTCGTGGGAAAACAAACCGCACGTGGGCAGCGATAATTTGCCCCGCGTGGTGGAAAATATGCGAAAAGAAATCCTTGCCCTTGGGGGTAGCGTTCTTTTTTCCACCCCCGTTACGGATTTACGCGTAACCAAAGGGGGCGTAACCGCGTATTCGGGGGAAAAAGCCTTTCCCCTTTCCGCCCTGATTTTGGCAATCGGACATAGCGCAAGGGATACTTTTTCCACCTTGCTAAACCGTGGTTTTTCCATGGAACAAAAGCCCTTTGCCGTGGGCATGCGCGTGGAACACTTGCAATCCGCAATTCAAAAAGCGCAATACGGAAAAATGGGGGAAAAGTTACCCCCCGCGGATTATAAACTGACCGCCCACGCGTTAGAAAAAGGAATTTATTCCTTTTGTATGTGCCCCGGGGGCTTGGTGGTTGCCGCCGCTTCCGAAGAAGGGGGCGTTGCGGTAAACGGGATGAGCAATTACTTAAGAAACGGCAAAAACGCCAACAGCGCCATCGTGGTACAGGTCAACGAAAAGGACTACGGCGCGGGCGTTTTGGCGGGGGTAAACTTTCAGCGCGAATTGGAAAAGCGCGCCTTTACGCTGGGGGGCGGAAAATACGCCGCGCCCGTATGTCGTATGCAAGAATTTTTGCAAGGGAAAACCTCTTCTTCCTTTGGGGAGGTATTGCCCACTTACCCCTTAGGTACGCAGTTCGTAAACCCCGTAACCTTGCTTGGCGAACCTATTTTTTCAGCCATGCGCCAAGGGTTAACCCAAATGAACGAACGCCTTTCGGGATTTACCCATCCGGACGCGGTTTTAACGGGTGTGGAAACTAGAACTTCCTCCCCCATCCGCATTTTGCGGGGAGAAAACTTGCAATCCCTTTCGCACCCCTTGGTATTCCCCGCGGGGGAAGGCGCAGGGTACGCGGGGGGCATCGTAAGCGCGGGGGTGGACGGCATCCGCGTTGCGGAAAGCGTTATCCGCGCCCTTTTGGGTTAAAACGATACAAGAAAAATGTATTTTTCGGCTTTCCCCAAAACGGAAAGCCTTTTTTGTACGAATTTTCTAGTATTTTGAATGGAAAAATTAAAAAATCGTTTACAATCACTAAAAATTGTGATATAATACCCTTATGAGAAATGCAAAAATTACCGTTACCATGAACGGCGAAACGCATAGCGGAAAAGGCAAAGCCCGTTTTTCCAGCGCAAAAGCGGAACTTTCGTACGCTTTTTGGGGGGAAACCGAACTAATTTTCACCCCGGCGGAAGCCTTCCTTACCCGCAAAGGGGAAATGACCTTTACCCTACCTTTGGGCAAAAAATCCCCTACGACCGTGCGCTTACAAACGGCGTACGGGGAAATTCCCGCCACGGTAACCACCACCCGCTACTCGGCGCGCGTTGGCGAAACCTTCGCGCACGTGGAAGCCACCTATTTGTTTAGCGACGGCGTGCAAGACCAACCGTTCGCGTTCGCGCTATTCGCCACGGAGGAACTATGATAGAAATTGAGTATTTAGGCCATTCCTGTTTTCGCATTAAAGCGCCCGAAGGCCGCTTCGTTACCGACCCGTTTTTTGAAGACATCGGCTACGAAATGCCCAAAGTTCGCGCGGATTACGTAACCATTAGCCACGGGCATTACGACCATTGCAACGCCATGGCGGTGGACGCGGAAGAAGTGTTTGCGGACGCGTACGAATTTTTAGACGGCGCGGTAGTGGGCAAAACCTGCTATCACGACGATAAAAAGGGTACCCTTCGCGGGGAAAATATTATCTTCCGCTTTTCCTTGGACGGCAAAACCCTTTGCCATTTGGGGGACGTGGGCGAGCCCTTAAACCCCGAACTGTTGGAATTTTTAAGGGGTACGGATATTTTGTTAATTCCCGTGGGGGGCGTATACACGATAACGGCAGATGAAGCAAAAGCGTACGTGGACGCAATCCAACCCAAGTTGGTTATCCCCATGCACTACGACGATAGCGAAAGTAATATCCGATTAGCGCCCGTGGAAGACTTTATGCGGCTTTTTAACCACGAAAGCGTTTCTTTTGCCGAAGGCAAATACGAAATTGAAGATTTACAGGAAAGCGAACCCCGCCTTGTAATTTTGAAGAGGAGAGATTAAAATGAACGTCCTTTTAAACTACGGCGTTAACGAAGAAGAACGCAAGAAGAAGTTAGACGATTTAGATATTCACGATCTTAGGAAAATTGGCAGAGCGGTGGGTGTTAAATCCTCCACCACGCAATCCAAACGCAATTTGATTGCTTCTATTTTAGACGTAGAATACGGAAGAACTCCCCCCACCGATTCCAAGCGTGGGCGTCGCCCCAAGGCGCAATCCCCTTTGGCCACCGAAACGGCGGACGCGGCGGATGGTAAGCGCCCCGCGGTTTCGCGTACGGTACGCGGCGTAGTTACCCTGCTTTCGGGCGGAGAGGGCGTTTTGACCGCTGAATGGACGGCGCAAGAAAAAGGCCCCGTATCCTTTGCCCCGGCGGAAAACGTAAAAATCCCCGCGGGCGTTGCTTTAGAAGCGGGATTACGTACGGGGGACGTAATCGTGGGCGTTGCGCGCACGGGGGAAACGGAAGCCGTTGCCTTATATTCGGTGGGCAGTATTAACGGCAAGCCTTTGGAAGAAGGTAAAAATCGGGAACGGATTCAATCCGCGTTCGGCGGTTATCCCACCCAAAAATTCAATCTTTCGGGCGTTACGCCCGCCCTTCGCGCTTGGGATTTATTCGCCCCCGTTGGGCGCGGCAGCAGGGCGATAGCCGTTACGCCTTCCGAACACGAAACCGAACGGCTGTTACAAAGCGCGGCAAAAAATATTTCCTTACAATGCAAAAACGTTTTCGTACTGTTTAACGAAGATTATCCCGAGGACGCATCCGAATTTTGCGAAGGGCTTTCGGTTACCCCCGTTCTTTTGGAATACGGAAAGCCTGCCGCCGCCCGCGTCCAAGCAATTCGCTTGCTTTTAGAACATTGCAAGCGCCTTGCCGAAGGGGGGGAAGACGCCGTTTTGATTATCCCCTCTCTTACCAAACTGGTATTAACCGCAACCGAAGCAAACGGCGCGCTTTCCTCCGCCCCGGATTACGGGCTTGCGAAGGAAATTTTCGGTAGCGCTTGCACCCTTACGGGGGGCGGAAGCCTTACCGTGCTTACGGGCGCGGTGCTTTCGGCTATGGACGACGTTGCCACCGCCGCATTCCGCACGCTTTTGGGCGCGGCAAACGCGTTATACGCGCTAATTCACGAAGGCGGCAAATTACAGGTGGACTTTTTCCGTACGGCAACCAAGCGGGCGGAAAAACTGCTTTCCGCATACGAATACGCGCTTGCCGAACAGTTGAAAAACCGCGCGGCAAACGGGGATATTTCCTTTATGGAAACCCTTTTAAGCGCCCCCACTTACGAAGAAGCGGTAACCGCGCTTTCCGAAGGTTAACCGTATGCCAGAGCATTTACACCACGGACATCGCAGCCGCATGATGGACAAGTTAAAAGTTGCGCCAGACATTTTAACCGACTGCGAAATTTTAGAAATTGCTTTATTTACCGCTTTGCCAAGAATTAACACAAATCCCACCGCGCACGAGTTATTGTATAAATTCGGCTCCCTAGACGGGGTTCTTTCCGCTTCCAAGGAAGAACTTTTAACCGTACACGGCGTGGGGGAAGCCGCCATCCGATTTATCCGTTTGCTTCGCCAAATTTCCATACGTACGGACTTAAAGCCCGAAGCAATTACCCCAAGAAAATTCTCCTTTTCGGGGGTAAAGGACTACTTTAAGGCGCACTTTAAAAATAAGGAAATTGAAGAATTTTTAGCCCTGTTTATCGATAAGCAGGATAACATCATCAAAGCGGAAGCGTGCGCTTACGGAACGCGGACGGACGTAGGCGTTGACCTTACGGATATCGCGCGGGAAATTTCCGCGTGCAGACCGTACGCGATGATCGTTGCGCATAACCACCCTTCGGGCATCGCCCTTCCCAGCGCGGAGGACGACGCGCTAACCGCAAAACTTTCCTTTATGTTGGATATTGCGGGCGTACGCCTTTACGATCACGTTATCGTAACCCAACAGGATTTATTTTCCTATCACCTAACCCACAGGTTAGAACAAATCCGTAAAACCACCACCGAAAATATGGTTTCGGTTGCGGACGTTTTGCGCCCCACGAATAACGAAAACGAAGAATAATACGAAAACCCCCGTGGCTCTACCACGGGGGTTATTTTATTTCGTACTTTCTTTTTCCGTTTTTTCATTTTCGCGTTCCCTTTTGGAATAAACGCAGCCGCAAAAATCCTGGCGGTACAATCCTAATTCCTTGGCAAGGCGAATAGAATTTAAGTATCCGTTTTGCTTTTTGAAATCCGAAGGCAAAAAAGGAACGTCCGCCTTTTTCCCCTCCTCCAAACCGATGCGGTTTAACAGTTCCGCGTTTTTGTGCGGACTTACCGTAAGAGTGGTGCAAAAGTAATCGTAACCCCCTTCCTTTGCCGCAAGGGCGGTTTTTTTAAGGCGCAAAGCAAAACACACGTTGCACCGTTTTCCGCGTTCGGGCTCGCTTTCCAGCCCCCTTACCGCGCTTTCAAACGCATCCCCTTCGTAATCGCATTCCGTTAAGGGAATACCCCAAAGGGCAAGTAACCGCTTTTGTTCCGCCTTCCTTTTTTCGTATTCTTCCACGGGGGAAATATTGGGGTTATAGTAATACACGGTAATATCAAAAACCTCTTTTAACTTTTGAATTACCGCGCTGGAACAGGGCGCGCAACAGCTGTGCAGTAAAAGCTTGGGGCGTTTCCCCAAAGTCTTTAACCCGTTTAATATGCTTTCCCCTTGCAAAAAATAATTTTCCATACCTAATCCAAATAAAAAAGGCGATGCGCAATTAGCACCGCCTTACGTTTTTACAGTTCTTCTACGCGATACATCGCAGCCAAGGTTACGCCGTTTTTCGCAGCGCGTTCTACCGCTTTTAATACCGCGCTTTCGTTAGATTCCGCGGTAACGGCAAGGATATCGTCCCCTTCCTGACGGATGGTTTTTGCGGTTACCCCGCTTTTGCCAAGGGCGGTGATTACCGCTTGCGCGGAAGCTTCGTCCACACGGTTAAAACGTAGGTAATGCCCGGAGGTTACGTCCTGCGAAAGCTTCAATTTATCCTTGGTTTCGTTTAAGAAGTGGGTGTAGTTGCGATCCAAATGTTTCGCGGCGAAAATTACGTCCGAAACGATTGCGCTACCCGTGGGCTCTGCGCCTGCGCCCCTACCCGTAAGCATAATTTCGCCCACCGAATCCCCAACGATAACGACGGCGTTAAAGCAATCCTTAATGTTTGCAATGGGGTGGGTTAAGGAAACCATCGCGGGTTGAACGCGTACTTCCAAACCGCTTTCGGTACGCTTGCCTACGGCAAGAAGTTTTACCGCGTAGCCAAGTTCCTTTGCGTAATCTACGTCCTTTTTCTCAATTTCCGTAATGCCTTGGCGGGAAATTTTATCCAAAGGTACCGCGTAGTGGAAAGCAAGGCCAGCCAAAATGGAAAGTTTGTACATTGCGTCGTACCCTTCCACGTCCGCTTTGGGGTTTGCTTCCGCATAGCCCTTTTCTTGCGCTTCCTTCAAAGCCGCGTCAAAGGTTAAACCTTGGTCCATACGGGTTAAAATATAGTTAGTGGTACCGTTTACGATACCGCAAATTTTTTCCACGCGGTTGGCTTGCATCCCATCCGCAAGTACGCGGATTACGGGCACGCCGCCCATGCAGGTTGCTTCAAAAAAGATATTGGCGTTATTTTCCTTGGCGCGCGCTTCCAATTCGTGCCAATGCTTGCTAAACAGTTCCTTATTGGAAGTAACGCAAGTTTTGCCGTTTTGCAACGCCGTCATAAGGAAGCTGAACGCGGGTTCTTCCCCGCCGATGCATTCCACCACAACGTCTACCGCAGGGTTTGCAACCACTTCAAGCAAATGCGAGCAAATCGCTTCTTCGGGCACACCCATAGAAAGGGCGCGTTCTTTTCTGGGTTCCAAAACCGCTTCCACGGTTACGTCCACCCCTTGCGTATCCTTAAAATATTGCTTGTTTTCGGTTAAAATGCGGTAGGTACCGCCCCCAACAACGCCCAAGCCTAAAATTGCTACGCCAACTTTTCTCATTTCGTACTCTCCTTTCCGTTCAAACGGTATAAATGCGCCAACCCATCCAAAGTCAGGGTACGGTCTACTACGTCAATGCAATCCGCTTCCTTGGAAATAATTTCCCCAAGGCCGCCCGTTGCAACGACGCGCACGTTATTTACACCGCTTTCCGCCAGTTCTTCTTTCATCTTTTTCACGATTTTTTCGGTTAAGCCCGCAAAGCCGTACACAACGCCCGCTTGCATATTCGTAACGGTGTTTTTAGCTATGGCTTGCGAAGGCGTTTCCAGTTCAATGTGCGGAAGTTTTGCCGCCGATTGCACTAAGGAATCCAAACTGCCCTTAATCCCCGGGGAAATCGCGCCCCCTAACAGTTCCCCTTTGCCCGAAACCACGTGGAAGGTGGTTGCCGTGCCAAAGTCGATAACGATAACCGGGCCGCCGTACTTAACGTACGCGCCTACGCTGCTTGCAATTCTATCCGCGCCCACTTCACGGGGGTTTTCCACCTTAAGGTTTAAGCCCGTTTTAATGCCCGGGCCTACCATTAAGGGTTCAATACCGAAAAAGTAGGAACACATATGTTGCATGGTGTAGTTTAGCGAAGGGATTACCGAGCTCATAATAATGCCCGTAATATCCTTGGGCGCAAAGCCGCGGTAGGAAAGCAGGGCGCAAATGGTTGCCCCGTACTCATCCGCCGTACGGTTTTTTGCCGAAGATACGCGGAAGCTTGCTTTTAAGCTTAACCCTTCGTAAATGCCGTATTTAATATTCGTATTACCGATATCAATTGCTAAAATCATATTATTTGAACCTTTTCAAGCCCTTGTTTAATACGCCTACGATAACAGGAACCAACAGTACCCCTGCCAAAAATTCAAACAGCGTATTCGTAACCATTACCGCGCCCATTGCGGTTACGAACGAACCGCCGTACACGTCCGTAGTAAGCGCCAACATGGAAAGCACGCAAAAAGTGTTTGCCATAACGCCCACGCCACCGCCAACCGCATAAGGTAAAACGTTTTTAAGGAAGGGCGTTTGCATACGGTCGGTAACCAAACGGGTTAGTCTGGTTGCGCCCCAAGCAACAAAGCCCGCAACGATACGCGGAAGTACCGAAATATAGGGCAACAAAAAATACGGATTCCCTATCATCAGCGCCACCACAAGCGAACTAACGCCCATAATAGCACCGCCGATAATCCCCGTTTTCCAATCTGCAAACACGCACAAAGAAAATGCGGTTGCAAGCGAAAGCACAGCGGGGGGTGCAACGGGGAACATAGGGGTAACTACGTACGTTTCCAGTACCATAGTTACGAAAATGATCGCCGCCCAAATACCGTAAAGAGCAATGGTTTTACTTTTCATATTCATATCCTCCAATCGGATTGCTTTTACACGCATATCCGTTGTCCGTATGGAAAAAAGCGAAAGGGAGCAAGGTCAAACCATAGTGTTTGCCGTTTTTTGCGTGTTCGCCTAAATTTTTCCACCGCTTTCAATTATAGCAAAGAAACGGGCGTTTCACAACTAAATAGGGGGTATGTTTGGCGTTTTTTTCGCAAAATACGCAATTTCTTTTCCCTTTTTAGAACCTTTTTTTTCTAAAACCCGTATTATGCATTACGGGAAAACCGAAGTTCCCCAAATTTACGAGGAGGAAAACCGTATGAACTGTTTCGGATTCGGTGAAAACAACTGTTATCTTTGGATTTTAATCCTGATTCTTCTGTTCTGCTGCAAGGGCTGTGGCGGGATTGAAGGGGTGTGCGGTCTTTTTGACAAATGCGGCTGCATCTTACCCGTTTTACTTGCCTTTTTACTTTGCTGCTGCAAAGATAAAGGTGGGCATTACGGCGGTTGCGGTTGCAAATAACCTTCCGTACATAAAGCGGGGCGCGGGCAAATTTTGCCCGCGCCCCGTTCCTTTTTTAGGTTAAACGAAAGGGTATTTTATAACAGTTTCGCCCCTTCCAAAATCTTTTTAATTTTAGGTAAATTTCCTTCCCTTTTCAGCGCCTTTACGCCGTATTTATACCCCAAAAAGGTAAGGCGGACAAACTCTGCTTCTTGCGTTTCCAAGGCGGCGATCAGTCCGTTTGATAGTTCCCCGATTTCGCGCAGGATTTCCGTTTCCGTATTCTTTAAAGAATACAACCGTTCCTGATCTTCCTTCACTAAAGCGATGGCGCGCATCGCCGCTTCCTTCACGAATACGTCCTCTGCGGGCACTTCGCGCTGGGCAGGGCTTTCGGCAACCGCCTTCGCCATAGAAACAAGGGTACTTGCAAAGGGCAAAACGATGCTTTGCATAAAAGCGTGAAAACTTTCAAAATAACTGCCGTCCCCGGGGAAATACTCGTTTAAGAAGGGGTAAAATTCCCGTTCGCCGTTATCCAATTCTATTAGGAGCGCAAATACCAGCGCAACGCGTTCGGCGGGGTTTTCGGGCAAAACGACCTTGTTTGCGTAAACCACCCCGTCCTTCGCGCCGTCCAAATAGCGGTGAAAGGCGGTTTCGTAAGAAAACCCGTTCGTGCAAGTACCAATCAATTTGCACAAAAATTCGCTTTGCGCCACCGCTTGCAGCACCGCGGTTAACTTTTTTTCGGCCAAAATAAAGTTGACTTTCGCCATTTCCTGTACGCGCGTTTCAAATAGGCTTAATTCTTTTTCCAGTTGTGCGTTCACGGTAAAACCCGTCCTTTTTTGGTTTGCAAATTTTCTTTTGCCCGCTTATTATAACACATTTTTATGAAAAGGAAAAGGTTTTTTCATAAATTTTCGTGAAAAACCCTTGCCAAATCCCCGTGCAAGGTGTATAATAGGGAAACCAAAAGCGAAGGGGCACTCCCCTTTTACCAAAGCGACTAAAATGACGATAGCCCGATTTCCCCCTGTTTTTTAGGGGGAAATCGTTTCTATCCTTGGGCGCGGAGGCTTTGGGGAATACGATAGGAGGAAGAATGTGGATATGCAAATTCAGGGCGACGCAACCGTTAATAAACTGATTTTATTATTCGTTTTCGATAAAATGGAAGCGCCCTTATCCGACGGTACGGTTTTGGATATCTGCTGTTCTTCTAACGATTGGATTAACTATATGGACTGCCGCCCCCTAATCCGCCAGCTTTTGGAAGTAGGGTTTTTATACGAAGTTTCGGTAAGCGGCAAACCCCATTACACGATTACGCCCGAAGGCAGGGTGTGTTTGGCGCGGTTTTTCAGTAAAATTCCCACCAGCACGCGTGAAAAAATTTCGCAATTCGTAAAGCAAAACCGCTTAAAGTACCGCAAAAAGCAGGAATGCCCCGCGGATTACTATATGAATAAGGATTGCACGTACACGGTAAACTTAAAAATTATCGAACCTGCCCAACCCGTTTTGGAACTGAAATTCGTGGTTCCCAACCGCCAAACCGCAAAGGCGATTTACGATAAGTGGCAGGATAAATCCAGCGAAGTATACGCAAGCATTTACGAAATGCTGGTAGATTAAGGTTACGGACTTAAGGAGCGTTTTTTATGGAACTCTATCAAACGCGCGGTACTTGCGCACGCGCAATTCAATTTGAAGTAAACGAAGAAGGCGTAGTGACCAAGGTAAAATTTATCGGCGGTTGCGCGGGGAATACCCAAGGGGTTGCCCGCCTTGCCGAAGGAAAGAAGGCGGAGGACGTAGTTGCGCTACTTTCAGGTATTCAATGCCGTGGCGGTACTTCTTGCCCCGACCAACTTGCTAAAGCCTTGCAAAAATATTTGGAAAAACAGTAAGAAATATCCTAAAAGGATAACCAAACGGTACGAAATAACAATAAAAGATAACCAAAAGGTATGAAATAAGAATAAAAGATAACCAAAAGGCGAACGGAAATTCCGTTCGCCTTTTTCGTTTTTTTTGTCATTCTTCGCCCACCTACTTTGATGGGCAAAACGGAGAAACTAAAAAGGCTCCCCTGTGTAAGGGGAGCTGCCGCGCGAAGCGGGGCTGAAGGGTTGTAAAAACTAGGTCTTTTAACAATCCCCCCTTTCGTTCCCCCCTTTACACAAGGGGGGCTTGTTTGGTGGGTATTTCGCTTTTCGTTCTTTTCGTCTTTTTCGCCTTCCCGCCTTGACGGACAACACGGAGAATCTAAACCAAAGGAGTTTTGGGTAAAAACAAATTTTCTTTTTATTCGCTTGCAATTCCCCGTTTATTGTGATACAATAAAGTTGCGACCAAAACTTTATTACACAAAAAAGTATGCTTCCTTGGTAGAAGTGTACTCTTTTCGCGTTTACATAAACTTTTTTGTGTAATAATTTATGTTTTGTGTCGCAGCAAGCGGAATCGTACATTTTTACGGTGTGCCTTTGCGCTTGCATTGGCACATTTTTTATTTTTAGAACTTTATTCCCCAAGCGGGAAAGGAGAAAACCATGAAAAAACTCTGTAAACTGTGTGCGTTACTGTTTGCGGTAACCGCGCTTTGTTTCACTGCAACCGCGTGTTTTGGCGGGTCTGAACCCAAGCCCAGCGCAAAGCCCTCGGCTTCTACTGCGCCCACGGTTAGTGCTACGCCTACGGTTAGTGCTACGCCTACGGTAAAACCCACGGCAAGCGTAAAGCCCACCGTAAAACCCACCAAACCTACGGTTAAGCCCTCGGCAACGGTAAAACCTACAAGCAAACCTACCGTAAATCCTAGTGTTACGACTTCGGTAGCGTCTAGTGTAGTACCTTCAGTAGTACCTAGTGTAGTTCCGAGCGTTGTCCCTTCGGTTACACCCAGCATTGCACCTACGGTAGTGCCCAGCGTAATGCCTACTGTGGTTCCTTCCGTAGAGCCTTCGGTAGTACCCAGCGTTATTCCCAGTGCTACGCCCAGCGTAGAACCCAGCATTATCCCCAGCGTAGCTCCTTCCGTTGAGCCTTCGGTTGATTGGGATTCGGTATTTACCGTAAACGAAACGGGGGAAACCATTACGGGTTTAACCGCTTACGGTAAAACCCTTTCTAAAATTGAAATTCCTGCCGCAATTAACGGCACAGCGGTAACCAGCATAGGTTATCATGCGTTCCGTGATTGCGATTCCTTAACCACGGTAAGGTTTGGCGATAACAGCCAGTTAACCAGCATAGGTAGATGGGCGTTCTATGGTTGCGGTTCCTTAACCACGGTAACGTTTGGCGATAACAGCCAGTTAACCAGCATAGGTATTTCTGCGTTCGAATATTGCGATTCCTTAACGGAAATCGTGATACCTAATAGCGTAACCAGCATAGGTCAATCTGCGTTCGAAGATTGCTATTCCTTAACGGAAATCACTTTGCCGTTTGTTGGAGCAATGCTAAACGGAACAAGCAGCACTCCTTTTGGTCATATATTTGGTGCAAGTTCGTATGCTTACAATGATGATTACGTGCCCACTTCCTTAAAAAAGGTAACCATAACCGGGGGAACC
>JAZUCI010000097.1:0-21409 GCA_045639045.1 Christensenellaceae bacterium
ACATGGCTACGATCCGACTTAAATTTCCGCCACCGAGCCTTCGGGGCGGAAATTTGGAAAATTATTTTGGGCTAATACGCCCGTTCGTAAATAAAATTAGGAAGCGGATTTTACAACGTATTTAACGGGCGCTTTGTTAACAGTACCGTCCACGTTCCACTTAATGTTGGTACCGGTTACACCGTTAAAGGTGAAGGTGCCGTTTTGGAATACTTCGGTTAAAATGTTGCACATATCCGAAGCAGAGGTAGAACCGCTGAAAGTTTTACCGTTTGCCTTTGCAACCTTCAAAGCTTCAAAGATTGCGTATACGCAGTCGTAAGCGGAAGCGCCGAATTGGTTCAAGCTGGAGGGCTTGAATACTTTGTTGTAGTTAGCAATAAATTCGCCGGTTTTGCCGGTGGTTGCGCTTGCATCAAAGTGGGAAAGGTAAGAAATTTCTTGCTTAATGGTGTTTACGTCAAAACCTTCCAAAGCGGTGATGCCGTCGAAACCGTCACAACCGAAGAATACTGCAGTGTTAGCGATTTTGTTTTGAGCTTGCGTCATAAACAAGGAAGCATCTTCGTAGTAGATGGGCATGAATACGAAATCACAATTAGCCAATTGAGCAACTTGCGCAGAGAAATCCAATGCGGTATCCTTGGTGAATTCGGTTACAACAACGTCTGCCCAGTTACCAGCGTAGCTTGCTTTGAAGTTATCGAAAATACCCTTGGAGTATGCATCGTCAACCTTATAGAAAACGCCAACTTTTGCAGTTGCATAGTTTTGCGCAACGTAGGTAGCGGAAGCGGTACCTTGACCGTTATCCGAGAAGCACATTTGGTATACGTTGGAAGCGTTTTCATAAACCTTATCAGCAGTAGCAGAGGGAGTCATGATAAACATATTATCTTCCACAGCAAGGCTCTTGAATTCCAAGCAAGGGGTAGAAGTTACGCAACCAAGGCTGATTTGCATCCCTGCTTCTTCCATTGCGTAGTAGTTGGTGGGAACTTTAGAAGCATCGTGTTGATCGTCGTACATTTCAAACGAGAACATTAAGCCGTCTAAACCGCCGTTTTCGTTAATTTCCTTAACTGCAAGCTTTGCGCCGTTGTTTACAGCTTGGCCGTAAATTGCAGCACCGCCCGTTAAAGGACCGGAAACACCGATTTTGATGTTAGCGGTTTTGTTGAAACCGGGAACTTTAATACCTTTGTCGCCACAGCCGGTGAACAAGAACGTGCTTGCTACTGCAACCATAACGCAAAGAATCTTGGTGAATAGAGATTTCTTCATGGTTTTTCTCCTTAAAAATTTTTGCGGGTTTTCCGCTAGAATAATTATTTACTTTTCGTGGGCGCATAAACGCTTACGCGCGTGCGAAAACGAAAAATATGCAAAAATTATAAACGAAAACGGTGGAAAAGTCAATAAAAATTCCACCGTTTTTGATAAGTTTTATTTTTTTTCGCGTTTTATTTGCGAATTAGCCGTTCTTTTCGCAAAAAGCGGCAAGCGCTTCTTTATATCCCGCAAACCCTTTGCCGCAAATTTGGGTAAAAGCGTATTGACCGATATAGCTGAATTTGCGATATTCTTCCCTGCCGTGGATATCCGTTAAATGCACTTCCGCAGTAGGAATTTCCGCCGCCTTTAGCGCATCTAGAATAGCAAGGGAGGTGTGAGTATACGCGCCTGCGTTAATTACGATGCCGCTATAAATTCCACGCGCCTTTTGAATTTTGGTAACGAGATCCCCTTCGTAATTAGATTGATAAACCTTTACTTTTACGTTCAATTCTTTTGCGGAGCGCTTGATATATTTTACCAAATCCGCGTAAGTTTGCTTTCCGTAAAGATTAGGTTCGCGAAGGCCCAACATATTTAGATTTACGCCGTTAATTACCAAGATTTTTTTCATATAAATCAACAATCTCCTTTAGCGTTTCTTCTAAGCCCCCGTTATTATCCACTTTTGCATCCGCAACCGCTTGATAAATGGGAGCGCGTTTTTCATACAAACTTGCAACGCCTTCCCTTTGGGATACGGGGCGGCCTTTCGTTGTTAGCTTTTCTATTTCTCTATCTAACCAAACCACGAAGGAGTTACGGCGTAGAGCGTTGCGATTTTCTTCCCGAAGGGGGGCGCCGCCGCCCGTGGAAAGTACGATACCGTTACGGTTGCCAAATTCCTTAATTAGGGAGGTTTCTATATCCCTAAAATATGCTTCACCTTTCGTGGCGAAAATTTCGGGGATTGTCATTTTTTCTTGCCGTTCAATTTCCAAATCCAAATCCACGAAGGGTTTATTCAAAAGGGCAGCAAGTTTTTTTCCGACAGTACTTTTCCCCGCGGCAGGCATACCGATAATGGCTATATTCTTTTTTTGAGCGAACACGCTGTCAATAATTTCTTGCACGCGGTTTACGGGATAAGATTTCCCTTGCCAAATTTCTTCTGCGCGGACCGCTTGATATACCAGCATAGAAAGTCCGCAGCGCGCGGGAATCCCCAATGCTTCCGCTTGTAAATACAGTTCGGTTTTTAGGGGGTTATATACCGCGTCAAACACAAATTTTAGATTTGGAAATTTGACTAGATCCACAGGACGTTCATCTACGTTTGGAAACATTCCTACGGGCGTGGTATTAACCAGAATTTCCGTATCCGTTAAAAGGTGATAGTTTTGGTAATTAAACTCCCCCGTTCTACTTGCGGTGGTTATTTTTTTAGCGCCCATCATAGATAGGGTTGCGCGCGCAGTTTTGGCGGTACCGCCCGTACCTAATATTACGCAGTTTGCCCCGCTAACGTTTGCGCCACCTTGGTTTAGGGCGTATTTCATCCCCGCCACGTCCGTATTATACCCCACGGTTTTTCCGTTTACGGTTTTTACGGTGTTTACCGCACCAACGGCTTTTGCGCTTTCGTCAATTTCATCTAAAAAGGGTATTACCGTTTCCTTGTAGGGAATCGTAACATTATAAAAGGAATAGGAATGCCCTTTTACAAAGGATTCCACCTCCCCTTCGGCAAGTTCTACCAAATCGTAATCCACGCCGAGAGAGGTGTGTATTTCCTTGCTGAAACTGTGTTTTAGCGTTTTTCCAATTAAGCAAGCTTTCATACGCTTTCCTTATAACTGCCAAGGAACACGAACTGATCGGTTTCGCTATCTAATTCCGCAATTAAATTTTGTACGCGTTCGTCCGTGATATC
The DNA here is from genome assembly GCA_045639045.1 of Christensenellaceae bacterium. Classification (GTDB taxonomy): domain Bacteria; phylum Bacillota; class Clostridia; order Christensenellales; family Borkfalkiaceae; genus SIG402. Next base: position 3,209 of record JAZUCI010000097.1, read on the forward strand.
TCCTTCAAAATCAAAATAGAACAAGAATTCAAAGCCCGAATTTAATATTGGGCGGGATTCCAACTTGGTTAAGTTTAAATTTAACGCGGCAAAGCGGTTCAACACGCGATTTAACTGACCGGGAGTATGCGCCGCGTTTACCATTACGCTGATTTTATCCGCCCCTTTGTAAATTTCCATATTTTTAGAAATACAAATAAAGCGCGTATAATTATTCGCGTTATCTTGCACGTTGCTTTTTAATACGCTTAGCCCGTAAATGGAAGCGCATTCTTGCGAGCAAATTGCGGCTATCGTTTCATCGTTGCTTTCCGCAACCGTTTTTGCGGCAACCGCAGTATTTTCCACGATTTTGGTTTCAACGCCCAATTCCTTTAAGAAGTTTTCGCATTGGCGGATGCCCTGTTCGTGCGAAAGAACGGTTTTAATTTTACCAATATCCGTTCCCTTTTTTGCTACGAGCGCGTGTTTAATTTGAACGCGAACGCTTTTCACGATAGAAAAGCGATACTTTTGCATCAAATCGTACACTTGCAAAATGGAACCCGTATTACTGTTTTCAATGGGAAGAACGCCGTAACGGCAAAGCCCCTTATCCACCGCGTGGAATACCCCGTCGAAAGTCTTAAAATACGAAATGTTAGAAAGTTCAAACATCTTTTCGGTAGCAATACCGCTATACGCGCCTTCTACCCCTTGGCAAGCCACGCTTGCGGATACGGGAAACTGCGCGTTTTTAAAAATAGCTTCGCGCACTTGATCCGCTACGGTAGAAGAGGCGTGTACGAAGCGGTTTTGATACGCCTTGCTTGTATAAAATACGGTGTTATACAGTTGTTTTAAGAACACCTTTTTATCGTCGTCTACTTGGCCAGCTAATCGGTTCAGAATTGCCTTTTCGCGTTCGGGCACGTTTACGCTTTTGCCTTCTTTTGCTTTTGCAATACCGATTTCTTTACTGACCTCCATACGCCTATTGTAAAGCGCCACGATTTGGTCGTCTATTTCGTCAATCACTTTTCTTGCTTCATCTAATTCCATCGTTTTGCTCCCTATCTAAAATTTCATCTAATAATCCAATCGCCACGGCGCTTTCCACAACGGGAAGGGCGCGGGGAACGATACACGCATCGTGCCTGCCTTTAATACGAATCTCTTCTTCCTTTTTCGTAGTTAAATTTACCGTGGTTTGTGGCATTGAAATGGACGGTGTGGGGCGGAAAGCAACCGAAATGGTTATTGCTTCCCCATTGGTTATTCCCCCGTTTAATCCGCCCGCGCGGTTTGTTTTTAAGCGAATATCCCCATTTTCGTCCATGCAAAGCGGATCGTTCGCTTTAGATCCGAGCATTTGGGAAAGAGAAAATCCATCCCCAAAGGAAACGCCTTTTACCGCGGGTATCGCATAAATTAAGTTTGCCAGTTTTCCTTCCAATCCTTCAAACAGCGCGCCGCCGATTCCCTTGGGTGCGCCGTAAACCATGCACTCTACGACACCGCCTACCGAGTCCCCCAAAGCGCGCGCTTTTTCTATTTCGTTAAGCATTTCTTCCCCGTTGGATAGCGCGGGAAATTTTTCTTCATAATGCAAGTCTTCCGCGGAAAAATTCGCATCGCTGAAATTTTTTCCCGTAACCGTACCAACCGAACGCACGTATGCGCATATTTGCACGCCGCGTTTTTCTAACAGTTCCTTTGCTATACCACCTGCTATGCAATAGGGGGCGGTTAATCTACCCGAAAATTCTCCTCCGCCCGAAAAATCCATTCTTCCGTCCTTTAAGAACGCCGCGTAGTCCGCATGCGAAGGACGGGGTTTTGCGTATAATTCGTTATAATCCGAACTTCGAGTATTTTGGTTATAAATTACCGCGTGTAGCGCTTCTCCCGTTAATTTTCCGTTTTCTAGTCCAGACAAAAACACGGGGGAATCCCCTTCTATTCGTGGGGTGGAATATACCGTTTTATTCGCCTTACGTCTTTCCATAAATTCGGTTAACTTGGTAAGGGTAACCCCTTCTTTGGGAAACCCTTCCGCCTTTATCCCAATTTCGGGCGCGTGCGATGTACCGTAAATTTCTACGGATAGTTTTTTACCCTTCCACTTTGCCATATTTTCCCCCAACGCGTAAAAAATCTTCGTAAAATTCGGGATAGGATTTACTAACGCATTCCGCGCCTAAAATTTCACTATTCCCTTTTGCATGCGCCGCCAAAATCGTTTGCATCATTGCCATACGGTGATCGTTTGCCGCGAAAAATTTACCGCCATGGGGCGTTCCACCCACAATTAATAGTTTTCCGTTTTCGTATTTTGCCGAAACGCCCGCAGTTTGCAAGGTGGTTAAAATTTCGGATAGTCGGTCGCTTTCTTTTATTTTTAAGCGTTCCACACCACTAATTTCACTTTTCCCTTGCGAAAAGGCGGCAATAACCGAAAGAATTGGCACGGTATCGGGAATTTGTTCCGCATTTACCGAAAAGCCGTATAAATCCCCGCGTTCTACGGTAACTTGCGTATCCGTTTGGGTGATTTTTGCGCCTGCCTTCCGTAAAATTGAAAGAATTTCACGATCCCCCTGCAAGGAATTTTTATTTAGATTGCTAACAGTAACGGGGCCCGAAAGCGCCCCCGCAACCAAATAAAACGCGGCGTTAGACCAATCCCCTTCCACTTTGTATTCGGAAAGCGTGTTTTCCGTTTTTCCTTTTATCAAGTATCCCCGTTCGGTTTGTTGAATCGCAACACCGAAATGCTTTAACACGCTTATCGTGATATCCACGTACTCTCGAGAAACGAATTCTCCCGTTAAAAGAAGTTCGCTTTCCCCTTCTAAAAGGGCAAGGGCAAACAACATTCCCGTGATATACTGCGAACTTGCCGAAGGGTTAATGCGATAAATTCCGCTTTGCAATTTTCCGCTTAAAAATCGATTTTCAAGTACGGTGATACCACCGCTACGTAAGGTTTCAAATAACGCGTCGTTTGGGCGTTGCAATAAACGGGGGCTTCCCGTAAATTCCGCTTCTATCCCAAGAGCCGCTGCGATGGGCAAGAAAAAACGCATGGTAGAACCGCTTTCCAAACAGTTAAATACCGCTTTTTTAGGAAAAGAAGTAGGCGCTGTTACGCGAAACTCCTTCCCCTCCACAACGGTTGCCCCTAATGCGCGTAAACAGTTTACCGTGGCTTCTACATCCTTTGAAGGGGTAATTCCCGAAAGAATAACTTCCCCCTTTGCAAGGAGCGCCGAGGCAATCAACGCGCGGTGGGCAAAAGATTTAGATCCTACGCTTTCCACCTTTCCTGAAATAGGGGCGGGCGTTATTTCTACGTTCATAAAATATTCTCCAAAGCAGAAAAGTCCATCCGCTTAATTTCACAGTTTCCTATGTCCTTAATTAAAACGAAATCCACACCGTCGTGTTTCGCCTTTTTATCCCTGCGAATTAGCGCAAGGATTTCTTCCTTTTGATAGGGAGAAGAAAGGTCAATAGCGGGAACGTTTAATAAATTTTGCATTTCCGCCACCTTTTCATCCGAAAGGCCGTAAACCGCTTTGGATAGAGAAATTGCGTAAGAAATCCCTTTCGCAACGCAAGCGCCGTGGGGAACGGTATAGCCGGATAACGCTTCAATCGCGTGCCCAACGGTATGCCCTAAATTCAAAAGCATCCGTTTTCCGCTTTCCTTTTCGTCCGCTTCCACGATAGCAATTTTCACGGATAAACATTTGGAAATCAGTACGTCCGTAATGCCGCCTTGCAAATCTTCAACGGTGATCTCCTTATCTAAAAATGCATACTTAACCAGTTCTCCCATGCCGTTATCCATTTCATTTTTCGGCAAGGTATTCAATGCGGATAAATTTACGTAAACGCCGCTTGGCTGATAAAAACTACCCACCAAATTTTTCCCTTGGGGCAAATCAATTGCCGTTTTCCCGCCCACCGAAGAATCAATCATGGCAAGAAGGCTTGTGGGAATTTGATAATACGCAATTCCACGCATATAGGTTGATGCCACGAAACCCGTTAAATCCCCCACGACACCACCGCCAAGGGCAACGAGAATATCCCCGCGCGTAAATTCGTTTTCAGCTAAAAAAGAATGAATTTTAAGGAAATTTTCCGCAGATTTACTGCTTTCCCCCGCGGGAATTACGTAAGAAAACACTTTGCTTTCGGTAAGTTTTTTTGCATAATTATTCAAATATAAGGGCGCAACGTTGCTATCCGAAACGAAACACACCTTCTTCCCTTGAAAGGGTTTTACGGGGAATTCCGCATCCGTTTTTGCCACGAAAATAGAATAAAATTTTGAAGCGTTTACGTTTAAGGTTATCATTTTTCCTTTTTCCTTGCGTCAATGGTAAGTTTTCTTTCGTTTCCTTCTTCAAGCAGTTTATATAAGGCTTGCTCGTCCCCGTTTTTAAGGGCAACTTGGTATTTTTGCAAATTTGCAATCAGTTCGTCAACCTCGGCCGAAAGTTTATCGCGGTTATCCGTCATCAGTTCCGCCCACATTTTGCTGTTCATCCGCGCAACACGGGTTAAATCTTTATAGCTTCCCGCCGAAAAACCGCTGTGTGAAAGGGCAGTTTCGTTTTTAATAAATGCGTTGGATACCAAGTGGCAAAGCTGGGAAGTGTAGGCTATCATACCATCGTGATATTCTGCCGAACATAGCACCACTTCCCCAAAGCCTATCGAAAGGAAGAATTTTTTTACTTTTTCCAACTTAACGATATCTTGCGAATGCGGTACTAAAATCATAGAAGCTTTATCAAAAAGCGTGGTTACCGCGTGTTCAATGCCCGAAAACTCCCTACCCGCCATGGGGTGTCCCCCCACGAAGAATATATTGGGATACTCGGTTGCAAACGCGCGCATATCTGCAATTACGCTACGCTTATTACCACAAAAATCCGTAACGATAGCCCCTTCCTTTAACAAGGGAAGATAGGGCAAAACCGCATTTTTAAACTGACGTGGATATAGCGCCACGATTAGCATATCTATTTCTTTTGCGGTGTTTTCGTTTAATTCACCCGTTATTGCGCCCATTAAATCTGCTTTTCGCATAACGCTTGGGTTTACGTCATATCCAAAAACGGTATGTTCCCCCGTTTTTTGAAGGGTTCGCGCAAAAGAAGCGCCCATAAGCCCCAAACCAACGATACCTACTTTCATAACCCCACCTTAATCCCTAACCTTATTTACCAAGGGTAGGATAACTGATGCCGATTGCACCACGTCCGCGAACTGTTCGGGACGAAGGGATTGCGCGCCGTCGCATAACGCGTGGGGAGGATCGTTGTGTACTTCAATAATAAGCCCGTCCGCGCCCGCGCCAACGGAAGCCAGGGATAAGGGTTTCACCAAGCGGGAAAGCCCCGAAGCGTGGCTGGGATCTACGATAATAGGTAAGTGCGTCAATTCCTTTAACAAAGGAATTGCGGAAAGGTCCAACGTGTTGCGGGTGTAGGGTTCAAAGGTACGAATACCGCGTTCACAAAGGATAATATCCGTGGTTCCTTCACTCATCAAATATTCCGCGCTCATTAGCCATTCTTCAATGGTGTTAGCAAGACCGCGTTTTAATAACACGGGTTTTTTAGCGCGACCTACTTCCTTTAACAGTTCAAAGTTTTGCATATTTCGCGCGCCTATTTGAATAATATCTACGTCCTTAAACAAATCCAAACTGCGAACGCTCATAATTTCGGTAACGATGGGCATGCCCGTTTCGCGTTTTGCTTTTAGCAACAGTTCAATCCCCGCGTCGCGTAATCCTTGGAAAGCGTAGGGAGAGGTACGCGGCTTAAACGCGCCCCCACGAAGAACGGTTGCGCCCGCCGCTTTTACCGCCTGCGCTACTTCAATAATTTGTTTTTCGGATTCTACCGAGCAAGGCCCTGCAATATATTGGAAATATTGCCCACCGAATTTATGCCCGTTAACGTTTACAACGGTATCCTCGGGGTGGAATTTGCGGTTTGCATTTTTATAGGGCTCCTGAATACGGCGCACCCCTTCAACGATATCTAAAGAGCGAACAAGGTCAATATCTACCTTGGAGGTATCCCCTACAAGCCCTACGATGGTGCGGTTATCCCCTTCGCTTAAATGTACGCCAAGACCTAAATCCTTAATCCAGTCCAATAAATTATTTAATTGCTTTTCGTCTTTTTGTTTTTTGATAACGATAATCATAACCTAAAGCTCCTCACGTATAAAAAAGGTCGGTATACAAAAATACCGACCATTTCCGTTCTATTTTTTGAATAGCAAAAAACAACCGATATCGCTTAATATGGCTTTTCAAAGAAGAAATATCCAAAATAATAAAAGGCGAACGTGTTTTTCATTGCTATACACTCCTATGGCACTTATTATACTCCCCTTTTTTTTATTCGTCAAGAATTTTTATAAAATTTTTCCTATTTTTTTGCATTTTTTCAAAAAAAACGCCCCGTATATGGGGGCGTTTTTCAAATTGTATTACGCGCGTTCGGCAATCATAGATTTTACCTTCATTAGCCTTGTGGTGGCGGCGCGCTCGTTTTCATCCAACTTTGCCTTGATATAATCAATGGTTTCAATCAACTGGGGAATCATAACGTATTCCAAAGCGTTTACGCGGCGTTTGTTCCGTTCAATTTCCAAAGCGAGCATGGCTGCCGTTTTTTCTACGGCGGCAAGGGCAAGCAATTTGTTAATCACCCCACCGATACGACTTACCGAAGCATCCGCTTCGCTGGTAATTTCGGTAAAAGCGTAAGGCAGGGGCGCATTTTTATTCCCTTCCGTAAGAATAATTTCGGGCACTTCCACACTCATTACGTGTGTGGTGGAAAAATCCGCTTGCACGGTAGAAGAAGGCATAGAAAACGCTTTTTCTATCTCTGCGCCCGACATTAAGCTTTTCGCCATAGAAAAATCGCGCAAAGTTTGAGATAATTCGGCTTCCACGTCGTCGCGCATACGCTTATTTTCCTTGATTAACAAGGAAAAGCGGCGAATCATTTCTTCGGACTTATCTTTTAGTAATTTGTGCCCACGCGTTGCGGTAGAAAGGCGCGCCTTTAACTTTTTAAGTTCCATACGCGTGGGGTTTACGTTTAATCTTGTCATAATTCCCTTGAGTTTAGCCCATATATTTTTCAATAAAGGCTTCTTTAATACGTTTTAATTCGCTACGGGGCAGGATTTTAAGCAATTCCCAACCCAAATTTAACGTTTCTTCAATGGTGCGATTCGTGGTAAAACCTTGTGAAACGTACTGCTTTTCAAATTCCGCAGCAAAGCGCGCGTACAACTTATCCGTGGGGGTAAGCGCCGCGTCCCCTAAAATTGCGGAAAGTTCCTTACATTCCTTCCCTTTTGCATACGCAGCGAACAGTTGGTTCATGGTATCCGCGTGATCCTCGCGCGTTTTTTCCTTACCAATCCCCTTATCCTTTAAGCGGGAAAGGGAGGGCAACACGTCAATGGGAGGATTGATACCGCGCTTATATAGTTCGCGAGATAATATAATTTGCCCTTCGGTAATATACCCCGTAAGGTCGGGAATGGGGTGCGTTTTATCATCTTCGGGCATGGTTAAAATGGGAATTTGGGTAATAGAGCCTTCCTTACCGCGAATTCTACCCGCGCGTTCGTATAGCGTAGCAAGGTCGGTGTACAGATAACCGGGATAACCGCGGCGACCGGGTACTTCCTTTCTTGCTGCCGAAACTTCACGAAGCGCTTCCGCGTAGTTCGTAATATCCGTCATAATAACTAGCACGTGCATCCCACATTCAAACGCAAGATATTCCGCGCAAGTTAATGCCATACGGGGGGTTGCAATACGTTCAATTGCGGGATCGTTTGCAAGGTTGGTGAAAAGAACGGTACGTTCGATAGCGCCCGTTTTTCTAAAGTCTTCAATAAAGTATTCCGCCTCTTCGTAAGTAATACCGATTGCGGCAAAAACTACCGCAAACTTACTATCCGAATTGCGAACTTTTGCTTGACGGGCAATTTGCGCGGCAAGTTCCGCGTGGGGCAAACCACTCATAGAAAATACGGGTAGTTTTTGTCCGCGAACCAAAGTGTTTAAGCCGTCGATAGCGGAAATACCCGTTTGAATAAATTCGTTGGGGTAATCGCGTGCGGCAGGGTTAATGGGTTCACCGTTTACGGCCATTCGCTTTACGGGAAGAACGGGTGCGCCGCCATCACGGGGATTTCCCATCCCGTCGAATACGCGACCAAGCATATCTTCGGAAACGGCAAGGGATAAGCTTCTACCCAAAAAACGCGCTTTTGCGGTAGAAATTTTTAAGCCTTGGGTGGGTTCGAAAAGCTGAACGACCGCTTTATCTTCCCTTACTTCCAAAACTTTACCGCGGCGAACTTCCCCGTCTTCTTGGGTTACTTCAACAAGTTCGTCGTACTTAACGCCTTGCACGCCTTCCACTAGCATCAAAGGGCCAACGACTTCACGTATGGTTTTATATTCTTTTTGCATATTAGCCTTCACCCCCTACGGAAAGTGCCTTTAACTGCGCTTGCAATTCCCCTTCAATTTCATCAAAGGCGCCAAGATTTGCTTCTTCAATATACTTCGCGCGCCCGATACGTTCTTTTGCGGGACAATTTAAGATATCATCCAAATTTGCATACCCTTCCACCGCTTCGTTGCCAAGGTCGTGGAACATTTTAATTAAGCGGAGCATACGATATTGCTTGGTAAGCGAAGTATACGTATCCGTTTCGTGGAAAGCGTTTTGGTGCAAGTAGTCCTCACGCACCATTTTCGCCGTTTCCATGGTCATACGTTCTTTATAGGAAAGCGCATCCACACCAACCAAACGCACGATTTCATCCAAGTTTGCTTCTTCTTGCAGTACGTTCATAATAAACGCGCGCAAGCTCATAAAGTCGTCCCCAACGTTTTGCGCGTACCAAGTTTGCATACGATCCGCATACAACGAATAACTGATTAGCCAGTCAATCGCGGGGAAATGCCGTTTATACGCCAAGCTTGCGGAAAGCCCCCAGAACACTTTTACGATACGCAAGGTTGCTTGTGAAACGGGCTCGGAAAGGTCCCCACCCGGGGGGGAAACCGCGCCGATTGCCGAAACCGAACCGATTACGTTTTCGCTGCCAAGCACTTTTACAATCCCAGCGCGTTCGTAGAATTCCGAAAGACGGGAAGCAAGGTATGCGGGATAGCCTTCATCCCCGGGCATTTCTTCCAAACGACCGCTCATTTCACGTAATGCTTCTGCCCAGCGGGAAGTAGAGTCTGCCATAATTGCAACGTTATATCCCATATCGCGGAAGTATTCCGCAATGGTAATCCCCGTGTAAATGGAGGCTTCGCGCGCGGCTACGGGCATATCCGAAGTGTTTGCGATAAGAACCGTTCGTTTCATCAAGGGTTCGCCCGTTTTGGGGTCTAACAATTCGGGGAATTCGTTCAGTACGTCCGTCATTTCGTTACCGCGTTCCCCACAGCCTACGTAAACGATAATTTCCGCATCCGCCCACTTTGCAAGCTGGTGCTGAACTACCGTTTTACCACTACCAAAGGGCCCGGGAACAGCCGCTACACCGCCTTTTGCAATGGGGAAAAGGGTATCAACTACGCGTTGCCCCGTTACCATAGGCATTGCAGGGGTTAATTTTTCTTTATACGGGCGGGCTTTACGCACGGGCCAGCGCTGTAACATTTGCACGGGAATTTCAAACCCGTCGCGATCGATTACCGCCACCGTTTGCGTGATATTAAACTGACCTGCCGTGATGGATTTTACCGTTCCTTGCACGCCAAAGGGCACCATAATTTTATGCAAAACTACGGGGGTTTCTTGAACCGTTCCTAAAACGTCCCCCGCTTTTACTTGGTCGCCCACCTTTGCCACGGGAACGAAATCCCACAGTTTTTCGTGGTCCAAGTTATCAATTTGCATCCCTTTCGTGATACGATCCCCGTACTTTTGTACGATTTTTTCTAAGGGACGTTGAATTCCGTCGAAAATCCCCTCGATAAGCCCGGGGGCAAGTTCTACGGACAAAGCGTAACCGGCGGATTCTACCCCGTCGCCTACGCCTAAACCCGAAGTTTCTTCGTAAACTTGAATAGAGGCTTTATCCCCACGTAGTTCGATAATTTCACCGATTAGTTTTTTATCGCCTACTTTTACTACGTCATACATTTTTGCATCCGCCATACCTTCCGCAACGATTAGCGGCCCGGATACTTTAATAATTCTTCCTTGCATTTATCTTTCCTCTCTCTGGAATAAGATATCCACCCCAAGGGCACGTTCCATTTGTTCCTTCATTCTTTGCACGGCAAATTTACTTTCACCGTTTGCAGAAGGAACGGAAATCACGATTGGGTAGGGTGATTCGTTCATTCTATCAATTAAATCTTTCAAAGGCTTTGCAAGTTCGTCCGTTAGGAAAATTACGCTGTGCGTTTTTGCTAAACGGCGCAAGGTTTCCCTTGCTTGCTGTTCCCCTTGTACGGGAAAGGCTTCCACCCCACCCGCTTGAAAAGCGAGCACGCTTTCACCGCTGCCAATAATTGCCGTTTTACCCATGATAGCATTCCCTCAATCTTTTGCGAACGGAGTCGCCTTCTACGCCGTTTAATTTCCCAACGATTGCGATGCGAACGTTTTTCCACTCGTTTTCCTTATATTGCACGAATAAAAGCAAGGGAACAAGCCCTTCGGTTTCAAAACGGCGTTCCTTTAATTTTTTCAAAGCAAAATCTTCTACGTAGCGTTCAAATTCCACCATGGGCTTTTGTTCCGCGCGCGCTTCTATGCCAAGGGCAACCAAATCCGCGTATTCCCCAAACATAAATCTGCGGGAAATTTTTGCACAGTCCCCTTCAACAATCAAATTTAAATCCTCTTGGGGAATTTTACCGCCCGCAACGTACATACTTTCTGCTTGAATTACCGTTTGGCTACGAAAAGCAACGCTTAAATTTTTCGCGTCGATTTCATACTGTAGAAAACGCCTTTGCTCCTTTCCGCGCACGATTTTCAACAAATATTCGTAATGCGCGCGACGGAAAAGAGTACCGATGGCAATTCCCGTAGCCGTTTGTTCAACAAACATTTCCTCCCCCTTTTTAATGGGCGTGGAAAGGTAGGTAGGGATTTGCGAATAATCCCCCGTTTCCACGGCCTTTAATAAGGTAGGCAAAGAAACCTCGCCCTCTTCCAAAAAAGCGGATTGCGAAACGGCAACGTATTTACCGCGTAAGGCGCATTCCGCATTGTGAAAATCACGTTGCGCGAAATACGCTTTTAACACACTTTCCTTGGGGCAGTATTTCCTTAAAAAAGAAAGAAATTTTGCCCGATCGGCCGCTATCATACGTTCGTAATCTTGGGGGGCGTATTCTTCTTCCCCACCAAAACCGCTTTCGCGTAAAGTTTTGATTATTTCTTCCACAGTTTCCGCTTCGGTAATTCTTGCAAACTTTTCAGCGGATATTAAGTTTTTTTCCATGGACTTAATCAGTCCGTTTACAAATACGATATCCGGTTTATCCATCATTGTTTTGTACCGAAAAGCGTTTTGGAAAGTTGCGCTTCGGTTTCTTCACGCACGCTTTCACAAAGGGCCTCAAAGGTTAATTCCTTATCGCATTTTTCACCCGAAAGCACGATACCGCCACTAAATTTTCCATCAAAGGAAAGATCTAACCCCCTTGCCTTTACCGATGGTAAGGAGGAAAGTTTTTCCTTTTCTACGGGGCAATTTTGCGCAAAAACCACCTTATCTCCATCTTCGGCGTAGCGGGAAATTAAACTTTCCAAAAAGGCAAGGTATTGGCTTTCACTCATACCGTTCATACGACCGATTGCCCTACGGTAAATCCCGTCTACAATCTCCTGCTTTACGCCTAAAATATATTTGTTCGCGTCCAAAGTGGCAAGCGTTTCCTTACGCTGAACAAACTGCCGCCCTTCCTTTTCGGTAAGGGCTTCGCGCGTGGCAAGAAATTCGGTTTCTTCCCTATCCGCGCGTTCCCGCGTTTCCTTTACGTAAAGTTCCGCTTGCGCCTTGATGCGTTCGCATTCTTCAGCCGCCGCTTCTAAAATTTGCGTTACCAACGCGTTGTTTTCTTGATTCATCTTCCTTTTCCATTAGATCATAATACCAAGAACTAACGCCAAAATCGCGTAGAATTCTACCATTGCGGGGAACAGAACGTATTTACCGGAGCCCGCGCTGTTTTTGCCGATTGCATAAATACAGGATGCCGCGGTTTTTCCTTGTAAAATTGCGGATGCCATACCCGTAATCCCTAAGGCGATTGCCGCGCCGAACAAGCCCCAACCTGCGGATACTGCCGCGCCAACTGCGGGAAGCGCGCTAATCTTCATTACAGCAAGTACGAATCCGTAAATACCTTGCGTTGCGGGAAGCAACGCTAAAACGATGATTTTGGAAAACTTTTTGCCGTCCTCCGCCATAACGCCCGCCGAAGCCGCGCCCGTTTTGTACAAACCGTAAGCCGAACCTGCGCCGCAAAGAATCATGCACAGGGCAAGACCGATAATACCTATTGCTCTACCATCCATTGTTTTTTCCTCCGAAAAAATATTTTTATTGTTTTTATTTTCACCCGCCGAAGTGGGGGTTAACCTTATTTGTTTTCGGGCACGAAATATCCGTGCGCCAAAGTGCTGCCAAAGGGGGTAAACAACTCCCCTTCCCCTTCGTAGAATTTACCGAAGAACTCTACGTATTGAAGTCTGGAATCGTGAATATACGCGCCAAGCAAACTGATTGCCAGGTTAAATAGGTTACCAACTACGATAATCAAAACGCCGAACACAATACCTACGATCCCTTGGGGAAATAAAAGCCCGATAGCCAAAGTGTTTGTAAATATGGAAGCGATTTGCGCCCCCGAAAGCATTAAGCCGTATAAACGCGCGTAGCTTAAAATATCCGACATATAGTTGATTAAGCCGTACGCCGAGGAAAACACCTTAATCACTTTACCCGCGCCCCGTTCGGTAATGCCCGAAGTTAAAATAGCCAAACCAAACAGCCCCGCGGTTGCATAACCCGCGTATGCGGTGTACGTTGCCTTGGTAACTGCGGAAAATACCCAAAAAATCAAGGTAAATAGCGCAAACGCCCAAGCAAGCCCCGAAAAAACGCCTTCTACGATTTTTCCTCTACTAAAACTTTGTACCGCCTTCATCAATTGACCAAAGGCAATATGCACCGTTCCAAGCCCCAAGCACCACAATAGCATTGAAGGAATGCTAATACCGGCAAGAGAAACTTTTGCGTTAATCGCATCGATGTTTGCCGCGTAAAAATTGCGGTATCCGTCGTTTAAAACTTCACGTAACAATCCATAACCGAACCAACTATCAAACAGAGCTCCGAATAGAATTGCAAAAAATCCGCCGAAAGCGAACACTTTTGCCATTCGGTAGGTTGCCGAGCCTTTCCGTTGACGACTTGCAAACCAAAATCCGCCCAAAATCATCAACAGTCCGTATCCCGCATCCCCCATAATTAGCCCCATAAACAAGGAGAAGAAGAAGGACATCATACGGTTAGGATCCAGCGCGCCGTAAGCGGGCACCGAATACATATTGGTTACGAATTCAAAATTTTCTACCGCTTTGCCGTTTTTAACTAGCGTTGGGGCAAATTCTTCCCTTTTTACGGGGGTAAAATCTATCACGTACGAAGAAGCGGTTTCAGCAACGGATTTTCTTACCCTTTCGGTCATTTCGGTAGGAACGTATCCTTCGATTACCGCGGTGGTTTTCGTTCCAACCACGTCCCCTTTCGCTTTTGATTTTTCCACTTGATAGGAAAGAAAATCCGCATAAAGTTTTAAAAGCAAGATTTTATCCGCAAAAGACAGCAGTTGCTCGTCCACTTCCGTTTGCCGTTTTAAATTTTCTTTTTCTTCTTGATTTAAGGTGGCAATTACTTCCTTTGCATTTTCGTTAGAAGAATACGGACATTTTTGGAAACCGTAAGAAGATAACGTCGTTTCCACTTTTTGTTTTTCCGTTTTAGGAAGAAGGGCAACAAGCACGTTACCACCTTTTGCGGCGCCCAAAATTTCGGTTTTTACGTCTTTGATTTCGCCTAATTCCTTTACGCAATCCGAAGTTTTATCAAAGGGCAAAACGCCAAGCAGCGTTGCCGTATATCTCGTATCTGCATAGAAGGAGAAGGGGTGTGATAAACAGGCGTACGGCTCGTACGCGCGCGCCCTTGCGGAAAGTTTTGCGTTTTCCGCCTTTAACTGCAAGTTTTTATCGCATAACGCTTGAATTCGTTGAAGGATTTCTTCCGCTTCCGCCGTACGGCTTCCCATATCGAAAAACTGCGTTCGCGTTACCGAAAACCCATCTTTTACGGGTTGGATTTCGCATTTAGGAAGCCTTTCTTTTGCCATAAGAATTGCTTCCACCGCTTTTTCCGCGCCCGCGATTTTTTCTAATATCGGGGTAACGTCCTCCGCGCTTAAGCGTTCAGCGTTTTCGTAGTCCTCCGTTTTTTTGATTTGTACCGAACCCGTTTTAGAAAAAGCGTCGTAAATCGCATCCTTTTCCCCGTCCAAACAAACCAAAGTCATTAAGGACATTTCAGAAATTGCCATTTTCCATCCTCCGTAAAATTTCGCCGGACAGTTCTTCTGCGCGTGGAGAAGTTTCCTCCCTTAAAGCGCGAGCTTGCGCTTCCGCATTGCGCTCAATTTCCCGTTTGCGGATTTCGGCAGTTTTTTCCGCTTGCGCCATAATTTCGGCGTGCATTTCCTTTGCCTTTACCTTAGCGCTTTCCATACGGGCAAGATATTCCGCGTCTGCTTGCGCGCGCATTTGGGCGGCTACTTCTTCCGCTTGCTTTCTCATCGCGTCCGCCTTAGCTTCCGCTTCGCGAATTTCGGTTAAAAGACGTTCAATCATATAACCCACCTTAATAAAAAAAGCCCGTCGACAACGGTTACCGCTTTAGACCGCGGTAACTGTTGCGACAGACTCCACCTTAAAATTTTACTTCTAAGTAATTATAGCAAAGTTGTTTATTGTTGTCAATACTTTTTTTATTTTTTATACGGAAAGGTCTCTAATTTATCTTAAAACTGCGCCAACAGCGGTTTGCAACGCACTAAGCACGTTGGTTTTTGCAGTTTCCACCTCGCCTTGCTCCAAAGTACGGTCCAAAGAGCCGAAATGCAGGGAGAACGCCATACTCTTTTTACCCGCTTCTACTTGCGCGCCTTCGTATACGTCAAACAGCTTCGCTTCTTTTAAAAATTCGCCCGCGTTTGCGTAAATTACGGATAAAATTTCCCCACAGGTTACCGTTTTTAATACGGTTACCGCAATATCCACCGTGCTTTCGGGATAGCGAGAAATGGGTTTTACTGCAATTTTCTTATTGAATTGGCGTTCAAGCAAATCATAATCCAATTCCGCCACGTATACGCGTTTTTCCAAGCCATATCTTTCGGCGTAAACGGGGTGAATTTCCCCAAATCCACCTAAAAGTACGCCGTTTGCGCTTACCGTTGCTTTTCTGGTGGGATGATAGTAATGCTTGCCCCCCGCAGCAATTTCCACGGTTACGCCAAAGGAACGGCAAAATTCTTCCACGATTCCTTTCATTGCGTAAAAATCAATACCTTCCCCGTACGCGCCCACGATAACGTGGTTCTTTTCTACGGGAAGATCGCTACCGGTAAGGGGCTTATCCGTGTGATAGGTACGCGCAAATTCGAACAGTTTTACGGTTTCGTTTTTGCGGTTTTGATTAAAGGAAAGCACGTTTAACATACTGGGCACAAGCGTAGTACGCATTACCGAATAATCTTCACCCAAGGGATTCATTAAACGGATAAATTTATACTCGCTAGAAGTTTTATCCAAATCCAGCTTATCGTATTCCTTTTCGGAAATAAAGCTATACGTTACGGTTTCCTGTAAGCCAAAACCCGCAAGGGTTTCACGCATACGTTCTACGTCCTTTTGTGCGGTGTTTCTGCCGCCGTCCGTAACCTTTGCAAAGTTTAACAAAGTACCCGAAATGTTATCGTAGCCGTACATGCGGATAATTTCTTCTGCCAAATCGGCGTAATCTTCTACGTCTTCGCGGTATTCGGGTACAAATACGGTAAGCACACCGTTATTTACGCTTGCTTCAAAATGCAGGGCGGTTAAAATATCCACGATGCGTTCTTCGCTTACGTCAATACCAAGCAAATCGCAAATGCGCGAAACGGGGGTAACGATTTTGCGTTTTTCCTGCGTTTCCGCGTTGCAATCAATTTTGCCGGACAAAATTTCGCCCGCTTTTAACTGATAAATCAAGGAAAGCGCACGTTGCATAGCCACGCCCGTGGTATACGAATCCACACCCTTTTCAAAGCGCGCGGAGGAATCCGAACGCTGACCTAAAGTGCGGGAGGTACGGCGGATATTATCACGCTTAAATTTAGCGGATTCAAATACTAAATTTTTGGTTCCTTCGGTAATACCCGAATCCAAACCGCCCATAACGCCTGCAATGCAAACGGGTTTTTCCCCATCGCAAATCATTAAGTTATCTTCGGTTAAATGGAACTCCTTCTTATCCAAAGTTACGATGGTTTCCCCTACCTTGGCGCGGCGAACCACAATTTCCCCACCGCCAAGTTTATCCTTATCAAAGGCGTGCATGGGTTGCCCCATTTCCATCAAAACGAAGTTGGTGATATCAACCAAGTTACTGATACCGCGAATTCCAACGAGGAACAGTCTTTTTCTCATCCATAAGGGAGATTGCTCGATTTTTACGTTTTGAACGCCGGTTGCAACGTAGCGGGGGCACAACTCCGAATCTTCCACGCGTACCTTTACGAAATCCGTAACGCTTTCGGCTACCGTTTCGTAAGAAAGGTTGGGCGCTTTTAAGGGTTTACCCAAAACTGCGGCTACTTCCCTTGCAATGCCGTAAACGCATTGGCAATCGGGGCGGTTAGAGGTAACGCCGATATCAAACACAATATCGTCCAAGCCAAGCGCTTCTTTAATATTCATACCCAAGGGATATTCTTCCTTCAAACGCAAAATACCGTTAATGGATGCGCCGGGATAAAAATCGTCCGTAATACCAAGTTCTTCCCCGGAACAGAACATACCGTAGGATTCTACGCCACGGATTTGACCGTTGTTAATAACGCCGCCACCATACAAGGTTGCCCCGTCTAATGCAACGGGAACCAAATCCCCTACTTCAATATTTTTTGCGCTGGTGATAATTTGCAGTTTTCCCTTATCACCTGCGTCAATTTGCCACACGTTCAACTTGTCCGCGTTGGGGTGCTTTTCTACCGAAAGCAGTTTGGCAACCACGATACCGCTGACGTTTTTGAACACGTCTACCATTTCTTCTACTTCAAACCCGCAGGAAAACAGTTTTGCTTGCAGTTCTTCGGCAGAAACGTCAATATCCACGTAATCTTTTAACCATCTTAAAGGTGCTAACATCCTATTTCCCCTCCGTTATTTATCAAATTCTTTTAAGAAACGTACGTCGTTTTCAAACAACATTTTCATATTGGGAATACCGTACTTTAACATTGCGATACGTTCCACGCCCATACCGAACGCAAAGCCAGAGTATTCATCGGGATCCAAACCGCAGTTTTTGATTACGTTGCGGTGTACCATACCTGCGCCAAGAACTTCAATCCAGCCCGTGCCCTTGCAAAGATTGCATCCCTTACCCTTGCAACGGAAGCAGGATACGTCCACTTCTACGCTGGGTTCGGTAAAGGGGAAATAAGAAGGACGGAAACGGGTTTTGGTTTCATCACCAAACAGCTTTGCGGCAAACGCGTCCAAAGCCCCCTTCAAATCGCAAAGGGTAACCTTTTTATCCACAACAATCCCTTCCACCTGTTGGAACATGGGAGAGTGGGTTGCGTCGTCGTCGCTTCTGTAAACCTTACCGGGGGAAAGCACCTTGATAGGCGGTTGTTTTTGCTCCAAACAACGGATTTGCCCGGGAGAAGTGTGGGGGCGAAGCACCACGTTTTCGGTAATATAAAAGGTATCCTGCATATCGCGCGCAGGGTGATCCTTGGGAATATTTAACGCTTGGAAGGTGTAATAGTCCGTATCAATTTCGGGCCCTTCGAAAATTTCAAAG
>JAZUCI010000098.1:0-12895 GCA_045639045.1 Christensenellaceae bacterium
CCGGCGTATACGCCCCCTAACCGAAGCAATTCTTCGTGCGTGCCGCATTCGGCAACGCCCTCCTTGGTAATTACGTAAATCAAATCCGCGTTTTGCACGGTGGAAAGGCGGTGCGCCACCACAACGGTGGTTCTACCCTTGGAAAGTTCTTCTAGCGAAGCCTGAATTTGCCGTTCGGTTACCGTGTCTAGCGCGCTGGTTGCTTCGTCTAGTAAAAGCACGGGGGGATTTTTTAGGAAGGCGCGCGCAATGGAAATGCGTTGCTTTTGCCCGCCCGAAAGTTTTACGCCCCGTTCCCCCACCTCGCTATCGTAGCCGTTTGGCAAGGTGGTAACGAATTCGTGAATGTTCGCCTTTTTCGCCGCTTCTATAATTTCTTCATCGGTTGCGGCAAGGTTGCCGTACGCGATATTTTCGCGTACCGTACCCGAAAATAGGAATACGTCCTGCTGTACGATGCCTACGTTCTTTCTTAAAGTTTCGCGGGCAAGTTCTTTTACGTCCGTACCGCCCACCGTAATTTTACCCCCTTGCAGTTCGTAAAAACGGGGCAACAAGTGACATAGCGTGGTTTTACCGCCCCCCGAAGGGCCCACTAACGCAACCGTTTTGCCGTGGGGTACGGTAAGGGTTAAATTGCTTAACACTTGGGTTTCCCCTTCCTTGTTTACGTACGAAAAATCTACGTCGTCGTACACGATATCCCCTTGGGGAAATTCGGTGCTTTTGCCCGTTTCTTCCTCGGGGGTTTCCATTAGCACTTCGCGGTAGCGTTCAAAACCGCTAAGCCCGCTTTGCAGCTGTTCAAAAATACTAATCAGCGTGCGAATGGGGTTTAACAGCATGGCAATATACAAAACGAAGGCGGTAAATTCCCCCGCGTTGATTTTGCCGTGGTAGAAGAACAAGCCCCCCGCAACCAAAATTAAAAGATACAGTAAATCGTTAAATAAACTCATTACCGTAAAGAATTTTCCCATGGAAAGGTAGGCTTTCGCGCGGGTGGTTTGATAACCCGTGTTGGCTTCTTCAAACTTTTCTTTTTCTCTTTCGGTGGCGGTATAAGCGCGCGAAACGCGAATACCCGCAACCGCGTTTTCCACACGCGCGTTGATTTCCCCCGTGGCTTTCCGCATATTGCGGAAGGATTCCCCCATTTCACGGCGCGTCATCACCGCGCAGAACACCATAAGGGGCAAAAACGCAAGCACGATCAGCGCCAAGGGCCAGCAAATGCTTGCCATCATAACGATGGCGCCCACGATGGTGATTAGGGATAAAAAGATATCTTCGGGGCCGTGGTGGGCAAGTTCGGAAATATCGAATAAATCGTTGATTAAACGGGACATAATGGTACCCGTTTTATTTTCATCGTAGTACGAAAAGGGCAGTTTTTGAAGGTGCATAAACAGTTTGCTACGCATATCCCCTTGAATTTTTACACCCAATAAATGCCCAAAGTACTGCACCACATAAGTAAGCGCCGCCTTTACCAAATAAATGGCAAGTAAAATCCCCGCCCAAAGCAAAAGCAGTTTTAGCGCCCTGTTCGGCACGTAAATATTGATAATATTTTGGGTAATTCTTGGGTAAAACAAGTTGCAAAGCGCAATTAATAAGGCGGAAATCATATCCACCGCAAACAAACCCTTATGCGGCTTGTAATACACCGAAAATTCTTTTACGAACGTGGTAAAAGGCAAGGTGGTTTTACTGCCTTTCCCTATGCGTGCCTCTTTCATCTTTTTCCTCCGAAAATACGAATTAGCCCTTCCAAATGGAAGGGCTAAAAGACGTGTTACGCCGTTTTTTCTTCTTTTTCTACCTGGGGTTTGCCTTCTCCGCGCACAACTTCCCCGCCCACCACTACTTTTTTAATGGTGGGGTCCGAAGGTACGTCGTACATCGTTTCCAGCATCAGGTTTTCCAAAATAGTTCTAAGTCCGCGCGCACCCGTTTTTAAGGCGATTGCCTTTTTGGCAACTTCGTGCACCGCTTCATCCGTAACGACCAGTTCTACGTTATCGTAGCCAAGCAGTTTTTGGTACTGTTTCACAAGCGCGTTTTTGGGTTCGGTTAAAATGCGGCAAAGCGCGCCTTCGTCTAACGCGTGCAAGCTAACCGTAATGGGAACGCGCCCCACGAATTCGGGAATTAGCCCAAACGCGGTTAAATCCTGCGGTTGTACGTCCTTCAAAATATCAAAGGTATCCGCCACTTCGGTTTTTGCCGAAACGCTACCGCCAAACCCTAAGGTTGCGCTTTCCTTACGCTTGCTTACGATTTTATCAAGCCCAACGAACGCGCCCCCTAAAATAAACAAAATGTTGGTGGTATCAATGCGCATACATTCCTGTTGGGGATGCTTTCTGCCCCCTTGCGGAGGTACCGAAGCCACCGTACTTTCAATAATTTTAAGCAAGGCTTGCTGAACGCCTTCCCCCGATACGTCGCGCGTGATGGAGGTGTTTTCGCTTTTTCTTGCAATCTTATCAATTTCGTCAATATAGATAATTCCGCGTTCGGCAGCCGAAATATCCCCGTCCGCATTTTGAATTAGTTTCAAAAGGATATTTTCAACGTCTTCACCCACGTAACCCGCTTCGGTTAGGGTGGTTGCGTCCGCTACCGCGAAAGGCACGTTCAAAATTTTAGCAAGGGTTTTGGCAAGCAAGGTTTTACCGCTACCCGTGGGGCCGAACAGTAAAATATTGCTCTTTTCAATTTCCACTTCCCTAACGCTTTCCCCTTCGGTTTCCGCCATACGGATGCGCTTATAGTGGTTGTATACCGCAACGGATAAAACGCGTTTTGCTTCGTCCTGACCAACGATGTAGCGATCCAATTCCGCCTTAATTTCTTCGGGCTTTAACAGTTCGAAGGCTTTCCCTTTGCTTTTGCCCCTGCCCTTTTTTACGATTTCCATGCAAATGGAAAGGCAGTCTTCGCAAATATTACTGCCGTTAGGGCCGGTAACCACGTGTTTTAACTGACTTGCGGGCCTATCGCAAAAAGAACAGTAAATTTCGTTATCTTTCATAAATGCTCCTTAATGGATAAGAAAAGCACGCCTATACTACGTGCTTTTCGGTTGGGTTTACTTTTCGGTTTAGCGTTTGTAGAACACTTTATCAATCAAGCCGTATTCGGCGGCTTCTTCGGCGGACATATAGAAATCGCGGTCGGCGTCCTTTTCAATGGTTTCCACCGATTTACCCGTGTTTTCCGCCAAAATCTTATTCAGCTTTGCCTTGGTTTTCAAAATATGGTTGGCTTGAATTGCAATATCGCTTGCTTGCCCTTGCGCGCCGCCCAAAGGCTGGTGAATCATAATTTCACCGTTGGGCAAAGCAAAACGCTTACCCTTTGCGCCGCTGCTAAGTAGGAATGCGCCCATACTTGCGGCAAGCCCGATGCAAATGGTGGATACGTCGCATTTCACGTAGTTCATGGTATCGTAAATAGCAAGACCTGCCGAAACGCTGCCACCGGGGCTGTTGATATATAGGGAAATATCCTTGTTGGGATCCTTCCCTTCCAAATAAATGAGTTGCGCGATTACGGTATCCGCAACCGCGTCGTTAATTTCACCCGTTAAAAATACGATACGGTCTTCCAGTAAGCGGGAGTAAATGTCGTAAGAACGTTCCCCCGTTGCCGTTTGGTCAACGACCATGGGAATCAAAGCCATAGTCCCTCCTTTTTTCGTTTATCAGGAAATATCGTTGTTAGCACGCAAGAAGTCGAACAGTTTGGTGATAACGATTTCGCGTTCTACGTATTCCTTTTGATAATCCGAAAGCGATTTTTTATAGTCTTCCAAGGATTTACCTTGTTTTTCAGCGGTTTCAGCGAATTTCGCATCCATTTCTTCTTCGGTAGCCTTAAGCGCTTCCTTTTCCAAAATCGCGTCTACAACAAGTTGCGATTTTACTTGCTTTTCAGCGTTTTCGCGGTAGTTCTTTCTAAGGTCTTCCATGGTGGTACCTGCGTATTTAAGGTAATCGTCCATCTTAATGCCGCTGTACATCATGCGGTATTCCATATCGCGAACCATGTTATCAATTTGGCGTTCCACCAAAATTTCGGGGATTTCCACCGTGGTTGCTTCGGTAATTTGGTCGATCATCTTATTTTCTTCTTGCATCTTCGCGTTTCTTTCCTTGTTTTCCGCAAGGGATTTTTTAACGCCTTCTTCCATTTCCGCTACCGTTTGGTATTCGCTGCCGTCCTTAACAAGTTCGTCCGTAAGGGCGGGAACAACTTTTACCTTAAGCGCGTTTACGGTTACGGCAAATACCGCGTCCTTACCCGCAAGTTCCTTCGCGTGATATTCTTCGGGGAATTTTACGGTGATATCCTTGCTTTCGCCCACGTTCATACCCACAACGCCTTCTTCAAAGCCGGGGATGAAGGAGTGAGAACCTAACACAAGGTCGTAGCCTGCTGCGGTGCCGCCTTCAAACTTAACGCCGTCCACACTACCCGAGTAGTCGATGTTTGCGGTGTCCCCTTCTTTCGCTGCGCGATCGGTTACTTCTTCGTAAGTGGAGTTACGTTCGCAAATCGCGTTCTTTTCGCGTTCAACTGCTTCCGCTTCTTCTTCCGCGGTTACATTATACGCTTCTTTTGCAATTTTCATACCCGTGTAAGCGCCCAAATTTACTTCGGGTTTAACGGGGGTTACGAGTTCAAAGGAAATGCCCTTTTCGTTCATATCTTTTAAGGATACGTCGGGCGCGCCCAAAACGAATAAATCCGTTTCCTTATCCAAAATTTGGCCGTAGTATTCGGGAAGGGCAATGTTTACCGCTTCTTCAAAGAATACGCCTTCGCCGTACATTTGTTCGATTACCTTTTTGGGAACCTTACCCTTTCTGAAACCGGGAACGGAATATTTACCCTTGGTTTTTTGGTAAGCCTTTTCAATAGCCGCAGCCCATTCTGCCGCGTCCAACTTCATGGTAAAGGTTACGGTGCTTTTTGCACTTGCTTTTTTCGTGTATTTCATAATAGTATCTCCTATATTTTTTCGCGTAAAGGTATTGTACCACAACCGAAAGGGAAAAAGCAAATAAAAGAACCACTAATTTTCTTTTTTCTTTAGAAAAAAAGGGCGAAAAATCGGTTTTGGAGCATTTTTTCGCCCGTTTTCTTTACAAACGCGCTTTGAAATGCTATACTATATCCAAATTTCAAAACGCTTGAAGGAGTGCTTATGCCCCAGGACGCAGTTACCACCGTAAAAATAGCGCAAGACTTACACCGCGCGCTTGCGGGTGGAAAAATTAATAAAATTAACCAACCGGGCAAGGAGGAATTGGTTTTTTCCGTGTACGTGCAAGGGTACGGCACGCGCCGCGTAAAAGTAAGCGCGAACGCCACCTTTTGCAGGGTGGGTTTTTCGGATTTAGCCGAAGAAAACCCCGCCGTTTGCCCCTCCTTTTGCATGCTGCTTAGAAAGCACCTTTCGGGGGGCGTAATTGAAAGCGTTACGGGCGTTGCGGGCGAACGTGTAATTCGCTTTACCGTAAAAGCCCTAAACGACTTTATGGAAGAGGTGGAAAAAGAACTTCTTATAGAAGTTATGGGGAAATACAGCAACGTATTTTTAACCGAAAAGGGCAAAATTTTGGGCGCGCTGAAAACCGCCACGTTAGAAGAAAGCACCAAGCGCGCCATTTTAACGGGCATGCCCTATTCCCTTCCCCCCGCGCAAGAAAAAACGCCCCTTTGGGAAGTGGGGGAAGTGGCAAACGTTTTACAAAACTGCGGGGGCGATTTAGCCGAAACGCTGTTTGAAAAACTAAAAGGTCTTTGTTTTTTAAGCGCGCAAGAACTTGCCTTTGCCCTAACCGAAAAGGGCTTTACCCCGCCTTTTACCCCCGAAACCGCAAAAAGCGCGGCGGCGTTTATTCACACTTTTTTTGACGGTTCCCCCCTTAACCCCTGCGTGCTTTCGGTAAACGGCAAGGCTACGGACTTTTTCCCCTTCCCCTACCGCTCGCTTACGGGAACTTGGACTTTTTACGAAAATTTATTAGAAGCGCAAAACGCGTTTTACACCAAAAAGGAAGAGGACTTCCGCTTTAGCGAACGCACCAAACGTTTGCTTTCGGTGGTAAAGAAACAGGAAAGCAAATTAAACCGCCGCCTATCCGTAATTTCCGCAAAGGAAAAGGACTGCGCGGATATGGAAACCTTACGCAAAAAAGGGGAAATTTTAACTTGCAACCTTTGGCAAATTAAGGAAAACACGGATAAGGTTACCCTGCCCGATTACTACGGGGAAGAAGGGGCAACCGTTACCATAACTTTGGATAAAACCCTATCCCCCAAAAAGAACGCCGAAAAACTGTTCAAGCGGTACGATAAAGCCAAAAAAACCCTGCTTGCCATCGCCCCCCAACGGGCGGAAGCGGAGGAAGAACTACGCTATTTGGACACGCTGAAATCCCTGATTCACCGCGCGGAAAAAAGCGAAGATTTCACCGAAATTGAAGCCGAACTTACCAGCCAAGGGCTATTAAAATCCACCGCAAAAACAAAGAAAAAGGGCAAAGAGCCCCCCGTAAAACCCCACCGCTATTCGGTGAACGGTTTTAGCGTTGCCGTAGGCAAAAACAACTTGCAAAACGATAAACTGACCGCGGATGCGGAAACGGCGGACGTGTGGCTGCACGCCAAGGATTACCACTCCGCGCACGTGATTATCGCCACCCACGGAAAAACCGTTCCAAACGACGTTTTAACGGTTGCGGCGGAAATTTGCGCGCACTATTCTTCGGCGCGCGGGGCGGGAAAAATCCCCGTGGACTACACCTTGAAAAAGTTTGTGAAAAAACCCGCGGGCGCAAAGCCGGGATTCGTAATTTACACCAACCAAAAAACGCTTACGGTGGAATCTAACCCCCACGAAGAACTGAAAAACGGATAAAAGCAATGAAAAAGTTTACCTGCCGCGCCCCTTTTTTGGGCGTAGAAATGAATTATATCCTTTTTGTTCCCAAGGAAGTAAAAGAAACCCTACCCCTAATCGTTTACTTGCACGGCGCAGGCGAACGGGGGAACAACGCAGAGCATTTATTTAGGCACGCCATCCCCAAAATGATAAAGGAGGGCGCGGAAATTCCCGCGCTGGTGCTTTGCCCCCAATGCCCCGAAAACTGCGTGTGGGATAATATCGTGTTCCCCTTAAAGGCGCTAATTGACGGCGTTGTGACCGAATACCGCGCGGATCACGAACGCATTACCCTAACGGGTTCCAGCATGGGGGGCTTTGGCGCGTGGATGGCTGGGCTTACCTTCGGCGGATTTTTCGCGGGCATCGCGCCCGTTGCGGGCGGCAGCCACAGTTGGCGGGTGGGCAACCTAAAAAGCACCCCCGTTTACGCCGTTCACGGCGCGTTGGATACGGACGTACCCCCCATATACACCCAACTGATGGTGGATTCCCTTCTTGCCCAAGGGGGAAACGTAACCTTCGTTTCCCTACCCAACGCGGGGCATAACGACGGGATTGACCAAGCATATCGCAATACCGAGTTGATTGACTGGCTTTTACGCCAACGGCGCACGGATTTTACACCCCCAACCGAAGTTCTTGCCGAATATTTTTAACCGATGAAAAACGGGCGGAGCGCAAAAGCGCATCCGTCCGTTTCCCTTTTTAAAAGAAGGAATATCTTCCTAAAACCAAGCCGAAATTATCTTTCGTTTACGAATACGTTTAGCAATCGGAACAGCGCGCCGCCCGTTTGCTTTAAGGAAAGCCCTACGTTCTTCCCTTCGGTCGTAACCGTAACGGGTTCCATATAATTGCTATACACGCCCACGCCGCAACCCGCTTGCAGCAAGTTTTCCTTTTCGCTGGCAAACCAAACGCCCGTAATACGGTTACTGATAGAAAAATCAAAACCGAAGCGACTGCGCATTAACGCGTTTAGTTTTTCGATGGAAATATGCCCGAATCTACTTTCCGTTTCGGGGATTTCGGGCATACGGTATACCAAGTTTAACAACCCGCATTTCAGCCCCGTACGCACGTATTCCACCTGCACGTTTACGGGATATTCCTCGTACATACCCAATTCCCCAAACGCGTAGCGGTGCCTTCCTTGCCCTTGTTGAAACGCGCTTAAAAACGCGCTTTGCTCCTTACTGATTAACCCGTCCTTTTCTTCGGTTGCAAGGGTGGGAAGATCTTCTTCCAAAGCGGTGATATGCAGTTTTGCGCTTCCGCTTACGCAATCCGCTTGGGTAATTTTACTGCCGTCCGTATAATACACGTGGTCTAACACGATGGAAAGGTTGGGGTTGGTAACTTCGCTTGCGTTAATCGCGCCGTTTCCGTTATTTTTGAACCTGCAATGGCGGAACGTGACGGTGGTTTCGTTCGCCGTACTATCCCTTACGGTAACTTCGGAGGTGCCTTGGTATCCCGCGCCGTACAGCGCGCAATCTTCTATCACGATATCCCTGCCCCTATCCACGGTTACCGCGCCTTTACCCGTGCTGGTAAGGGAGCAACGCTCCACGCGGATATTCGCGCAGTTGATTAGTTGCAACGCGCTATCCAAATGATCCCTACCCGTCATAACGAAGCCGTGCAAGTTGATATTGCTGCAATCCTTAATTTTTACGGATGCGGTTACTTCGCTTGTGGAATAGGTGTAATAATAGTAGTTAACCCCCGAAACGAAATTGAACGCGGAAGTGCCGAAAAAGGGGTTTTTGTTATTGCTGGTATACACCATTACGTTGGGGCGGTTTACCCCCTGGAATTTTGCCTTAATTTCCTTTAATTTATTGTGGAACAAGTTAACTGCGTGAACGCCCAAAATTTCACTTTCCGCGCAAAACGCCGCGTAATCCAGCAAAAACCAAGTGGAATTTTCATCCAAAACGCGCTGTTTTTCGTAAAGGGCGGCGTTACCGCTTTCTTCGTTCAAAAGGACTTCTTCCACCTTTTTTAAATCGGTCAGTTCCGTTGCCCCGCCGCTAACGGCGGAAATTTCCCCAAGCAAATCCCCCTTGGTAGCAAAATTCGCGTGTTCGTTTTGCAACGCGTTTACTTCCCCTTTGGTGGCGTACGTTTGGGCAAAACCCGCCGCCGTTCCCGAAAGGTCGCTTTTGGTGGCGAAGCTTCGCATCATTTCGTTTTGCAAGTTTTCCATTGCCTCTTTGGTGGCAAAGTTTTCGTGTTCGCTTTGCGCCGCGCCTAATTCCATTTTGGTGGCAAACATTTGCTGATTGCCCACTTGCGCGCCCATAAAATCCCCTTTCGTAACGAAGGTTTGTTCCATTTGTTCCATAGAACGGGATACGTCTTCCTTTTTCGCGTAAACGCGTTCGCTTGTTTCGCTTAAAGAATTTAACTCCTCCTTGGTGGCGCATTCGGATTCCACGCGTTCGGATAACGCCGAAAGGGATTCTTTCGTTGCGTAGGTTAACGCAATCACGTTGCCCTCGCCGTCCTTTTCCGCGCTCCCCGCGGGGGTGTTACCCGAAAGCAAGCCTTCCACCTTTTCTTGGGTTTCCCTTACCGCGTTTTCCAAAAGGGCGAACTCGTTCGGCTGGTAAGGCGTTACCTCCCCCAAAGGATCCAAACAGCGCACCACGTTCACCGTTTCAATTTCGGTATGCCAAGTAAAATCCGCGTTGGACAGCGAAAACTGAACTTCCGCAACGGTTGCGCCTTGAAACAATCCCGCGGGCAAAGTTACGCTGAAGCGCGAACCTTCCCTATACGCCGCCACGCGCACCGTTTTTTCCTCCGCATTGGTTTTTACAGCCAACCACCCGACGAGTTTTTCCGTTTCCCTACCTGCAATTCGTTCGGGAAAAACGAACGTCCATACCGCCGCGTTACGGTCCAAATCGAA
The DNA here is from genome assembly GCA_045639045.1 of Christensenellaceae bacterium. GTDB lineage: Bacteria > Bacillota > Clostridia > Christensenellales > Borkfalkiaceae > SIG402. The sequence continues at coordinate 9,885 of JAZUCI010000098.1, forward strand.
CACCGTTTCCACGGGCAAAATCATTTTTCTTCCTCTTATTTCTATCTCCATTTCTCCTCCTTTGGGCAGAGATACGGAAGTTGCCCGCCCTTCCATCCTGGGGGCAAATTTCCGCTTCAACCGCATTATAACACGGCTGTTTTACGGATTGCAAAAAAAGTACCGCTTTATTTTTTTCAAAAACCCCTTCCGCTACGCGGACATTTTTATTTTTTCTATGGAAACTTTTATTCTTTTTGCCCTTTTCCCCTTGCGCGAAGTAAAAAGATGTGTTATACTTTTAACACTTACAAAAAGGAGTTATCGCTATGATGAAATCTTTCACCCCCGGTGAAGTTTGGACGGATGAAGAAGGCTTCCGCATCCAAGCGCACGGCGGCAGTATTTTTTATGAAAACGGCACGTACTACTGGTACGGGGAAAACAAGGAAAAAACCTTACCCGGCACCAGAATTTGGCATTACGGCGTAAAGATGTATTCTTCCAAGGATTTATATAATTGGAAGGACGAAGGCATTATTTTGCAACCCGTTATGGGGGAATTCCACCCCTTAAATCCCAAGCTCATTATGGATCGCCCGCACATCGTATACAATGAAAAAACCAAAAAATACGTTATGTGGATGAAGCTTGCGGGTACGGAGCAAGAACCGGATAATTTTGATATTTCCACGGCGGGCATTGCGATTGCGGACCGCATTACGGGCCCCTACACCTTCGTTAAATCCCTTTCCCCCAAGGGGGAAACCCGTTTTGGGGATTTTGACGTGTTCGTGGATGAGGACGGCACCGCCTACGTGGCGTACGAACGCCCCCACACCGAAATGGTGGTGGCAACCCTAACGGACGATTACACGGATTTTTCGGGGGAATATTCTTCGCACATGTTCTTTGGTAATCCCCCCTTTATTCGGGAAGCACCCTGCATTTTTAAGCGCAAGGGATATTACTATATGCTTACTTCGGGCACCACGGGTTACTACCCCAACCCCACCATGTGCGCGCACGCAAAAAGCATGCACGGGCCTTGGGAAATGCAGGATTTGACCTGTGAAAACGACGTAAAGCGCAATTCCTTCCACGCGCAGTTTTCTTCGGTATTTAACGTGCGCGGCACGGATTTACTGATTGCCACGGGGGATAGATGGCTTTCGGATTTACCCGAAAATATGCCCGACGTAGAAGCGGTATTCGATAGTTGGTTTAACCCCGAAAAGGAACCCATTATGTCGGGTGCGGAATTAAATTCCAACACCGCCCTAAACACCAGTTTGGCGGATTACGTATGGCTACCCCTAACCGTAACGGGTGGGGAAAACGGCGCCCCCGAAACGGTAAAAATTTCCTTCTTAAAAGAATGGAAGGTGGAAGATTTTACCAAGTAATTCCCATTTAGCATACATTTTGATAAACGAACGTACCCCCGTGGGGATTGCGAAACCGCAATTTCCACGGGGGTATGATTTTTGTTAAACAATTAGATTCTCCGTCTAGTCCATCAAGAAGGTAGGCGAAGAATGACGACCTCGCATAATCCAATTAGAAAGTGTAATTGCAAGCAAGACTAGGCACGCGAAGGTGGTTTCCAAGCAAGCGAAAGCACGCCACTAAGAACCGTAGAAACGAGTTATACAAGGCTCGTCGCTAAATTCGGCTAAGGCTAACCTTGATGGTTGCCGCAGTCGGATTTACCGACAGCAAACGCAGTAGAACGAAGTTTATAGGGTTCTTAGTCGAGTTGATTTTCCAGCATGGGAACGTTTAGGTTTATCATACCCGCAAGCTTAAAATCCTTGGGGTTTTTGCGCACGATGTAGTCCACGTAAGCGGCAATGATTTTTGCAAATACGTAGTAGCCCGTGGGCGCCATATGGCCGTGAAGGAAGAAGGTTTTGTGGAATTCTTCATCAAAGGGGGGCGCGTATTCGAATAAGTCTAACACGTAGGTGTTTTCAAACAATTCGGCTAACGCGTACAAAACTTCCCTTTGCTGTTTGGCGCAGGTTACAAAGCGTTCCTTATGCGGTTCAAAGGGCATACCAACCAAAAAGATTTTGCTATCGGGCGCAATTTTGCGGTAGGTTTGGATAATTTGCCCCATATAGCCGTAGTAAGTGGGCGCGTTTTGGGTTTCATCTTCCAGATGAATATCCGCAATGCTACCGATTTCCTGATTTTGGTTTACCAAATCGTTCACGCCAAGGGCAATAAAGTAGGCTTGCGCGCGCTTTTCTTCGTCAAAGCAACCGTTTTCCTTCGCCCAACCCGTCATATATTCACGGGCGCTCATCCCCCCGCGGGAAAAGTTATATACCTTTACCCCACTCATACGGGCAAGATATTGCCCCCAAGAATAGGCGAATTGGTCGGTATAAACGTAATCCCCCAAGGGGTTTTTTACTTGAAATTCCCCCGAAGAAAGGCTATCCCCCACGCACGCAACCGTACGGAAAATACTCATAAATCCGCCGTCCGTGGGCATTCTATCCAAGGGTTTTTCCCCTTCGGCAATTAAAAAATCTTTGATATCCATGGTAAGTTCTCCTAAAAACTGTCGTTTTTTGCTATTCTACGAATAGGATCTATTCCATTATACATCATTTTCTTGCTTTTGCAAGGGGAAAAGAGAAAAAACAGTTGAGAATTTTGCAAATTTGTGCTAAAATAAGAAAAAACGCGCGGAGCTATTATTTATGAAAAAAATTGGCGTGATTGCCGCAATGGAAAAAGAACTGTTACCCTTACTTAGCGGTGTGGGGAAAACCGAACGGGTTGCCGAATTCCCCTACGCGGTTAGCCGTATTACGGCGGGGGAACGCGAACTGTATTTTACCCAAAGCGGCATTGGGGAAATTTCCGCCGCGGCGGCAACCCAATACCTAATTTCCACCTTTGGGTGCCAGGAAATTTGGAATTTTGGCGTTGTGGGCGGGCTTACCGATCAAATGGACTACAACCACCTTGCGGCGGTAGAACGCGTGGTGCATTACGCCTTTGATTTAACCGCCATA
>JAZUCI010000099.1:0-2287 GCA_045639045.1 Christensenellaceae bacterium
CCCCCGTTTCTTCTACGTCGTCGTATTCCGAAACGGCCTTGATTAAGGAATTTTGCGCTTCCGCAAGCATTTTATATTTTTGGGTGCATTCTTGCGCTTTTGCTTCTAAAGAAGCGGTTGCTTCGGCAACGCCGTCCAAAAACTTTTTAGCAGTAAGCGCCTTTTTACGCGCGGGGTTACCCGCCAGGTCTCGCTCTATCTTATAAAGCTTTGCGTCCGTTTCCTGATACTTTAAAATTGCTTCCATCATGATATTTATACCTCCTTACAGCAAGTCTTCTTCCACGAAATATTCGGTGGGAAGACCGCCCAGATGATGATTGATAAGATTAAAAAATTGATTAAATCCGTAATTTTCCGCGCTATAATGGGTTACTTGCATTAGCGCGATGCCCCTTTGGTGCGCTTCTAAAATTACGTGGTGGGCAAAGTCCGAAGAAACCATAAGTTCGGCGCCCGCTTTTGCCGCAACAAGGAGTTCTTCCATTCCTCCGCCGCCCCCCGAAAAGGATGCTACGCGGGTAACGATGCGCTCCATATTGCCGTAGCAAAGAACGCGGCTTGACCCCGTTGCTTTTTTATAGCGTTGCGCTAAATTTTTTAGCATAGAACCGCCCATTTCGGTCAGTCTGCCATAGCCCACGGTTTCCCCTTCCATAGGGATTAAAATTTGTGAATTTTTCCCAAAAATACTTGCAAGGGACGCGTCTATCCCCAAGGGCGCGCAATCCAAATTTAAATGCGCGCTGTACACGGTGATATTATGCTTTATCGCATCCGAAATCGCGCGCCCCAAGGGGGTTGCGCTTGTGATAGAAGGGATGGGGCGATAAATGGCGGGATGGTGCGTGATAATCATATCCGCGCCCACCGAAACCGCCTTTTCCACCGCGCGTTCGGAAAAATCCAAGGAAAACAGGATTTTTTCCACCCGTTCCTTGCCTTCCACGATAAGCCCGCTGTTATCGTATCCGTTTACCGCCTTTACGAAGGCATCCGAATAGGATAGGGGGGCGAATTTTTCAAGTATTTCAATAATTTTTTTGGTTTCCATACGCCGTTAGTTCCTCTATTTCGCGTAACCTAAGAAGAATTTCTTCCTTATCCGTTGCGCCCTTTAGCGCGGTTTGCAGTATTTCCTTACGCTCGCGCAAAATACGGGTAAATACGGGGGGAAATTCTTTTAATACGTCCCTACCGTAACGGTATTCGCGCTGGGAATACGAATCCTCCCCTTCCCCCTTTTCCGCCGTGATTAGATAGTAATACTTGCCTTCGGCGGCAAATAAGGTATCCTTGGTGATGCGGTAAGAAAGGGCGTGCAGAGTTCTTCTTACCCGCTCTTCATCCTTCATGGGCTGCAAAACCAAACGGAAAGGCAGGGCGTAAGCCGTTTGTAAAATTTTGATAATTTCCATACCGCCCATACCCGCAATTAGCACTTGGTCGCAATCCGCGTGGGCGGAAACGATGCCGTCCGCCACCACACCCGTTGCCCGATTTCCAAAGGGGGCAAGCAAGGCTTGGGCTTTTTGTAGGCAAAGGGGGGATACGTCCGAATACACGGCGCGTTTGGCTAACCCTAGCGATAGCGCCCCTTCGGTCATCACTCCGTGGTCGCAACCTACGTCCCCAAACACGTTACAAGGGGTAAGGTGCGAAATTATTACCTTTTGCCTTTCGGTTTTCATCTTATTCCAAAAAGTCCTTTAAATATTTTCTTCTGCTGGGTTGGCGAAGCTTACGAAGGGCTTTCGCTTCAATTTGGCGGATACGTTCACGGGTAACGTTAAATTCCTTACCCACTTCTTCTAACGTTCTGGGGCGGCCGTCGTCAATGCCGTAGCGAAGGCGCAGTACCTTTTCTTCACGGGGGGTTAAGGTATCCAAAACGCTTAACAGCTGCTCTTTTAACATAGCGAAAGCAACCGAATCGCTGGGGGCTGCCGTAGTTTCGTCTTCCAAAAAGTCACCCAAGTGGCTATCTTCTTCCTCCCCAATGGGGGTTTCCAAAGAAACGGGATCTTGCGCGATTTTTTGAATTTCGCAAACGCGTTCTTCACTTACGCCCATTTCCTTTGCAATTTCCGCAGGGGTTGCTTCCCTACCGAGTTCTTGCAAAAGCATACGGGCAACGCGCGTTTGACGGTGGATGGTTTCCACCATATGTACGGGAATACGAATGGTACGCGCTTGGTCCGCAATTGCGCGGGTGATTGCTTGGCGAATCCACCAAGTTGCGTACGTGGAGAACTTAAAGCCCTTGGTGTAATCGAATTTTTCCACC
>JAZUCI010000100.1:0-5711 GCA_045639045.1 Christensenellaceae bacterium
GGTATTTACAAAAAGGAAAAAGAGGGGAAAGAATCCGCTGCCTTCCAGCAGTATCGCGAACAAAAGGGTGAACTGTTGAAAACGATGGCGGAAGACCATTTGATTTCCACCCCCATAAAGCCCATTGACGACGATATCGAAGTAACCGAACTTCCCGAACATTACACCCGTAAGGATTTGGAACGCTTAAAGGCGCAAAAGGATAAGATGGTAGAGGACGCCGCCGCTTGGGCAGAAGAACACAAGGACGACGAAAAGTATAAGTTCTTCACCGAATTTAAGGAAGACGAAGCCAAAAAGGCGGAAGAACGCCGTAAAAAGTTGGAATCGTATAAAAACGCTTCGAATAAGCGCAAAAAAGGCGGTAAATAATGAAAAACTCCGCTTATTCCGCGCTTGCTTCGTACTATACCCAAATTACGGGTAAGGACTACGAAAAAGCGCAGGAATATTTGATGGCAGAACTAAAAAATCGCAAAGTTGGGCTAAAAGGCCTAGATATCGGTTGCGGTACGGGGCAAACCTTGCTTGCGCTTGCTTCCGCGGGTTACCGTATGACGGGAGTGGACATTTCCCAAGAAATGTTGGAAAAGGCTTCCGGCTTGTTACAAGGGAAAAAAGTCCCCTTATACCAGCAGGATATGTCCGCCTTGCGCCTTCCCGAAACGTACGATTTTGCTTTCGTTTTAACGGACGGATTCAATTACGTCCCCCCCGAAAAAGCGGAAAAAACTGTGCGCGCCATCGCAAAAGCAATAAAAAAAGGGGGAATTTTGTATTTGGATTTATCTTCCGAATACAAACTGAAAACCGTACTTGCCAATAACGTTTTTGCGGAAGACGGGGAGGATTTTACCTACCTATGGTTTAACCGCCAAACCGAAAAGGGCGTGGAAATGGATTTATCCTTCTTTGAAAAGCGTAAGGACGGAACTTACGATAAAAAGGAAGAATCGCACGTGCAATATTCTTACGGCTCGGAAACGTTAACCGAACTACTTACGAATAACGGATTTACCGTTACGGAAGTGTGTGGGGAAAACGGCGCGCCTTATACAAAAACTTCCCACCGCCTATCCGTTTGGGCAAGAAGGGATTAACGTAAACGTCAGAAAGAAATAACGAAATAAACGAATGACCGAACCGCTGCAAGCGGTTCGTTTTTGGAGATGGATGATGGACGAACTTTTGCGCGGCGTGTGTTTTGATGGGAAAATTGCTTTCGCCGTACTTAAAACCACCCAAACGGTAAACCGCGCCATTCAAATTCACGCGCTTTCGCCCACGGCGGCGGCAGCGGTGGGCAGAACGCTTACGGGTACTGCTTTTATGGCGACTTCCTTAAAAAACGAAAGGGACGCGCTTACGGTAACCGTTGCGGGCGGCGGGCCAATCGGTAGAATCACCGCTTGCGCTAACAGCAGTTTGCAAGTTCGCGTTACGGTGGATAATCCCGCCGTGGATTTACCCCCCAACGCGCTTGGGAAATTGGACGTGCGCGGTGCGGTTGGAACGCAAGGGAAAATCACCGTCGTAAAAAGTTTGGGCTTAAAGGAGCCGTACGTCGGTTCTTGCAACATCGTAAGCGGGGAAATCGCGCAAGATTTCGCCGCCTACTATACCTATTCCGAACAGCAACCCACCGCCATCGCTTTGGGTGTGCTTGTGAATAAGGACGGCACTTGCCACGGCGCGGGCGGGATAGTGTTTCAACCCATGCCCGACGCGGAAGAAGAACATATTAAAAGGGTGGAAGAACTGTTGCCCCGTTTAAGCAAGGTTTCTTCTATGTTTGAAAGTATGTCCGCAAAGGAAGTGCTAACCGATATGCTGGGGGAAGTTCCTTACGAATCCTATCCCGTATCTTACGTGTGTCCGTGCAGTCGCGAACACTTTATTCGCGGTGTGGCAACCTTGGGCAAGCAAGAAGTGGAAACTATGCTTGTGGAGGACGGAGAAATTCGCGTAACTTGTGACTTTTGTAAGCAAGAATACGTATACGGCAGGGAAGATTTTCAAACGCTATTAAAGGACTAACGGTCACCCCGTTCGGGGCGCCGAAAAACGAAGGAAAATGATGAAGGATAAACGCGTGCTGTCCTTCCCTAAGGACGGCGATTTTTACGAAAGTGCGGCGTACGCAAAAATGGATGAAGGCGACCTTACGGGCGCGCTTTCCCTTTTCCGTTACCTTCTTTCGTTAAAACCGAATAACGCCATGATTCACGTGCAGATGGCGGACGTGTACACCGCTATGGAATTGTACGACGAAGCGATTGCGTGTTTATATCTTGCCGAAGGGGGTAGAAGCGTTGCCGCCCGCAAGGAAGCGCGTACGCGTTTGGTGGAAAATTTGATGTATTCCGAGCGGATGGAAGGTGCAAATTATTACCTTACGCATATGGATGCGGAAAAGGATCCCCCGCAGTATAGCGAAGATTTTATGGCGTTTATGGAAGGGCAAGCCAACCGCTTTAATCCTTACCGTACCGTGTATCCGTACGAACTTGCGGATTATTCGCATATTTTGGAAAACGCGCGCCATTTGGCAAGCTTAAATTTCCGTAGCGAAGCGGATAAGAATTTGTCTTCCATTCCCTTTGGCGCCAAGGAATACCCCACGGCGCTTGCAAAACGTTCTTTGCTTCGTACCCAAGGGGATGAAGAATCCTTATGGTACGAAACCGAGCAGGCGGAAGCGTTTGCAAGGGAAGCGCTTTCGTACGAAAAGGATAACGTAACCTATCTTTACGCCCTGTACCGCGCCCTTTGCGTGAATGGGAAGGAGGAGTTTAGTGAAGTGCGTTCGCGCTTAAAACTTGCCACCCCCAAGGACGAAGAAGAATTACAGTATCTAATGGACGTGTTTTGCGCCAAGGAAGGCGGGGACGAGTTCTTGCTTTCCGTAACCGAGCGCTTTTTGGATTTACACCCCTACGACGTGCCCTTTTTAACCTTGCACGCCGTTTGCGCGTACAACGTGGGGAATACGCAAGTTTCGGAAGAATCCCTTGCTACCCTTCGGGTACTATCCCCGTGGCATCCTTTGGCGGACGCGTTACAAAAGCGCATTAACGAAGATCGTCGCGCCGAAGAAAAGGGTAAGCCCAGGCGTAAGGAAGCCTTTCCGCACGTATACTATCTAACCCAAAATATTGCCAAAGAATATTACGAAGGCAGATGGCGGGAATTCACCAAAATGGGTAAGGAGGAACGCGCCCGCTTCGTAGCAAGCAAAGCGTTTTTGCCCACCGTTGCTTGGTGCTTTTTCCCCGTAGAAGGGTACGAAACGGCAAAATGGAAAACGGTATCCCTGCTTGCCGAATTAAAAACTAAGGAAGCTTCCGCGTTTTTATCTTCGGTACTGATGCATCCCGCCGTTCCCATTGAAGTAAAGGGCTACGCGGTGCATAGAATTTTGGAAGAAGGCGTTCGTTTAAATACGGGCATCGTGGTGCAGTACGTGTATCGCAAATTAAAGCTACATCCATTGGAAACCGAAGCGGCCAATTTGCCCGCCCTAAAATCCGCTTATGCACGCGCCGTATCTTTGCTTTGCGTGGTGGAGGACGGTGAAAAACTGTGCGATAAACTTGCTTCTGCCGCAGATACTTTGTACTACGGTATGCAAATGAAAGGGAAGTTGAAGCGCCTTACCGAATTTAGCGAGGACGCGCTTGCCGCAGTACTGTTTTCCCGCGGGGAATTTATGCCCGGCGTGGGCGCAAAGGAATTAGCGCGAATGTTTAATACGGACGCGGATGAAATACGTGAAATTTGGGAGGAATGTTGTGAAACCGATTGATATTGATAAGCTGTTTGAAAAGCATTTGCGCGCGGTAATGAGCCGTAACGTGGGTAAATTTACCGAAGAAGAATGGGAAGAAAAATTGCCCGAATTATACGAAAAATTCGGGGATGCGCCCTTAATGGAATTGGATGGGGAAAGCCCCCGTTCTTACTTCGTTAAATTGGATGGAAAAACGCAAGCGGAATTGCTTGCCGCGTACGTAAAACAAGGGGTATCCGTGCCCGATTATTTGTGCGACGCAATCATGCAAACCCCCGCGGCGGAAACCGCCCTTCTTGCCTTCGTTTCCCCCCAAACCGAAGAAGAATTATTCTTCTTCGCGGTAAATTTATTAGAAGATTTAGGCTCTACCGCCCCCTTAAAAACGTACGTAAACGGGGTGTTTGGTAACGAATATTCTATTCCCGAAAAGGAACTGATGATTGAGATGCTCGCCGCCCACGCGGAAGTGGTTTCGGATGAAATTTTAACCCGTTACGACGGGGCGGACGAAGGTACCCAAACTATGCTTTTGGACGTAATCGTGGAAGGGAAAAAATGCGAAAAAGCCTTCGTAATTTTAATGGACGCGTTTGCCGCGCACGACGACGAATTGCCCCTTTACGCGCAGTATCTTTCCAAGTACGGGGACGAACGCGCCCTGCCCGCTTTATACCGCGCCATCGAACAGGAAGGTTTGGATTACGTTTCCTTTCAAGAACTGCGCAGCGCCATTGAATCGCTTGGCGGCGTATACGAAAAGGAGCGCGATTTTTCGCACGACCGCTTTTTCCACGCCGTAAAAAACGCGGATGCGGACGGCGAGGACTCCGTTTCCTAAAAAATAAAAGCAACCAAATCCCCTTTTCTCCCTTTTGCGGAAAGGGGGATTTTTTTTGTGTATAAAACGGGGGAAAAGGGGGTAAAATCCGTGTGAAAAGGCGTTCTTCCGTAACGAAACACCTGTTTTTTTCATAAGGTATCGTAGGCGGAAAATTTTACGAAGGACGCCGATTGGCGGTGAAAATATGAACGTTAGGCGCGGAGAGTTATATTATGCGGATTTAAGCCCCGTGGTGGGTAGCGAACAAGGGGGAATTCGCCCCGTTCTCGTGGTGCAAAACGATATAGGGAATAAATATAGCCCTACCGTAATCGCCGCCGCGGTTACCAGCAAATTAAACAAGGCGCGCTTACCTACGCATATCGAACTTAACGCGGCAACGTACGGTTTGCAAAGGGATTCGGTTGTTCTTTTAGAACAAATCCGCACCTTGGATAAACGCCGATTAAAGGAGCGGATAGGGATGATAGAAGCGGTTACCATGCAACGCGTGGATGCGGCGCTATTAATTTCCCTAGGCTTTTCCATGGTGGAAGAACCGCGCGTGGATATCGGCTAACCGCCCGTTTCCCTTTTTTCCAATTCGTTTTTTGGATAAAAACTAGGGGATGAAAAGTGCAAAAATTCTTTCAAAATCAACAAAAAACTTCCCGTTTTACGAAAAAAACGGGATTTTTTTGTGAAAAATTTGCATAGGGGGTTGTCAAACACGAATTCGTGTGCTATAATACCCGTATACGGCATTTTTTAATTCGCGGGCGCTCGTACGGGCGCAAGTGCGATTCGTGGGGGCGTTATGCAACTGCTTATGAAAAATTACATAGAAGTGTTTGGGTTCCCCATCTATTTTTACGCCCTAACTATGGTGGGCGGAATGCTTACGGGCGCGCTGATTGCTTGGCTGCTGATGAAGCGCAGGGGATTAAAGTCGGATATCATTTTGGATATGATGGTAGTTATTTTACCCCTTGCCATTATCGGGGCGCGCGTTTATTACGTGATTTTTGAATGGGATAGTTATAATTCCTTTTTGGAAATGATCAACATCCGTAACGGCGGCCTTGCCATTTACGGCGG
>JAZUCI010000101.1:0-29058 GCA_045639045.1 Christensenellaceae bacterium
TAAAGTCGGATCGGCCCGAACTCTCTTTTTTGATCTTAATATCCGCTGGAATCGTTGCCATATTCTTGCTTGTAGGACAAGTCCGTGAAGTCGTAGTGTTTTTTTCTGAAATTGCTTCTAAAAGCGGTATTTCGGGTGGGGTTTTTCTATCATTATTAAAAATGATCGGTATTGGGTATTTAACTGAAATTGCAGCGGAAACCGTTGCGGACTTCGGCAGTCAAAGTTTAAGCGCAAAAATTACTTTAGCAGGGAAATTATGTGTTTTTATCCTTGCAACACCGATTTTTAAGGCTTTGCTTACCGTTGTGGGTGATTTGTTATGAAAAACTCATTTTGCACCCTTCCTAAACGAATGGTTGGCTATAAAAAAGATAAAAAACGGCGAAGAATACTGGTTGCTTTGTTCCTATGCGGATTTTGCTTGTTGGGGCAATGCGCGCCTTCCAACGTAAAGGCAGAAGATGGCGCTATGCAAGGCTTTTACGATACGGTTTACGGGGAAATTGAATCCCTTTCGCAAACGGAATTAGAAGCGCTTTTGGGGGAGTTAACAGAAGAACAAATAGCGTTGTTTGAAAATAAAAATTGGAAGGAAATCATAAAGGATGCGGCAAGCGGGGAAAGTGTTTTTTCCTACGACGGGATTGTAGATTTTATTCTTTCAATATTCAAAAATAACGCCTTAAAATACGTAAGTACCGTGGCTGGAATCGTCGGCGTTTCCGTCCTTACATCCATATTATCCTCCATGAAAAGCGGTTTTATGGAAGAAGGGGTCGGGAACGTTATCTTTTTTGCGGGATACGCCGTTATTTTAATGATTACGCTTGCTTCTGCAATGGTTGTTACAAAGTCGGCAAGTAGCGCGGTGGATTCCATACAAAAGCAAATGGCGGTACTTTTGCCCGTAATGTTGGGGTTTTTAACGGGGGCAGGCGGCAACGTTTCGGGTGGTGCTTACGCTTCGGCAACCGCTTTTTTAAGTAACGGCATTCTATCCGTAATTACTTCGTTGATTTTCCCGATATTAAAGATAATGACCGTTTTAGCCGTTTTGGGAAACATAAGCGAAGGCTTAAAACTTGGTGAACTTTTTTCTTTTTTTGCAAACGTTTGTAAGTGGCTGATTATTACTACGCTTGCCGTATATTCCCTGGTTTTGGGCGCGCAAGGGATTACAGCGGGGGCACACGACGGGATTTCGTATAAACTACTAAAATATACCGTCGGGAATAGCTTACCTTTGGTTGGCGGTACGGTTAAAGATGGACTGGATATGGTTATGGCGTCCTTTCTCGTCGTAAAAAACGCAATTGGTGTATTTGCCATCATTTTACTTGCGGGGATTGCAATTGGCGCGATTTTAAAGCTTATCGTTTTTTCGTGGTCACTTAAGTTGGCTTCAGGAATTTTACAACCGCTTGGCGAAGAAAGAACGTGCGGTTTTTTATCAAAGATTGTTAGCGTTTTGCAATATTATATCGCCGTATTAGCCGCCGCGTGTTATTTGTACGCCGTAACGTTGTTTGCGGTAATTTCGGCAGGCGCGGGGGTTTTATAAATCAATGAAAACTTGGCTTGCTTCTATTTTTGCGATTTCGATTTTTACCGTTATGCTAAAGCTACTCCTGAAAAAAACTCGTATGCAAAAAACCATACAAAGCGTTCTTTCTATTTTGCTTTCCATCACCTTCGTTCAACCCGTTTTTTCTTTGAAAAATGGGGAAGGATTTCTTTTTGAAGATTGGATAGAAGAAAGCGTGGAGGTATCGGTTTCCGTGGAAGATATCGTAACGCAAGCAAAAAGAACCTTTATTCAAGAAAAAATAGTTGAAAAGTTAAGTGAAATGGGAATAAACGCGGAAATACAGGCGTACGGAAATTTTGGGGAAGAGATAAAAGTGGAAAAGGTTTTGGTAAAACTGAATCTTTCTATCATATCTTCGCAAAAGATGAATATAGTAGAAATTAGAAGAACGGTTTCTGCCTACGTAGGCGTTTCCGAAGAGGATGTTACTGTATATGCCAAGTAAAACAAAGGGATTGATTCAAAAAATTAAAAATCTAAAATATAAAGAGTATCTTTTAGCGGTTGTTTTAGGCATTGTCGTTTTAGTGATTTTTTTTGGTCAAATGGGTACGCAGAACTCGAAGAAAACGAAGGATAGCGCCTCGTTTTCTCCGGCGGAATACGCTGCTTCGCTTGAACTAAAACTAGAAAAGGTTTTATCCAAAATGGAAGGGGCAGGGAAAACCACCGTTGCGCTTACCGTTGCGTCGGGCATGCAAAGCGTTCCTTACTTAAAGGAGGATGGGAGCGCCTTACAAAGCGGGGGAAAAGTGGTTATGCTTAAGGAATCGTATCCCGAAATCGTTGGCGTTGTAATCGTTTGTGAGGGGGCTGATTCTTATTTGACAAAATTACAAGTTATAGGCGCGGCTTGCTCGCTACTGAATATATCGGAAGATCGCGTTCGGGTTTATCCGAAGGCATCCTAAATACGAATAATTTTTAAGGAGAAAGGCATATGTCAAAAACCAAAAAGGTCGTCGTACTAATGAGTATGGTGCTGCTTTTAGCAGTTACCGCGGCACTAAACTTTATTTTAACCAGAACGGAAACGTTAAAAGGCGCAACGGTTACCACCTCCACTTTTTTCACGAATATGAAAACTGAAAAAAGCGCGAATCGTAACGAAGAAATTGCCATTTTAGACGCGGTAATTGCAAGCGCGGAAAAGGATTCGCCCGAATATGCGGAGGCAACTGAACAAAAACTTGCTATCGTTACCGCTATGGAAAGCGAACTGCTGCTGGAAAGCTTGATTCGCGCAAAAGGGTATGAAGAAGTTGCTGTAACCATGAATTTAAGCGGAAGTTCGGTTAGTGTAATGCTGGGTGGAGACGAGCCGACCAAGGAGGACGTAGCCGTAATTTACCATTTAGTACGCACCGAAACGGGCTTAACTGCAGAAAATGTAAAAATAATGCACGTTTAATTATAAAAAACTAATGACAAAACGGCTTTCATGTGGTATAATAAGACTATAATACCAAATCATTTGCATAATAATGCAAAGGAGAGTCGTTATGTCAACTTTTAAAAAAGTACCCTCGCAAGGGCAAAAAGGGAAAATTTCTTATAATGGCAACATCGTAGAAGCAATCGTTTCAATCGCTGTATCCGAAATTTCGGGCGTAACATTAAGCACGAAAGGGCGCGGAACGGGAATTCGCGTTAATTTTGATAAGGACGGAATTAACGTAGACGTATCTGTAAACCTTGCCTACGGTCACAACGTTCCGGACGTAGCCTTCCGCATTCAGGAAAGCGTTAAACACAACGTGGAGGCAATGTCCGAATTTAAGATTGCAAAGGTAGACGTACACGTTAACGGCGTCGTTTTCCCCGAAGAACAAAACGTATAACGAAAAAATGCTGTAACTTTTGTTACGGCATTTTAGCGTATTAAAAGGAAGAAATTATGAGAACACTTGCAAGAGAATGCGTCTATAAACTATTATTTGCTTACTTGTTTACCGGAGAATGGGACGACTTTTTAAGGGCTACGATTTTTCAAGAAGCCAAGCTTGATGAAAAGGGAATTGCCTTTGCCGAACAACTTTTGGCTGCCCTAAAAAACCACGCCGACTCCGTCCAAGAAGAAATTACCGAGTACAGTACGGCTTTTTCTAAAGACCGTATTTTTAAGGCTGACTTGTGCGCTTTGGTTTTTGCCGTTACCGAGCTGAAGTACGTTGGCGGTGTGGATGCTCCCGTGGTTATCGATCAAGCAGTAAGCCTATCGCGTAAGTTTTCTGCGGAAAACAGCCCTTCTTTCGTAAACGGGATTTTGGCGGAATACGTTAGAAAAAACTTTTAATAGGAGAGGAGTATTATGTCTGCAATTATGATTGACGGCAAGGAACTTGCTGCAAAAATTAAAGAATCTTTAAAAGAACAAGTTTCCGCTTTCCAAGCGGAAACGGGTAAGGATATTTGCTTGGCGGTTGTAAAGGTTGGGAACAATCCTGCTTCCGAAGTATACGTTCGCAACAAACTCCGCGCGTGCGAAGGCGTTGGAATTCGTTCGCTTCCCGTAAATCTTTCCGAAACCGCAACGCAAGAAGAGGTTTTAAAGGCGGTAACTGACCTTGCAGAAGATCCCACCGTTAACGGTATTTTGGTACAGTTGCCTTTGCCTAAAGGTATGGATGAAAACGCCGTTCTTATGGCAATTCCCAAGGAAAAGGACGTAGACGGATTCCATCCCGAGAACGTAGGGAATTTATTGCTTGGGCAAGACGCCATTTGCGCTTGCACCCCCTCGGGCGTTATGGAAATGATTCGCTCTACCGGGGTTTCCGTTGCGGGAAAACGCGCGGTCGTTCTTGGCAGAAGCAACATCGTAGGTAAACCTATGGCTCTAATGCTTTTACAAGAAAATGCAACCGTTACCGTTTGTCACAGTAAAACGCAAAACTTAAAAGAAATCACGAAAGAAGCAGATATTTTAGTTGCCGCTATCGGTCGCGCAAACTTCGTAACCGCCGATATGGTAAAACCCGGCGCAGTCGTTGTGGACGTAGGTATTAATCGTACCGAAAACGGCTTGTGTGGGGACGTTGATTTTAACGCCGTAAAGGAAGTTGCGGGATATCTTTCTCCCGTACCAGGCGGTGTTGGCCCCATGACCATTGCAATGTTAATGAATAATGCCGTATATGCGGCAAAAATGCAAAATAAAAACTGATATGTATCGCGAACAGTACGCGCGTTATCAGTCTTATTTTGAGGAACGCCTAAACGAGCTAATAGCCTCGCACGGCCCCGTTAGCGATACGTTGCATCAATCGTGCGCGTATAGTTTACTTGCGGGCGGAAAGCGCGTTCGCCCCGTATTAATTCTATCGGTGGCAGAAGCGCTTGGCGCGGATGTTGCTAGCGCCGTTACTCCCGCCCTTTCAATCGAAATGATTCATACCTATTCGCTGATTCACGACGATCTTCCCGCAATGGATAACGATGATTTTCGCCGTGGAAAACCTACGAATCACAAGGTTTTTGGGGAAGCGATGGCAATTTTGGCGGGGGATGCGCTATTAAACGGTGCATACGAACTATTGCTTAAAAACAAGCAATATGACTGCGCGGAAATTTTGGCAAACGCTTCTGGCGCAAGCGGAATGGTGGGCGGACAAGCGTTGGACGTGCTTTCCGAAAATGCCCCCAAAAGTTTATCTCGTTTAACGCAGATTCACGAAAATAAAACCGGCAAGTTGATCACCGCGGCCTTTTTAATGGGGGAGGTGGTTGCAAAGGGAATACAAACCGCCCAAATGCAGCGTCTTGGTGAAACCGTTGGTATGCTTTTTCAAATTACGGACGATATTTTGGACGTAACCGGGTCTTTTTCCTCCATGGGAAAAACCCTTGGTAAGGACGAGGCGGAAAATAAAATTACCTCCGTTAGCGTTATGGGGTTGCATTGCGCAAACGAACTTGCGGACGAGTTATTACAAAAGGCTTTGTCTTTGTTGCCACAATGTGGTTTAGATACGGATTTTTTCCGTTCCTTTTTGCAAAAAATACGCACTCGGGAGAGGTAAATTATGCACGAAAATGCCGAAGTCATCCCCAATAAAGGTACTGAACAAATGGATGTCAGCGCGGATAGTTCCTTTGCGTTAACCGGGATTTTTTATAATCCCAAGCGCAAGAAAATGTCGGACTTTGCTGCCAACTTTGCGGCAAAATTAGCCGCGAGTGGATTTCCGTCGATTTCATTTTCCGAAAAGTATCAAAATATGAGGTTTTTACCTCGCGTTAAAAGACTTCTTGTTTTGGGTGGTGACGGTACCGTTCTACGCGTTGCCTCTACGGTTGCGGATTATGCAATCCCCGTAATCGGAGTTAATTGCGGAACGCTTGGTTATCTATCCGAGTACGAGTCGGATAACGAATCGGTAGACCGCTTAATTGCGGCGCTAAAGCGCGACGATTTCGTTTTTGACGATAGAACTTTGCTTTCGGTAACCGTTCGTGGGGAAACATTTCTTGCCTTAAACGATATCGTTGTTCAAAGAACGTCTTTCAGAAACGATGTTCACAAGGTTGTAAAATTAAAAACGTTCGTTGGTGGCATGTATTTAGATACCTTCGTTGCAGACGGCTTAATTGCGTCTACGCCTACGGGCTCTACGGCCTATTTTCTTTCGGCGGGTGGAAATATTTTAGCGCCCGACGTTCAGGCAATTGCGCTTGCGCCCGTTTGCGCGCACACGTTAACCAGTCGCCCCGTCGTTCTTTCCGATCGTGAAGAAATTGAAATCGTTGTAGACGACGGCGCAAATCCCGTAGTTATTTGCGATGGGAAGCAAGTTGCACACTTAAAAAGAGGGGAAAAAATTACAATTCGCAAACACGATAAAAATCTTCGTTTTTTGCGTGAACCCTCTTGGAATTTTTATAGCACGTTACAAAAAAAATTAAATAACGGGGAAAACAGATGAAAACTTCGCGTAGAACGAAAATATTAGAATTAATTTCCGAAAAGGAAATCGAAACGCAAGAAGAACTTGCAAAAGAACTGAATATTTTGGGATTTAACGTTACGCAGGCTACCGTTTCCCGCGATATCAATCAACTTGGGCTTGTAAAAGTGGCGGGAACGCTTAAGCGCTATCGCTACGCGCATCAGGATATTAAAGAGCAGCGCATTACGAATAAAGTTATCAACTTATTTAGGGAATGCGTGATTTCTACAAAGTCCGTAAATAATCTTATCATTGTAAAAACCCTATCGGGTTGTGCGTCGCAAGCGGGTAACGCCGTGGATAAACTGGCTATGCCCGAAATTTTAGGAACGGTTGCAGGGGACGACACGCTGTTGGTTATCGTTCGCAGTAATGAAGAGGTAGAATCCGTTCTTGCCTATTTTGACGAAGTATTCCGTTAAGGGGGCAATATGCTGCAATCGTTAAATATGAAAAACGTAGCCTTGATTGAAAACGCAACCCTTTCGTTTACGAAAGGGTTAAACGTTTTGTCGGGTGAAACGGGATCGGGGAAGTCGGTTGTCGTAGACTCTTTAAACTTCGTTTTGGGTGGCAAAGCGGATAAGAGTATGATTCGCAACGGCGCCACAGAATGCGTTGTTCAGGCCGTTTTTTCGGTGGATGAATCAATTAGCGCTGCCTTAACTGATTTGGGTTACGAGGCGGATGAGGACGGCATTTTAATCGTTTGGCGTAAGTTTACGGTAGAGGGAAAAGGGGAGATTCGAATTAACGGACAAACTGCCTCCGCCTCCATCTTACGCAAAATCACCTCCCAGCTTGTGGACGTTCACGGTCAAAGCGAACATTTTTCTTTGTTAAAATCTGCCGCGCAGCTAAATATGATTGATTCCTATTCTGAAAATGTGGAATCACTTAAGGAAAATCTTGCAATTCCCTTAAAAGCAATTGCGGATATTAATCACGCCCTAGAAGAAATTGGCGGAGATGAGTCCGAACGCGCGAGAAGGTTGGACGTTCTATCATTTCAAATTGCAGAGATAGAGCAAGCCGAACTTTTAGAGGGGGAGGAAGAGGAATTATCCCTTCGCCGTAAAAAGCTTTTAAACGCCGAAAAAATTGCAACCGCCCTAGGAAGCTGTTCGGAGTGTTTAGCCGCTGACGATGGCGCTGTAGACGGCTTACGCTTAGCTTCGCGCTATATTGCCTCGGTTTCTGGCTTGGATGAGGAGTATGCTTCAATTTCCGATCGTCTTTCTACCGTTTTGGCGGAAATTGAGGACGTGGCCGCAACCGTAAGTGATCTTTCCGAATCCTTGGAGCGTGGTGAAGAAGAGTTAAATGCAGTTGAACTTAGATTAGAACATCTTCGTGCCATTTATAGAAAGTACGGTGGCAATTTTGAGGCCGCCACGGCCTTTTTGGCACGCGCAAAGCAGGACTACGATACTATTTTTCACTCCGCAGAAAACGTTCTTAAATTGGAAAATGAAAGGTTAAAAATGCGCGATAAAGCGTATGAAACAGCCCTTCAATTAAGAAAGGTGCGTGAATTCGGCGCAAAGCGTTTTTCGGAAGCGGTAATGCGCGAATTGAAGGATTTAGGCATGGCGAATACCGTTGTGGACGTTACGTTTACCCCAATTCCCGAGAAAGGGGATACTTTGGAATACGTAACGAAAAACGGTTTTGACGCCGTAGAAATGCAATTTTCCCCCAACTTAGGCGAACCGTTAAAACCCCTTGCAAAAATAATCAGCGGCGGTGAAATGAGTCGGTTTATGTTGGCAATTAAAGCGGAAACTGCCAAAATGCACCCCATAGGAACTTGCGTCTTTGACGAAATTGATACGGGAATTTCGGGAAAAAACGCGCGGATTGTTGCGGAAAAATTCTACAAAATAGCCACGCACACACAAGTACTTGCAATATCTCACTTACCGCAAATTTGCGCAATGGCAGATACTTCTCATCTGATTTATAAAGTAGAACAAGACGGAAAAACCTTTACAAAAACCAAAGCGCTAAATGCGGAAGAACACGTAAACGAAGTGGTTCGCTTGGTTGGCGGTGAAGGGGAAGACGTTGCGATTGCTCATGCAAAAAATATGATTGACGGGGCAAAGAGGTATCAAGAATCTTTGCGCAATTAAAATACTGACTGCAATTACGGACGGAATCGTTTTCGTCCGTAATTTTTAAATAATTAAATGCTTAAATAGGTATATAATGGATTTCACAGAAAGAACTGAATTGTTAATTGGAAAAGATGCCGTGGAATATTTGCACAAACAACGCGTTGCAATATTTGGCATTGGCGGTGTTGGTGGCGTTGTTGCGGAAGCTTTGGCGCGTGTTGGAGTGGGGAAAATTGCAATCGTTGATAAAGATGACGTGTCCCTTTCCAATATAAATCGACAAATCGTTGCGCTGCATAGTACGATTGGTAGAAAAAAAGTTGACGTTATGAAAGAACGGATTTTGGATATTTCGAAGGAAATATGCGTGGAGGCCTACCCTGAATTTTTCTTACCCGAAAACCAAGATTTTATTTCTTTTGAAAATTACGATTATATCATTGATGCGGTGGATACGGTAACCGCAAAACTTTTAATTATTGAACGAGCAAAAAAAATTGGTATTCCTGTCATTTCCGCAATGGGCGCAGGCAACCGAATTTTTGCAACCGATTTTCGTGTTGCTGAAATTGAAAAAACTACGAGCTGTCCACTTGCTAGGGTGATGCGTAGGGAATTGCGTGCTAGAAACGTGAAAAACGTAAAGTGCGTTTATTCTCCAACCGAACCGTACGGTTTTACAAAAAATCAAAGCGATTCAAATTTGTTCAAAATTCAAAATGCAAGCATAGCCTTTGTTCCGCCCGTTATGGGATATCTTTTGGTGGGCGAGGTTGTTCGTGATCTCCTAAAAAAGGGTGGTTTCTTGCAGCAATAAAACAAAATCTTTTATTAGGTTTGTCTTATTCTTTTTTATAAATTGCTTGGACAAACCAAAGCAAAACTATATCCCCTTAATTTAAGTTAATCAAAATTAAAAAACAATTTTAGGCTATCTCAGTTTAAATACTCCGTTCAACAAAAGCGCATACATTATGTATGCGCTTTCATTATTATTTATAGAAATTATCGAATGGTTTGCTTTTGGTTAAGAAAAGGAATCTGGGAAGGCGAAGTTTTGTATAACTACCACCATTGTATACCATATGGACAAATGCTGAACTATTTATCTGTGTATACAGTAAAAATATATCAAAAGTAAACAGCTTTGCCTAACGTAAATCAATTTTCATCTAAAAATGGGTCATTGGTTTCATTTTTTTAGGGTAGGGAGGGGTGTTTTTTAGCAAAAAACACTTCAAAACCGCGTGTTATGCCACACATAGTAGTATATAAAGTGGCAAAAAGCACAATGTGCAATATATTGTGTGTGGCATAACATGTGATTTACTTTATATTTTCGGCCCATTAACACATTTTCTTATAAAGGATATTGCAATTATACGATTTATTTGCTATAATACCAATGTACTAATTAGGGGGAAAACGGATAATTTATGAATACGATTAAAGTACCTTTCAAAAATGTAAAAATGATAGCCCACCGTGGGGTTAGCGGTTTAGAAAAGGAGAACAGCTTAGCCGCATTTATCGCGGCAGGGAATAGAACTTATTTCGGTATTGAATGTGATATTCACGCAACTGCAGACGGCAAATACGTCGTTTTACACGATGCGGATACTGCGCGCGTTTCAGGGGTATCCTTAAACGTTGAAAGCGCAAACCTTGAGGAAATTCGCAAGATTCGGTTATTAGACCGAAACGGAACGAATAGAGCAGATTTAGTTATTCCTACCTTACAAGAATATATTTCAATTTGCCATCGCTACGATAAGGTAAGCGTTCTAGAATTAAAAAGCAATTTTACTAGCGAACAACTGCTTGAAATTGTTCAAATTATTCAAAATGAAGGGCATTTACAGCAAACGATTTTCATTTCCTTTATCATAGAGAACTTAATTAAACTACGCGCAATTTTGCCCAAGCAACCCATTCAATTTTTAACCGGAGAATATAACGACGAACTATTAAAAACCTTGGAAACTCACCGCCTTGATTTAGACATTCATTTTAGCCAAATTAATAAAAAACGCGTTAAAACGCTACACAAAATGGGCGTTTTGGTAAACTGTTGGACGGTGGATAATTCCAAAGATGCAATCAAATTGCGAAAAGACAGGGTTGATTTTATTACTAGCAACATTTTAGAATAAATTAAACCTACCAAAACCCAAGCGTTTAGCCACAATTTTCCATAAAAACAACACATATCACGCTAATTTTTGCAAATACTGCTACCGTTGAGGAGAGTTTTATGCATATTAAAAAGCGTTTTATTACAGCGCTCCTCATCTTTACCGGGGCGCTGTATTGTTTTAGCGGATTATTTTCCGTTCGCGTATCCGCATCTTCTGAAATGGTACACGTGGGAGGATTTCCCGCAGGGTTTATTTTGCAAATGAACGGCGTGCAAGTGGTTGGATTATCCGACGTAATTACAGATACGGGATTAAGCTCACCCGCCAAAAATTGCGGAATAAAAAGTGGCGACGTAATCGTCGCGTTTAACGGCCATAAAATCACACAAGCGTGCGATATTGAAAAATATTGCAGCTCTTTTTCGGGGGAATCCGCCCCCATTTCTTATTTGCGCGGGGACGATTTACTAACGGGCACGATTCAACCGGCAAAAGACTTTGCTTCGGGCGCTTACCGTTTGGGTGTATTAATTCGTGATAGCGTTTCAGGGATTGGCACGGTAACTTACGTAAAACAAAACGGCGTTTTTGGCGCTTTAGGACACCCCGTTTATAATGAGTTGGGGCAAATTATGAAAATTTCAGGCGGAAAAAGCTTTCATTGCAATATCATTGGTGTAAATCGCGGCGAAAAAGGCGCGCCCGGGGAACTTAGAGGATTGTTCTATAAAGAACAATTACAAGGGGAAATTTGCAAGAACACGCAATGCGGAATCTTTGGAAAAACGAAAACCGATAGCTTTACTAAGTACGATTTATACCCAGTTGGTTGCCTTTCAGACGTAAAAATGGGCAAAGCCTCCATTATAACAACGGTAGAAGGAGAAAATCCCAAGCAATATTCTATTTCCATCGTTAAAATTGATCGAAACAACAAAGATAACAAAAATTTCGTAATAAAAATTACAGATAAAGAATTACTAAACGAAACAAACGGAATCGTGCAAGGCATGAGTGGTAGCCCAATTATCCAAAACGGGAAAATAATCGGCGCAGTTACACACGTTTTTGTAAACGATCCCGAACGGGGATACGGAATCTCTATTCAAAAAATGTTACAAGAAGCAATTTAGGATAAGCCTTCAACAATGAAAGCCAAAGTTTTTGCATACTGTATAGTATGAGAAACTGCGGCTTTTTTTATAAAACGGTTACACCAATTTCGCGCGATTGTCGGGCTTTTATTAAAAAACATTTAATTATCGTTATTTTATCCTTAATTTGGTGCGCATTGGGGATTATTTTAGGATTCATGGAGTGTGGAAAAGGGGGATCTAAAGCCTTCGTACTAATTTACGGCGAGCGGTTTTACCTAATTGCAACACGCAAAAGTGGGGTAGGTGGGGTTTTTTCTGCAGAAATTACCGTAGGCATACTTATTTTTTTCACAATCATTTTTAGCACTGTTTCACGCTACCTACTTTGGCTCCCCGACGTTTTCTTTTGTATTTGCTGCTTTTTAAAATCAGTAACGATAGGGCATTTACTAACCCAAGTAGGCGTAATTTCAAAAATTCTTGCCGTGGCGATTATGATACCTTGCTTTTTAATGCTAATTCTTTGGTATTGCTGTTTTCACGGCGCTTCTTGCGAATTTTGCCCCGTCGGGTGGAAAATAGGCGGCTTTAAGCGTATGTGGAAATGCCACTTGCCCCACATATTACTATTTATTGGGTTATTCTTCCTAATCGTAGTTTTAGAATTTTTATTATTCTTGTTTTTTTGCGTTTTATTATAAATTCTCTATTTTTCTAATAAAATTATCTCTTTTGCGCATACTGCACGTAAAGGAGATTTTTTTATGAGAAGGTTACGGACAAAATTACTATTGTTTGCTTTAGCAATCAGTTTATTTTTTCAACCGCTATGCGCTCGGCTTCATACGAGAAGCAACGATACGGCGCAAACAAGCAATCTACAAGCAGAAATGCCAATTGCCGTTAGTACGATGACAAAAAGCGAGGATTGCGGACTAAATATTAGCGCAAAATCGGCGTATTTAATGGATTTTGAAACGCAAACGTGCATGTTTGAAAAAAGCGCAAGCGAAAAACTCCCCATTGCAAGTATGTGCAAAATTATGACGCTTCTTTTAACTTTCGAGGGGCTTGAGAAGGGTGTTTTACGGGAAGACGGTAAAATTACCGTCAGCGAACACGCCGCCAGCATGGGGGGATCACAAGCCTTTCTACGAGCAAACGAAGAGTATTTAACCTCTGATTTGATTAAAAGCATCGTTATTGCATCGGCAAACGATAGCTGCGTTGCGCTTGCGGAGACTATTTCGGGTAGCGCTGACGTTTTCGTTAAGGAAATGAACGAAAAAGCATTATCTTTGGGCATGAAAGATACCGTGTTCCAAAATTGTACGGGACTACCAAAGCCCGGACAGTTTTCCACAGCCAAGGACGTAGCAATTATGCTTTGCGCCTTAATCAATCACCCCCAATATTTTAATTACAGCCAAATTTGGATGGACGAAATGCCCCATAAGGACGGCACCCATACCGAACTTGCGAACACGAACAAATTAATTCGGTTCTACGATGGATGCGACGGCGGGAAAACCGGGTTTACACAAGAAGCGAAGTTTTGCCTTGCAGCTACCGCTAAAAGGGGAGATTTGCGGCTAATTTCGGTAATTATAGGCGCAGAAAACGGTAAAACACGCTTCAAAGAAAGCTCCGAACTTTTATCTTACGGTTTTGCGCAATACGTCAACGATAAGGTAATTTCTTGTGAATCGGTTTTAGAAGAACGGGCAAAAGTTAAGGGCGGCAAAAGCGATAGCGTGCGCGTAAAACCGCAAAAGGACGTATTTTATTTAGCCAAAAGGGGAGAAAAGCCATTAATTCAAACTACCGTTACCCTAAACGAAATGAAAGCACCCGTAAAAAAGGGTGAGCGCGTTGGTACGATTTCCGTATATAAAGAAGGAGTTTTAATTAAAGAAGTTCCCTTGGTTACCGCGGAAGCAGTTAAAAAACGCGCGTTAAAAGACGTACTAAACGAAATTTTTAAACAATTTCCAATTAAAAGAACAGAGAATAAGAGCAGCAAATGCATATAAGGATTAGTGGTAATATAAATTCGGGCAGAAGAAGTATTCTTACGCCCGAATTTTGCTATATCTTGTGGTTTTTCGTATGTTTTTTTATAGAAAGGCACAATTTGTTTGCTTTTCTTTTCCATTCGTTGTATAATAGATACGTATATTGTATATACGTACATTCCATTTCATCATTTTTTAGAGGTTATCGCGTTGATCGAAAATATTTTAGAATTATTGGCATTATTTCTTGCCATTATGCTTACCATTCCCGTGCATGAATTTGCGCACGCCTTCGTTGCGGTGAAATGTGGGGACGATACGCCTAAATATTCGGGAAGGTACACCTTAAACCCCTTAAAACACTTTGACCCCGTAGGGCTTATTATGATGGCGCTTGTACGGTTTGGTTGGGCAAAACCCGTACCAATTAACCCCAACAACTTTAAAAGCCAAAGAAGGGGAGTTCTCCTCGTTTCCATCGCGGGGCCGCTTAGCAATTTGCTTATTGCTTTCTTCACATACCCAATCTTATTGCTTTCCATCCGTTTTTTGCCCGATTTATTATTATTTGACGATTTTATCCGCATCTTTTTCTCCGTAACGATCGGGTTAAACGTTTCCTTGTTTTTGTTTAACTTATTACCCATTTTCCCATTAGATGGATTCCATATTTTAGAAGCATGCTTTAAGCGTGACAACTCATTTTTAAGATTTCTTCGCCAATACGGAAGTTTTATTTTGCTTGGTCTTATTTTAATTGGAATTTTAGCGGATTCCTTTTATTTACTTGGTTACGTTGATATTCTTGGTTTTTACCTGAACACTTGCGGTAATCTTATATTCCGCGTATTTGCAGCATTTTGGGGGATTTTCTTTTAATGGATGAAGAATTGAAACAATTGAATAACGAAACTTTGAACTATAACGCGGAAATGGGCGCCGATATT
Organism: Christensenellaceae bacterium; assembly: GCA_045639045.1. Taxonomy (GTDB): domain Bacteria; phylum Bacillota; class Clostridia; order Christensenellales; family Borkfalkiaceae; genus SIG402. The sequence continues at coordinate 14,858 of JAZUCI010000101.1, forward strand.
GCTGCGGAACTGATGGGAGATGCGGACGCGAACGTTGAGCCGTTAGACGAATATAAAATTAAACTTTCCAACTTTGAGGGCCCGTTAGACTTACTTTTGCACTTAATCCGCGCCGCAAAAGTTGAAATTCGTGATATTTTCGTTTCGCAAGTAACCGAACAGTTTTTGGCTTATATTGAAAATTTAGACGGCGTTGACATAGATAAAGCGGGGGAATACATGCAAATGGCGGCAACCCTTTTGGAAATCAAATCCCGCGCGCTTCTTCCAAAGATTGAAGACGAACTTTCTATTGACGACGTCGAAGATCCTGAAACTGAATTAATTCGCCGCCTAGAAGAGTACAAACTGTACAAAGAAGCCAGCGAAAAACTTTTAACAATGGATCAACGGGACGTGTTCTACAAAGAGCCCGACGATAATTTTGAAAACGTTCGCGTAGTTTATAACGACTTTAATTTTAAAAACTTGATGTCGGCGTTTGAAAAAATGTTGCAACGCGTTACGTTAAAAGCCGCGCAAAAGCCGCAAGAAAAAGAAATTCCCAAGGACGTTCACACCGTAGACGATAAAGTTCGCTTGATTACCGAAGTAATCACCGAACAAAAGCAAGTGCAATTCTTTGACCTATTCGAAAACGCTCTAACCAGAAGCGAAGTGATCGTAACCTTTCAGGCAATGCTAGAACTGTTAAAATTACAACGCATTAAAGTAGTACAAAACGAAATTTATGGCGATATTACGGTAATCCTAAACGAAGAATACGCCGAAAAAGCAGAAGAAGGAGATTTAGCAAATGTTGAATAACTTAGAAAACGTGTTAGAATCTATCCTATTTATTGCAGGAACCCCCCTTTCTGTAACCGAAATTGCTGAAAAATTAGCAGTTTCGCGTGAAGACGTGCTAAACGCCGCAAAAAACCTACAGGAAAATAAGTATACCGAAGAAAGCGGTATTAAATTAAACGTTTTTGGGGATAAATTGCAATTTGCAACAAACGCTGCTTATGCAGATCCCGTTGCAGAAGTATTAAATCCTATCCGCGAAAAAGCGCTTTCCAAAAGCATGCTAGAAACGGTTGCTATCGTTGCATACAAACAACCTGTTAGCCGTTTAGATTTAGAAGAAATCCGCGGAATGAACAGCGAATACGCCCTACAAAAACTTTTAGAAATCAACTTAATTGAAGTAGTTGGAAGAAAGGATGCGTTAGGTCGCCCCGCATTGTTTGGAACGACGGACGAATTCTTAAAGCGTTTTGAACTTGCATCTTTAAGCGATTTGCCCGATTACGAATCGATTTTACAAAAAATCCGCGCCCAAGAAGTGGGTACTGCGGATGAAAACAGTAATTACTTGTACCGTAGGGAAGAATACGTTTCGGAAATCGCGCCTACTGATGACGAGGTTGAAGAAATTCAAGAAGAAATTTCTTTTGATGACGACGATATTCCCGATTTTATTAAGGAAGAAGAATTAATACATATCGAATAAATTAATCCCATTTTACGCCCGACGTTGGTCGGGCGTTTTTTTATGCAAAAAACGCATAAGGTTAATTTTATTGCAAATAGTAATAATGCTATGCTACTGCCGTGGATTGTGTTTATCAGCGCTTTATTATTATTTTTGCCTATTGGCGTGTGGTGTGAAGGATACTATACGAAATTAGATAAACGGCTATTTTGGAATTGTAATCTGTACGGTTTTTTACACGTTATCGGCGGATTTTTGCAGTTTTCCACAGGGAAAATATGGGTATACAAAAACAAAAAAGTAAAATCCGTTTCCTTTTTAACTTTATTTAAGGAAAACAAAGCGCGATACGACGTAGCAAAGGGGTTTCATTTAAGCGCAATTTCCGCAGTAATTGAAAGCGGAAATCCAACGAACGCCACGGAAACCTTATTCTTCTTGCAAAGCGTTAATTCTATTTTGATTCCCATAATTTCCGTTATTCGCACGAAAAAGAACGCGCTTCGCATTAACATTACAGAAATTTACGCTTCCACGGAAAACAAATTTACACTTACCGCACGCGCCGTTTTTTGGTTTACCCCCCTAATTTTAGGTTTTTCAATCATAAAACATCTATTGAACGAGAGGTTAAAATATGCTAAAAGAAAACAAACTATCTGAAATGGTTTCAAATATTATGGAAAACTTAGGCAGCGTAATCGACACAAATACCGTAGTAGGAAAGCCCGTAACTACGATGGACGGAAGTACGATTATCCCCATATCAAAAGTTACCATCGGTTTTATTTGCGGCGGTGGGGAATATGGTGACGTAAAATTTATGAAATACGACGAGCCGTTTCCTTTTGCCGGCGGAAACGGAGCAATTCTATCCATGAAACCTACGGGCTTTTTAGTCGACCGAGGGCAAGGTTTAAAGTTCGTAAACGTAACGAATCAACCCATGGAAAAACTTTTTGATTCCGCTTCCGAATTTTTGGTCAATTTATCTAAAAATAATACGGAGAAACAATAATGAAAATACACGAGCGTATGATATATGGACTTTTCGTGGTCATAACGTTAATTTCTTGCTTTTGTATCGTGGAATATTACGCAATTCCCATGGAAAAAGATCTTTCCGTAAATACCGCAAGTTATAAAAACACCGCTTCCGGCGCAATCGTAACCGAACTGTTTAGTGGCAGAGTTTTAAGCGAATCTAATGCAGATACGATTATGGAAATGGCTAGTACCACCAAAATTTTAACTGCGTATCTTGCAATTCGCGGGCAAAATTTACAAAAAAACGTTACGATAACCAAAGAAATGTGTGGGGTTGAAGGAAGTTCCATCTACTTAAAAGAAGGAGAAATTTGGACGTTAGAACAATTGCTTTACGGGGTTATGCTTCGCTCGGGTAACGACGCGGCAACCGCCGTTGCCATAGCCACCGCAGGAAGCGAGGAAAATTTCGTTGCGCAAATGAACGATTTTGCAAGCGAATTACACTTAAAAAATACGAAATTTGCAAATCCGCACGGATTACACGATAAAAATCACTATACAACAGCGCGCGAACTAGCGATCATAACAACGCAAGCAATGCGAAATCCCGTCTTTTGTAAAATTGCGGAAGCAAAAAACGTTTCTTTCATTCGCCCGGACGGCGCACACGTTTCCTTTGGAAATAAAAACAAACTTTTGAACACCTTTGAGGGCGCGTGTGGTGTAAAAACGGGTTATACGAAAGATGCAGGCAGATGTTTGGTTAGCGCGGCAAAACGAAACGGAATGACTTTAATTGGGGTAGTGTTGAACGTTCCCGATATGTGGGAACGCACGAAAGCTATGTTAAACGATGGATTTAACAATTTCGCATTATACGACCTTTTAGGAATAAAAAAAGTGTTTCCATTTACTTTTCAGGGGTATTCGCTTTACGCGGGAAGTCCCCGCCCGGCATTGTATCCCTTAACAAAAGAAGAATTCTCTAATCTAAAATACGAAGTTCGCTGGACCTATGCGAATGAAAAACGCTTAGATTTAAAAAAAGCAGTTGGCGAAGTTTCAATTTTCACGCAAAAACGCTTGCTTTTTTCTAAAAAAATCTATACTATATTGCATGTAGACGGAATATCGTTGGGAAACAATAAGGAGCGTTTATATGAGAATCAACAAATTTTTGGCAGAGAACGGCGTTGCCAGTCGTAGAAATGCAGATAAGCTAATTGAAAGCGGTGAAGTAACCATCAACGGCAAACCCTGTTCGTTGGGCGCCGAAGTAAAAGACGGGGACGTTGTACAAGTTAACGGCGCAAAGATTACCGCCAACGCAAAAAAAGAATATTATATTATGAATAAGCCCAAAGGCTACGTTTGTACGGTAAGCGACGATAAGGGCCGTCCCACCGTTATGGATTTACTGCCTGCAGGTGTTGGTAGAGTTTTCCCCGTAGGGCGCTTGGATTACGATACCGAAGGATTGCTTCTTTTAACGAATGATGGGGATTTAACTTTTCGTTTAACCCATCCCAAAAATGAAGTTCCTAAAACCTATTTAATTCGCGTAGAAGGGGATATCTCGCCACAAGCGATTGCAAAATTGCGCAGCGGTGTGGAAATCGATGGGGTAAAAACGCAAAAAAGCAACGTTCACGTAGTGGAATCCACGGACGATTACACAAAGTTGCACGTTACCATTACCGAAGGAAGAAACCGTCAAGTTCGTAAAATGTTTGAATCGGTTGGAAAAGAAGTCGTTTTCTTGAAAAGAATTAAAATAGGGGAATTGACCTTGCGCGGATTAGACCGAGGAAAGGTACGTAAACTTTCCCCCGAGGAAATCCATTATTTACAACACATTTAAGTCGAAAATCGAATTTTAGGTGTTAAATTATGGATATTACACAAGAATTTTACAACAATTTAGCCCCACATTACGATAAACTTTTTCAAGATTGGCAAGAAACCGTAAAAAACCAAGCATCAATTTTGCAAAAAATTATTTTTGAATACGGTTTTTCCAACAATGCCAATATTTTGGACTGCGCGTGCGGTATTGGAACGCAAGCCATCGGTCTTGCAGCCTTAGGGTTTCGCGTCACCGCTTCAGACATCAGTAACGAAGAATTAAACGAAGCGGCAAAAAGAGCGCAAGAATACAATCTTAATATTAGATTTGCAAAAGCGGATTTTCGTGCGTTGAGGGAAACGTTTTCAGAACGTTTTGATATTATCCTTGCTATGGATAATGCTTTGCCGCATATGCTGACAAAAAATGATTTGGATAAAGCAGTACAAAACATCGTTGGCCAACTTGCAACAAACGGCGTTTTTATAGCAAGTATTCGCGATTACGACCAAATTATTAAGGACAAACCCAATTATTCCGCGCCTTATATACATACAATGAATCACGGTCAGCGAATTTCCTTTCAAACTTGGAAATGGAATCACGACCGTTATCAATTTACGCAATACATCATCGAAGATGAAGAAACCTTAAAAATCAACAAATTTTGTTGCGAATATCGTGCGGTTTTGCGTGAAGAATTGACCGAATTATTAAAGAAAAGCGGATGTAGCGAAGTAAAGTGGATTTTCCCCAAAGAAAGTGAATTTTACCAACCCATCGTAATAGCTAAAAAATAAGAAAAGGGATAACGAACAGTTTCGTTATCCCTTTTTATCTATATATAATATTTTTTAGGAAGCCGTATTAAACTTTCCAGATTTTGCAAGCGCGTTTTTAATGATAAAGTAAACGGGCAAATTTAAGGAAAGCAAAATGGGGTACCCAAAATGTAGCAAGAGCTTGGGAGTATTCGATAAATCCACTTCCATAGCAAGCGCCAAAACAATTAAAATCAGGAAGAAGTTAAATATTATGATAATGGAGGTGAGTAGCGTTTCTTTTCCGTTATTTCGCGGAACGATTAGTTTTTGCGATGCGGAAAGAAGTAAGGTAAGGGCAAAAACGGGTAAAACGGTTAAGATTATCCCGACATAGAAGAACTCGGTCTTCATTCCCACGATATCCGCAGTCAAAACGTAGCAAAGCACAAGTTCCGCCATCATAATTACGTATAACAAACACATGCTCAAAGCGCGAAGTTTATTTACGAACAGTAAACTGTTTTTTTGCGTTTGATTGCTTGCAGTTTTATTTCCAACGTACGAACGAACGCGCATTTGATTACGATCCGCATATGCAAAAATGTCCGAAAAATCAATTTTCCCTTGTCTGCGTTTGGGTGTTGCAGCGTAATCCTGAATTGCATCGCGGCGCTTAATTTCTTCGGACGTTTCAGTATGCTTGCGAATAAATTCGGAGAAATTGTCGTTGCGTTCGTAAGTTTCCGTTTCGGGGGTGTGGAAGGAATCACCTTCATCCATACGAACGAACGCGCCTTTTTCTTGATTTTCGGTAGCTTTTTTTGCGGGTTCTTCTTCCAAACTCCAAAAATCAGGGTATTTTTCAAAACCGCTATCGCGCTTTTCCTCCGTTTCTTCTTTTGTTTCGGTTTGCGCGCTATAATCGGCAAAGGAATCGCTATCCTCTATGGGCTTTCCGTTTGTCAATCCGCTTTCTTGGGGAAAAATTCTACCTAAAATGCTTTTATAATCCCTTTCGGTGCGTTCCATTTCACTAACGGTGGGAATTGCATTCGCGTATTCTTGCTTTCTATAAATATCTAGTGAAATTTCTTCTTGTTCACGCTTTAATTTTTCTAACTCAGCCTGTTGCTGCTCTATTTCTTCCATGCGCATCGCTTGCGCTTGTTCCATCTCACGCGTTTTTTCACGCGTTTCATAAATAACGGAATTTAAATCGTCCCGCTCTAATTTTAAACGATCAAGCGCGTCCTGCTCTTCTTCAATCTGCCTACGTAATTCTTCGCGCTTTTCTTCAATTTCGTTAATTTCCTTTTCGGCTTCCTTTCTATCCACGCCAAACACACGCGTGGTTGCATTTTTCAGTAAAGAAAAGTCAACTGCAGTGGGTGGGGTAGTGTTCAAATCGTATTCGCGCGCGGAAATTAAATTGTCAATAATCGTACGCGAATATTCCCATTCGGCGCGATTTTGGTCGGTAATTTTTCTTCCGTTATCCGTCAATGCATAATAACGGCGTCTTCCACCGTTCGTCTCACCCGATCCCCAATACGAAGTAATATAGCCACTATTTTCTAAACGGCGCAAAGAACTGTATAAGGTGGGTTGCTTTATGGTGTATTGGCCGCAAGTTTTTCTTTCAATCTCTTGAATAATTTCCAACCCGTATCTATCACCTTCACTTAACGTTCTTAAAATAATGGTGTTGATATGACCACGAATTAAGTCGCTACTTATCGTAACCGAAGGCTGCGATACCGCCTCTTGAACGGATTCTTCTAACTCGCTTGCCTCAAAGGTAGAATCATCTTTTTCCTCCTCACGGCTTACCGTTTCCGCAAAGGATTCTTCATCACTATCAGAATCTTCTAAAGCAGTTTCGTTAATTTGCGCGTCGTTTTGGGTAAAATCAACGCTTGTTTCAACAAAATCCGCGTGATCATCAACTTTAGGCAAAGATTCTTGCGAGAATGATGCGTTTTCTTCATCGTTCACGCTTTCTTCAACGGATTCTTCTCGTTCGATTGATTGCTCGTTGATTTCCGTTAACATATCGGATACAGCTTCTTCATCTTGCGCGGTTAAGAACTCATTTTGCTGTATTTCTTCATCTTCCTGCGCAATCACATCGTTTTCTTCAACGGTTTCTGCCATGAGTTTATCATCAGAATCGCTAATATCCGCAAAAACGCTTTCTTCGTGAGAATCATCCACATCGCCAATATCGCTAGAAGCAAAGGTATCTTCATTCTCATTTTCCATCGCATCTAAGGTAACGAAGGTAGAATGGTCCGCATTTTCGGTTTCCTCGCTTTCGCTTTTTTCATCATAAATGGAATACGAAAGGGGAGACTCCTTAAAAAAGTCGTCCTCATCATCTTCATCGTCAGTTTTCAGGCTTTGTTCTAAAAAACTTTTTCTTTGCCACGTTGGAAAAAAGTCGTCGTCATCGTCATTGGTATTATCCGTTGGCGTTTCGTAATTGCTTTGTTCATCGTCACTTAAAAAGGGAGATCCGTATTTCTTATCATCAAAATCCATAATGCGCCTTCCTTACGTAAACGTATTTTATACGTTTATTATATCGCAAAGTGATAAATCTGTCAATTGCAAATTAGTATGTCAGGCAATGAAAGTCAAAAAAAGTTCTTAAAACAAGAAAAATTTTGAAAATTTTAAAATATTTGGCTTTTATATAGACAATTTTTAAATTTTATAGTACAATATATGTAATAAAAATTGCATGTGGGAGGAAGCCCAAACGTGGATTACGAATATACTTTAGAACGCTCGGATAGAAAAACTTTAAGCGTTGCGTATCACCCTAAAAAAGGCGTATTAGTCAAAGCGCCCAACGGATTATCCGAAGAGCGTATTTTAATCTTTCTTGCAAAACACGAGGACTGGATTAACAAACAAATTTCCCAAAATGAACAGGAAAAGCATTATTTTGACGACGTAATTAAGTGTAAAAAGATTCTATTTCTCGGCAAAAAAATGTCCGTAGTGCGCGTAGACGATATCACGAAATTAACTGAACGCTGGTTTGCCGTTAAGTTTGGTCAAGACGTAGCAAAAAATGCAAAACGCATTTTAAAGAACGAAGCCGTTAAGTTAATTCCCGAAATCGTAAAGGAATACGCCACTAAAATGGGCGTTACCCCCAAATCTGTTGAAATTAAAGATTATAAAAGCAGAAATGGCGCTTGTACCAACGAAGGGGATTTAACCTTCTCCTGGCGAATTATCATGGTAGATTATCCGCTTGTAGAATACGTAGTCGTTCATGAATTGGCGCATTTGAAACACTTTGATCATAGCAAAGAATTTTGGAAAGAGGTTGAAACCTATATCCCTGACTATAAAAAACGCAGAAAAGCGTTAGAACTTTACCGTATTAAAGATACGTTATATCGATAAATAACCCATATTTGTTCCATAAAACCTTAATTCCTTACAGACAAAAGCGGAGGCGGGTTTTGGTTGCAAAAGACGATATTTATAAGTTAAAAACAGCCCTATTTTTTGGGGCTGTTTTTTCATAGTTTTACAAATATTTTCGTTGTTTCGGGGCGAAAAAATGCAAAATATGGATAAAAATACGTTTTATCCACAAATTTGGGGGAGTTTATCCACAAAATGGGTATGTTATCCACAAAAATGCTCAAATTACGCCGATTTTTATGCCGTTTTAGGGGTTTTTTGCACATTTAAGATACAACTATCCATATAAATTTTGAATAAATATCATTAAATTTTAAGCGTTTTAGGCAAAAAATAGAGTTATCCACAATTTTGTTTTAATTCAATCATTTCACGTAAAATCGTACTAAAAGAAAAAAACTATAGAGTAAAATCTTACGGAAAAAAATTAAATAAACTTGCTGGAAAAGAACTGTGGGAAAAGACAAGATTGAATATTCGGCGCCAGCCAAATTTAAAAAGTAAGAAACCTAGGATTTATTGATTAAAAGTTCATTTTTTCATCATTTTTACCAATTTTACCCCTTATCTATTCGCAAAACAAGACTTTTGCGAATAGATGTACGGCATTTAACGTTAACGGTTTTCCTATTCCCTAGCGTGACTTATGTCAAACGTAATAAGAAATTATCTTCTAGAACTAACGATTTCTGACAGGGATTTTCCGAAACCTCGTTACTACACTAATAAAATGAAGGCAGCAAAGCAAGCCGACGATAAAATAATTTTAACGCTCTTTCTTAAATTTACGTGATAGGAAGAAAGCAAAATCCCTAAATAATATACGGGCGCTCCCCTACTTAAACTCAAATTTTCAATGGTAAGAGTGTTTGGAATTTTATCTAAAACAAGTAATAACACTTCGAATATTTGATATAAACCTGTTAAAACAATGCCGAATGAAGGTAAAAATGCAGTAAATACAACGGATAATACCAAAACGATATAAATTGGCGTAATGATGGGGATAAAAATCAAATTTAACAATACGGAAAGGGGCGCTGCATAGCCGAATAAAAGCATTTGTATGGGAAAAACGCCAATTTGAATTCCAATAGAAATTGCAAGACTATCCCCTATTTTTGTGGGTAAACGGCGCAAAATTCGCTTAAACATAGGAGAAACAATCAAAATTGATAGGACGCAAGCATATGAAAGAATAAAACCATACGACGTCACGTCTGCGGGATTTACGGTTAAAACGACGATTGCGCTAAATAGTACCCCACTTAAGGCATCGTACGGAACGCCAATACAAGTGAATAAAAGTGCAGTTGCGCACATAATTGCCGCGCGTAAAGCCGAAGGGGTAAAACCGCATACTCCGGCGTATAAAAACACGGCAAAGGATGGAAGTAAAAAGCGAATTGGATTTTTAGCTTCCGTTTTCCGCAATAATTTTGTCAAAATCAAGCATAAAAACCCAATATGCAATCCCGAAACCGCAAAAATATGCGCAATTCCCAATTTACGGAATTGATTAAGAGTATCTTCTCGCATCCCTTCCGTATCACCGAATATCATGCCTTTAGATACCGCCAACGCATCTCCGTCTAAATACTTTTCTAAAATAGAAATACCCTTTAAGCGTATTTTATCAAAAAAATTCTTTGTTTTTCCAACAACAAAAACATCGCTATTACCCGTAAATGCAACGAATTTAATATCGTTTGTCATTTGGAAGGCATAATACTCCCCTTTCTCTTGTTTGGAAACGCGAACGTATGCCTTAATCCGCGCGCCTTGGCAAATCTCTTCCCTTTTATTAAAAACAATTAAATTCATTTGATATCCGGATGAAAAGGTTTCTTCGTGCGATTTAAAAAGCAGGTCATCCAATAATAAACTGTGGCCGTCCTCTAACAAACTTACCTCTTTCACCGTACCATATACGGTGTAATAACCGGTAGGAAATTCTTCGCGCTCGTACGCCACAACTTGTAAATACGCGATAAAACCACCACAAATACCAAAAACAAGAGTAATTAACGCGCAAAATAGCAGTATTTTTACTTTCTTTCGCAAAAAGTATAATACAGAAATAGCAACGAATACAAACAAAAATAGAGAAAACAAGATGAAAGGAAGGGCGCTATCGTAAATTACGTACTGAAACAAACACAAAATTCCGCAAATAAAACCAAGCGCCGCAAACAACATGGGGCGCAAATGTATAATTGGGAAATTTGAGTTGTGTTTTATCCTTGGCATCTTCATAGTCTTTTCCTATTTCATCATATATTATATCCTAAAATGGTATTTTTTGCAAAGAAAATTTGCAATTAATTGAAAATTATGTTATACTAGAAACGGAGATAGATATGCGCAACGATTATTACGAAAAACGAGATGAAAATTGCAGAAAAACGGTAGACGAGATTTTAAACGAGCTGCCTTCTTACGCTGCGGATTATTTTATTGGGATTGAAAACATAACATCCCCGTTAACGCGCAAAAATTACGCTTACGATTTGCGTATTTTTTTCCGTTTTCTATGCGAAAAATTATTTCGTAATAAAAAGCCAAGCGAAATTACGCTAGAAGACCTGGAAAATTTACGCACGGACGATTTAGAACGCTATTCCGGGTATCTTTCATCATATGAAATCAACGGAAAACGCGAATACTGTAAAGAACACGCAAAAGCGCGGAAAATTGCAAGCGTACGCTCCTTTTATAAATATTTATTTAATCGAGACCGAATCAACACTAACGTTGCCGCAAAACTTTCCATGCCGAAACTTCACGAAAAGGAAATTATTCGTTTGGAGGACGGCGAACTCTCCTCTCTCCTTACAGTTGTTGAAAACGGAGACGGATTGACCCCTCGCCAAAAAGTCGCGCATCAAAAAACCAAAGTTCGCGACGTTGCAATGATTACTCTATTTTTGGGCACGGGTATCCGTATTAGTGAATTGGTCGGTTTGAACGTGGAAGACGTTGATTTTTCGGTAAACGGCTTCCGCGTAACCCGTAAAGGGGGAAACCGCGTTATCCTATACTTTTCCGATCAAGTAAAGGCGCCCTTACAAGAATGGATCGCATTTCGTGAGAAACGCCCGAATTTGCCCAAAACGGAGAAGGCGCTATTCGTTTCCGAACAAGACCGAAGAATTACCGTACGCGCCGTAGAAAATCTTGTAAAAAAATATAGCAAAATCGTAACCCCGCTTAAAAAAATCACCCCGCACAAATTGCGTAGCACGTTCGGTACGAATTTGTATCGGCAAACTGGTGATATTTACGTAGTGGCAGACGTATTAGGCCATAGCGACGTAAACACAACGAAGCGTCACTACGCCGCCATTTCGGACGATATCCGTAGGGCTGCTGCAAATTCCGTATTTTTAGGAAACCAACATAACAACGACGCGCCAAACGTAACCGACCTTCCCCATTTACCCGATAACGAAGAACCTTAAACCCTTTAATTAAAAACAACAGTTTAAAAAATAACGAACCCCCAAAGTTACTTTGGGGGTTTTGAAATTAGGTTTATTTTATTTTCTTCTTACTGTTCCTCTTTCGCTTTGGCAGCCAAAAACTCTTCCCAAGCTTCCTCGCTTTCAAAAATACCGTCTATCAAAATCTTGCTATATTCTTCCAAATTTAAGCATTTTCCACAACTATCACACGTTTTGTTGGGATCTAAATCGCAAGCGTCGCATTCTCCACATTCAATGCATTCCCTATCGTATAATTCACACGGTTCACCTTTCATAATTCTTCCTCCTAGGATAATTATATCATAAAAAAATAAAAAATTCAACAAATCTTGCAAACAAATGTTTGATTTATTCAATAAAATGTGATATAATTAGAAAAAAAGGAGGATTACAAATGAAAAGGTCCGAAATTGAACTGAAACTGCAAGAATTAATGCAATACCTAGATTCTTTCGTAGCTGAAAATGGTTATCCCCCCTCCGTACGTGAAATTTGCAAGGATTTACGCTTAAATTCTACCGCAACTGCATTTAATTACTTGGAAAAACTTAAAAGTCGCGGTCTTATCAATAAAAGCGATTCTAAAAACCGCGCGATTGGATTATGCCGCACCCCAAACCAATCGATAGACGCCCGTGTTCCTACAGCGCCTTTACTAGGCGAAGTTGCCTGCGGTACTCCCATTTTCGCGCAAGAAAATATAGAAGACTATTACCCCCTTCCCCCACAATATAAAAGCGGTGAAAACATGTTTTTACTGCGCGCCCGTGGGGAAAGTATGGTTGATGCAGGAATTTTTAGCGGTGATAAGCTAATTTGCAAAAAGCAAGAAACCGCAAACGACGGGGATATCGTCGTTGCCCTTTTAGACGATAGCGCAACCGTAAAACGCTTTTATAAAAAGAGTGATTACGTGGTTTTACACCCTGAAAATCGTGATTATAGCGATATTATGGTGCGTGACGTTCAAATTTTAGGTAAAGTTGTGGGCCTATACCGTAATTTCTCTTAAAAATTTAAGTCGTTACCTTTTGGGGGTAGCGACTTTTCTATTTTTATATTGATTCCGTTAAAACGGGCTTTGACGGTAATACGGAAAGGATGTTTTTCTTATATAACATCATTTGATTTCCATCCGAAAGGTCTATAATTACGGTTTCATGGTCAAATCCGTGAATTTTTCCTACAACCTCCCTACCGTCTACCATAGAAAAATGAGCAACGCTTCGCTCTCTGCGAATTTGGTTTAAAACGATATCTTGTAAAACGAAATTATTTTTCATAAAACTCCCCCACAAAATAACTGTGGGGGAATTTTTTCCGCTTCTCGTATAAAATATACCTTAAACTTCACTACCGCCTAAAAATGCGGAAACTACTTGGTTTACCGTTTCCGAAAACGGTTTTTTCATATCTAAATAATGCAAATTTGGCAAACGCTTAAAAAACGTGATCTGCCGTTTAGCGTAATTTCGTGTATTTTGGGCTATTATGTCTGGCGTAGTAGCATCTAATTTTCCAAAATTTATCAAATCAGAAGCAATTTCACGATATCCTATTGCTTGCATTGACTGCAATTCGTTACCTAGTCCTAATTTTTGTAAAGCAGCCACTTCCTCCACCCAACCGTTTTGCAACATTATAGCAACGCGTTGATTGATTCGATGATATAAAACTTCCCTATCCCAACAAGGCGTAACGGCGAGATAAGAATATCTAGGGATTAGATCGTCAACGATATCCGATTTACGGATGCCCGTTGTTTCATAAATTTCAAGCGCACGAATTACCCTTTTTACGTCGTTGGGATGCAGCTTTTGGGCAGAAATAGGATCTATGCCCTTTAATATCTCAAAAACCCCCTCTTCGCCAATCGTGGGAAGCATATCCATATATTTTTTTCTAACGGCAAGCGTTTTTTCGTCGCCACCGTGATTGCCGTAACTTAGAGAATATAAAATCGAATTCACGTAAAAGCCCGTCCCACCACAAATAACGGGAACTTTTCCGCGAGAAATTACGTCGTTTATGATTGGAATTGCCATTTTTTCGTAATCCGAAACCGAAAAAGGTACGTTTGGGGAAATGCAATCAATCATATGGTGCGGAACGCCGTCCTGTTCTTCTATGGAAGGTTTTGCAGTTCCTACCGAAAATTCGCGATAAATTTGCATAGAATCGGCGGAAATGACCTC